>NZ_SOFC01000007.1:0-6018 GCF_004402825.1 Cryobacterium sp. Hz9
TTTCTAAGTTAAGTCCGGCGGTGTCCTACTCTCCCACAGGGTCCCCCCTGCAGTACCATCGGCGCTGAGAGTCTTAGCTTCCGGGTTCGGAATGTGACCGGGCGTTTCCCTCTCGCTATAGCCGCCGAAACATCTTCCGATGAATCGATTCTATATTTTTTAGTTATAGAGCCTCACGGTGTTTATTCAACACCGTGGGGCGTTGTTCTCGACCGTACATCGAGAACCACATAGTGGACGCTAAAGCAGCTTCTTCAAACTGAGTGTTATCAAATTATCGGCTTATTAGTACCGGTCAGCTTCATGGGTCTTTAGTCCCCACTTCCACATCCGGCCTATCAACGCAGTAGTCTAGCTGCGAGCCTCTCCCCCGAAGGGATGGAAATCTCATCTCGAAGCCGGCTTCCCGCTTAGATGCTTTCAGCGGTTATCCGTTCCGAACGTAGCTAATCAGCGGTGCTCCTGGCGGAACAACTGACACACCAGAGGTTCGTCCATCCCGGTCCTCTCGTACTAGGGATAGATCTTCTCAAATTTCCTGCGCGCGCAGCGGATAGGGACCGAACTGTCTCACGACGTTCTAAACCCAGCTCGCGTACCGCTTTAATGGGCGAACAGCCCAACCCTTGGGACCTACTCCAGCCCCAGGATGCGACGAGCCGACATCGAGGTGCCAAACCATGCCGTCGATATGGACTCTTGGGCAAGATCAGCCTGTTATCCCCGAGGTACCTTTTATCCGTTGAGCGACAGCGCTTCCACAAGCCACTGCCGGATCACTAGTCCCGACTTTCGTCCCTGCTCGACTTGTCAGTCTTACAGTCAAGCTCCCTTGTGCACTTACACTCGACACCTGATTACCAACCAGGTTGAGGGAACCTTTGGGCGCCTCCGTTACTTTTTAGGAGGCAACCGCCCCAGTTAAACTACCCACCAGGCACTGTCCCTGAACCGGATCACGGTTCGAAGTTAGGTATCCAATATGACCAGAGTGGTATTTCAACAATGACTCCACCTGAACTAGCGTCCAAGCTTCACAGTCTCCCACCTATCCTACACAAGCCACACCGAACACCAATACCAAGCTGTAGTAAAGGTCACGGGGTCTTTCCGTCCTGCTGCGCGTAACGAGCATCTTTACTCGTAATGCAATTTCGCCGAGTTCGCGGTTGAGACAGCTGGGAAGTCGTTACGCCATTCGTGCAGGTCGGAACTTACCCGACAAGGAATTTCGCTACCTTAGGATGGTTATAGTTACCACCGCCGTTTACTGGGGCTTAAATTCTCAGCTTCGCCTTGCGGCTAACCGTTCCTCTTAACCTTCCAGCACCGGGCAGGCGTCAGTCCGTATACATCGTCTTGCGACTTAGCACGGACCTGTGTTTTTAGTAAACAGTCGCTTCCCACTGGTCTCTGCGGCCTTCGAACGCTCCCGGAGCAAGTCCGTTCACGCCTCAGGCCCCCCTTCTCCCGAAGTTACGGGGGCATTTTGCCGAGTTCCTTAACCACGATTCTCTCGATCTCCTTAGTATTCTCTACCTGATCACCTGAGTCGGTTTGGGGTACGGGTGACTAAAACCTCGCGTCGATGCTTTTCTTGGCAGCATAGGATCACTGATTTCACCCTTACGGGCTACCCATCGGGTCTCAGGCATCATGAACGACGGATTTGCCTATCGTTCGCCCTACATCCTTAGACCGGGTCAACCATCGCCCGGCTCAGCTACCTTCCTGCGTCACACCTGTTAATACGCTAACCGCACCAGCATAGGGTCGCACGCTAGGCCCCACGCTTCACCCCGAAGGGATCCATCTAGGGGATTCAGATGCTTAGCATTACTGGATTAGCTTGGGCGGTTTTTCGTCAGTACGGGAATATCAACCCGTTGTCCATCGACTACGCCTGTCGGCCTCGCCTTAGGTCCCGACTTACCCAGGGCGGATTAGCCTGGCCCTGGAACCCTTGATCTTTCGGAGGACGGGTTTCTCACCCGTCTTTCGCTACTCATGCCTGCATTCTCACTCGTGTGGCCTCCACGGCTGGTTTACACCGCCGCTTCGCTGGCCACACGACGCTCTCCTACCCATCAACACGGCTGAACCAACACCACAAGGGTGCGGCTAACCAAAAATATCAATGCCACAACTTCGGTGGCGTGCTTGAGCCCCGTTACATTGTCGGCGCGGAATCACTTGACCAGTGAGCTATTACGCACTCTTTCAAGGGTGGCTGCTTCTAAGCCAACCTCCTGGTTGTCTGTGCAACTCCACATCCTTTCCCACTTAGCACGCGCTTTGGGACCTTAGTTGGTGGTCTGGGTTGTTTCCCTCTCGACGATGAAGCTTATCCCCCACCGTCTCACTGCTGCGCTCTCACTTACCGGCATTCGGAGTTTGGCTGACGTCAGTAAGCTTTTGGGCCCCATCGGCCATCCAGTAGCTCTACCTCCGGCAAGAAACACGCAACGCTGCACCTAAATGCATTTCGGAGAGAACCAGCTATCACGAAGTTTGATTGGCCTTTCACCCCTATCCACAGCTCATCCCCTCCATTTTCAACTGAAGTGGGTTCGGTCCTCCACGACGTCTTACCGTCGCTTCAACCTGGCCATGGATAGATCACTTCGCTTCGGGTCTAGGACATGCGACTGAATCGCCCTATTCAGACTCGCTTTCGCTACGCATTCCCCTCTCGGGTTAAGCTCGCCACATATCACTAACTCGCAGGCTCATTCTTCAAAAGGCACGCTGTCACCAGAACAAAGCTGGCTCCAACGGTTTGTAAGCAAACGGTTTCAGGTACTATTTCACTCCCCTCCCGGGGTACTTTTCACCTTTCCCTCACGGTACTTGTTCACTATCGGTCATGTAGGAGTATTTAGGCTTATCAGGTGGTCCTGACGGATTCACACGGGATTTCTCGGGCCCCGTGCTACTTGGGATACTTCTCGGGCGATTGCTGCATTTCGACTACGGGGTTCGCACCCTCTATGACCAGGCTTTCAATCCTGTTCGTCTATACAACGTTCTAACCCTTACCATTCGGTAGAATTGGCAGAAAAGTCCCGCAACCCCGACCATGCAACGCCTACCGGCTATCACACATGATCGGTTTAGCCTCATCCGGGTTCGCTCGCCACTACTAACGGAATCACTGTTGTTTTCTCTTCCTGTGGGTACTGAGATGTTTCACTTCCCCACGTTCCCTCTACCCGCCCTATATATTCAGGCGGGAGTCACCAGGTCACCTCACGGGCCTGGCGGGGTTTCCCCATTCGGACATCCTCGGATCACAGTTCGTTTATCAACTCCCCGAGGCTTATCGCAGATTACTACGTCCTTCTTCGGCTCTACATGCCAAGGCATTCACCGTTTGCTCTTAAAAATTTGAAATCACATGAGTTTGAATCGATTAAGTGCCGCGAATAAATTCGCGACCGAAATTGACCAATGATCTATAAATAGATCTTTGTAATTGACCGCAGCATCCGAAGATCACTGCGGCAAATTTAAGATGCTCGCGTCCACTGTGTAGTTCTCAAAGTACGGGCGGTACCCTTCCCGCCGGCAAGTGATGCCAACGAGAAAAAGTCCAGAAGAATCAGATCAACCAGAACGTGACGTCCCAGTTGTTCCGGTCCCTCAGGACCCAACAGCGTGCATATATGACTCTCTCCAGAACCCGAGCGTTCCAACTCCCGAAGGAGCGTACCGGCCCGAGAACTAACCGTCCTCATATCAATGTCAATGTTCCACCCATGAGCGCCATCCAAGAACATTCGTCTTGGTATGACTGGTCGCCATATTCCGCTGTATACAGACGGGACGACACGTGCTCCTTAGAAAGGAGGTGATCCAGCCGCACCTTCCGGTACGGCTACCTTGTTACGACTTAGTCCTAATCACCAATCCCACCTTCGACAGCTCCGTCCCTTGCGGGTTCGGCCACTGGCTTCGGGTGTTACCNGTCCCTTGCGGGTTCGGCCACTGGCTTCGGGTGTTACCGACTTTCATGACTTGACGGGCGGTGTGTACAAGGCCCGGGAACGTATTCACCGCAGCGTTGCTGATCTGCGATTACTAGCGACTCCGACTTCATGAGGTCGAGTTGCAGACCTCAATCCGAACTGAGACCGGCTTTTTGGGATTCGCTCCACCTTGCGGTATCGCAGCCCTTTGTACCGGCCATTGTAGCATGCGTGAAGCCCAAGACATAAGGGGCATGATGATTTGACGTCATCCCCACCTTCCTCCGAGTTGACCCCGGCAGTATCCCATGAGTTCCCACCATTACGTGCTGGCAACATAGGACGAGGGTTGCGCTCGTTGCGGGACTTAACCCAACATCTCACGACACGAGCTGACGACAACCATGCACCACCTGTATACCGACCTTGCGGGGCGACCATTTCTGGCCGTTTCCGGTATATGTCAAGCCTTGGTAAGGTTCTTCGCGTTGCATCGAATTAATCCGCATGCTCCGCCGCTTGTGCGGGCCCCCGTCAATTCCTTTGAGTTTTAGCCTTGCGGCCGTACTCCCCAGGCGGGGAACTTAATGCGTTAGCTGCGACACGGAGACCGTGGAATGGTCCCCACATCTAGTTCCCAACGTTTACGGCATGGACTACCAGGGTATCTAATCCTGTTCGCTCCCCATGCTTTCGCTCCTCAGCGTCAGTTACGGCCCAGAGATCTGCCTTCGCCATTGGTGTTCCTCCTGATATCTGCGCATTCCACCGCTACACCAGGAATTCCAATCTCCCCTACCGCACTCTAGTCTGCCCGTACCCACTGCAGGCCCGAGGTTGAGCCTCGGGTTTTCACAGCAGACGCGACAAACCGCCTACGAGCTCTTTACGCCCAATAATTCCGGACAACGCTTGCACCCTACGTATTACCGCGGCTGCTGGCACGTAGTTAGCCGGTGCTTTTTCTGCAGGTACCGTCACTCCCAGGAAAACCCAGTCGCTTCTTCCCTACTAAAAGAGGTTTACAACCCGAAGGCCGTCGTCCCTCACGCGGCGTTGCTGCATCAGGCTTGCGCCCATTGTGCAATATTCCCCACTGCTGCCTCCCGTAGGAGTCTGGGCCGTGTCTCAGTCCCAGTGTGGCCGGTCACCCTCTCAGGCCGGCTACCCGTCGTCGCCTTGGTGAGCCATTACCTCACCAACTAGCTGATAGGCCGCGAGCTCATCCTTGACCAAAATTCTTTCCACCCCAGAAGATGCCTTCCAAGGTAATATCCGGTATTAGCTACAGTTTCCCGCAGTTATCCCAGAGTCAAGGGCAGATTGCTCACGTGTTACTCACCCGTTCGCCACTGATCCAAGGAGCAAGCTCCTCTTCACCGTTCGACTTGCATGTGTTAAGCACGCCGCCAGCGTTCGTCCTGAGCCAGGATCAAACTCTCCGTAAATGTTTGAATAGCTACCCGATCCATATAAATACAAACCGAGCGCCCATCTAGTGCACCCCCCAACCGGAATAGGCTGAAACGATGCAAGTTTGAAACTGACAAGAACAAATCATTACTGACTTGCTTTGTTTAGTTGCCTAACCGAAGTCAGGACTTTTTCAATATTATTTCCAAAGGAATCTCTTAGCTGTACCCCGCTAGAAACGGGCCACAACCACGAGGTTTTTGGCATTTGACATTGTGCACGCTGTTGAGTTCTCAAGGATCGGACGCACCCGACATCAGGCCCTACTGGGCTGTCGCTCCGGGGCAACTTGTCTAACTTACCCACCCGGCCAGTCCCTGTCAAATCGGCCACACCCAGCAATTTCCGGCACCCAAAGGACACCACAAACACTCGGACAACACGACCCAACCAGCAACACACACCCGGTGGAGGCTTACAATCCTAGCCCAACACCAGAGAACTTGAACCAAGAACCCAACATTGATCTGACTAGAAGACGGTCCCACGTGAGGCCGAAAAGCACTGCGGCTTTCCGCACCTTTGGGGTACGTATAGATACATTACGGTCCCACCGCCCACCCGTCAAAACGCCCCC
>NZ_SOFC01000003.1:0-2319 GCF_004402825.1 Cryobacterium sp. Hz9
CCGAAGGAGCGTACCGGCCCGAGAACTAACCGTCCTCATATCAATGTCAATGTTCCACCCATGAGCGCCATCCAAGAACATTCGTCTTGGTATGACTGGCACCGGTGATCTCGCTGTAGACAGACGAGCGGTGCACGTGCTCCTTAGAAAGGAGGTGATCCAGCCGCACCTTCCGGTACGGCTACCTTGTTACGACTTAGTCCTAATCACCAATCCCACCTTCGACAGCTCCGTCCCTTGCGGGTTCGGCCACTGGCTTCGGGTGTTNGTCCCTTGCGGGTTCGGCCACTGGCTTCGGGTGTTACCGACTTTCATGACTTGACGGGCGGTGTGTACAAGGCCCGGGAACGTATTCACCGCAGCGTTGCTGATCTGCGATTACTAGCGACTCCGACTTCATGAGGTCGAGTTGCAGACCTCAATCCGAACTGAGACCGGCTTTTTGGGATTCGCTCCACCTTGCGGTATCGCAGCCCTTTGTACCGGCCATTGTAGCATGCGTGAAGCCCAAGACATAAGGGGCATGATGATTTGACGTCATCCCCACCTTCCTCCGAGTTGACCCCGGCAGTATCCCATGAGTTCCCACCATTACGTGCTGGCAACATAGGACGAGGGTTGCGCTCGTTGCGGGACTTAACCCAACATCTCACGACACGAGCTGACGACAACCATGCACCACCTGTATACCGACCTTGCGGGGCGACCATTTCTGGCCGTTTCCGGTATATGTCAAGCCTTGGTAAGGTTCTTCGCGTTGCATCGAATTAATCCGCATGCTCCGCCGCTTGTGCGGGCCCCCGTCAATTCCTTTGAGTTTTAGCCTTGCGGCCGTACTCCCCAGGCGGGGAACTTAATGCGTTAGCTGCGACACGGAGACCGTGGAATGGTCCCCACATCTAGTTCCCAACGTTTACGGCATGGACTACCAGGGTATCTAATCCTGTTCGCTCCCCATGCTTTCGCTCCTCAGCGTCAGTTACGGCCCAGAGATCTGCCTTCGCCATTGGTGTTCCTCCTGATATCTGCGCATTCCACCGCTACACCAGGAATTCCAATCTCCCCTACCGCACTCTAGTCTGCCCGTACCCACTGCAGGCCCGAGGTTGAGCCTCGGGTTTTCACAGCAGACGCGACAAACCGCCTACGAGCTCTTTACGCCCAATAATTCCGGACAACGCTTGCACCCTACGTATTACCGCGGCTGCTGGCACGTAGTTAGCCGGTGCTTTTTCTGCAGGTACCGTCACTCCCAGGAAAACCCAGTCGCTTCTTCCCTACTAAAAGAGGTTTACAACCCGAAGGCCGTCGTCCCTCACGCGGCGTTGCTGCATCAGGCTTGCGCCCATTGTGCAATATTCCCCACTGCTGCCTCCCGTAGGAGTCTGGGCCGTGTCTCAGTCCCAGTGTGGCCGGTCACCCTCTCAGGCCGGCTACCCGTCGTCGCCTTGGTGAGCCATTACCTCACCAACTAGCTGATAGGCCGCGAGCTCATCCTTGACCAAAATTCTTTCCACCCCAGAAGATGCCTTCCAAGGTAATATCCGGTATTAGCTACAGTTTCCCGCAGTTATCCCAGAGTCAAGGGCAGATTGCTCACGTGTTACTCACCCGTTCGCCACTGATCCAAGGAGCAAGCTCCTCTTCACCGTTCGACTTGCATGTGTTAAGCACGCCGCCAGCGTTCGTCCTGAGCCAGGATCAAACTCTCCGTAAATGTTTGAATAGCTACCCGATCCATATAAATACAAACCGAGCGCCCATCTAGTGCACCCCCCAACCGGAATAGGCTGAAACGATGCAAGTTTGAAACTGACAAGAACAAATCATTACTGACTTGCTTTGTTTAGTTGCCTAACCGAAGTCAGGACTTTTTCAATATTATTTCCAAAGGAATCTCTTAGCTGTACCCCGCTAGAAACGGGCCACAACCACGAGGTTTTTGGCATTTGACATTGTGCACGCTGTTGAGTTCTCAAGGATCGGACGCACCCGACATCAGGCCCTACTGGGCTGTCGCTCCGGGGCAACTTGTCTAACTTACCCACCCGGCCAGTCCCTGTCAAATCGGCCACACCCAGCAATTTCCGGCACCCAAAGGACACCACAAACACTCGGACAACACGACCCAACCAGCAACACACACCCGGTGGAGGCTTACAATCCTAGCCCAACACCAGAGAACTTGAACCAAGAACCCAACATTGATCTGACTAGAAGACGGTCCCACGTGAGGCCGAAAAGCACTGCGGCTTTCCGCACCTTTGGGGTACGTATAGATACATTACGGTCCCACCGCCCACCCGTCAAAACGCCCCC
>NZ_SOFC01000006.1:0-298204 GCF_004402825.1 Cryobacterium sp. Hz9
CGCCCCCCCGGTCTCAATGTTCGACACTGCCAACGACATCTGACTGAGCACTACGGCGCACACCCAAGGTCATGCTCACGTTCTCGGGCGTGCGCTGTGGTCCTTCCCGGTTCTGAAACCGAGCCGGGTAGGCCACCTGCACTCGAAGCAATTGCGGGCCTTGACGCACAAAACGCGCAGGCAGCAGAGCTTGTATCAAGCAGTCAGGAATGATGTCGTGCTGGCAGAGTCGGATGAAACCATTTCGGTCGAGGGCAACCAGTACTTCCCGACTGAGTCGCTAAACTCTGCGTACTTCTCCCGCGAAGAAATCTCCCGCCAATAGATCCCTCTCGCTTGCGACGCAGAAGATCCCGGTATCTTGATTCCAACGTTGCATCGACCGCGTTGTAGTTCGCATTTGGTGTTCACGTCGTAGGTGAGCACTCGGCCGTCTGCGGCTTTAATGAACTCGATGCCGCAGACTTCCGACCCGAAGCGGCGCGCGGACTTCAGGTACTTCTCAATAATCGAGTGGTCGCAGTCTTTGAGCAGGCTGAACAGTTGCTGACCGGCTACAGGTGCGATGGTGGCGCCGGGAGGCACGATCAGCTCGCACGTGATCGGGTCGATGGCGCAGGTTCAGTTCCGGGCGAGCGCTTCTACCCGGGCTTCGACGGCACTTGCGAGTCCCGTCGGGGCCCCGGAGAACGGCGACGGCACCGACTCATAGGTCTGCATCTTGCGGACCGTTTCGGCCTGAAGCTTCTGCAGATATATGGTGCCCGCCACTATCGAATGGCACATATATCCACGCTCGACAGGAAGATTACCTCGTGGCGCCGTCCTGACCTACGCCGACATCTCCGTGCCGGGTCAGCATCGCACGTAGTGGAAACACACACAGCATAAACGAGGACGAGCGGCCCGGTTATGGCTGGGCCTGCTCCCCTGCGTGGCTGGACACTTCGGCGATCCGCTTGATCGCGGCGAGGGTTTTCGGGATGCCATCGAGGGCCTGCTGGGTGCGGTCGGTGATCTGAGCGTGCGCCTCTTCGCCGAACTTCTCCTCGAACATGGCGATCCCGTCCGGCAAGAACTCCCAGGACTCGGTGAGCATCGTCCCGGTCTCCGCGGCGGCGAAGCTGAAGCCCCAGCGCACGAAGCTGCCGCCCACCACCCAGGCGAACTCGCGACCATGCTCTGCCGCCACCACCTCGGACCGGGTCTGCCAGGTCCGGTGTGGGAGCTCGTTGTGCCCGGTGAACCAGGCACCGACCCGACCGGCCTCGGCCTCGTCGTCCCACCAGCACGACGTGCAGACCGGGCTCCACTCGCCGGTACGGGTGATGTCGGAGAGCAGATCGTAGAGAAACGCGGCCGACGCCTCGACGATGATGGACTCCTGGTGACTGAGGATGCGTGTCTCACTCATGCTTTTACTCTAGCGAACGGTGTCATTTCTTCTGCCGCCGACTGCCGCCATGCCAGTCCTCCTGCTTTCCGACCGTGTCCGCGTCGACTCCGAACGCGGCCAGCTGTGGCTGCTCGCGCAGGCTGCGTTTGAGCTCGGCAAATCCCGGGAAGCGGGCCAGTCCGACCACGTGGTCCCACAACTCGACCGCTGAGTCCTCGTGGGGCAGCCGGCTGATCACCGGCCCGAAGAAGGCCACACCGGCTGGCGGCTCGAAGTGGATGATGGGCGTGCCCACGTCTTTTCCCGTCAGTGAGAGCGCCTCGTCTGTCTCCTGCTGGATCTCCAGGTCCCATGATTCGTCATCGAGAGCTTCCGCCAGCTCGAGCGGCAGGCCCGCCTCGGCGAGGATCGGCTCCACGAACTCACGCGTCCCGCGGAGCTCACGCACCTCGCCCTCGGTCCGATGGTCGTCCGGACCGGGGGCAGTGTCGAAGATGTGGGCCCCGAAGGCGGCGTACAGCGGCGCTATCGCCTCGCGGCCGTGATCCGATCGCGTCCGGGCGGCTACCCGCAGGAGCCGGAGCCCGGCGGTGTGACCGGCCTCGTACTCGGGAGGGAAGTGCGCGTCGTAGTCGACCTGGGCATTGATCAGGCGCAACGAGATGAACCGCCAGTCCACGGTGTAGTCGCGCTGCTTTTGCACCTGCCGCACCCACTTGCTGGTCATCCAGGCGAAGGGGCAGACCGGGTCGAAGTAGAAATTGATGTCAGCGTCCATGCGTCCACCCTAGGTCAGGGCCGCAAGCACGGCCGAGATCGATCTGCCGAGGGGCCTCGACGAGCGCCTCGGAGCGACGTATCGCTCAGAATCGCATTCGTTACCCTGATCGGCAGAACCTCAACCAATGTCACAGAGCGTTCCGCCCCGAACGGGGCGGCGCGGCCGGACGATTCACCACAGTAGTGTCCAAACAGCCACACAAACACACGCTGGGGAAACATAAGTGGAGCCATGACAGTCCGGTGGGTCCGCCTCTTACTCTGGGCTATCGCCCTGGGTGCATGGTCCGCGCTCATTGTCGTCGGGCTTCTCCTGTTCGGCACGGGCCTCGACAAAACATTCATATTTGAGCCAACCGGGGAGGCTCTTGAACGCGATCGTGTTGGGAAGATTCTCATCTTCCTTGGTTCGGTCGCCCTCTTCCTGGCTGCGGTCTGGGCTCGACTGATGCATACCCCCATCTGGGCATGCGCACTCGTTGCGACCCCGGCAATCCTCGTCGGCGGCCTCACCCTGTTTTTTGGAAATTCCCTGCTCCCGCACCTCAGCGCTCTGGTGGCTTTCCCAATTGCCCTCGCCGGCCTAATTTGCGGTTTTGTCCTCGCCCGGCCACTGCTGCGCCTTGGCCCAACAGGCCCTAGCGGGTCGGTTCAAGGTTAGGAAGCGGACAGAGCTGCCGCCCGCCGGCGGCGATTACCCATGACTATTCATCTCAACACGGCAGCATTGATCACAGCCAGGAGGAAAAACCCCAAGTAATACAGCGCTGCGTTCACGGACAGCGCTCCGATGGCAAATTCTCCCGGCCCCTACCCGTGCGAAGAGCCCAGTGCACCGACGACATAGTACGCAGTAGACAGCGGCAACGTCAGCACGACCATCAACAAAATCAGCGCTTCGGATGCTCCGGTCCCCGCACCCAGCCCCGAGGCATGCATCACGGACACCGTCGCCGCGAGCCCGGCGACTGCCGCCAAGTAAGCGCTCATCGATGCCACGGCCCACGAGGACAGGCGGCCGTTCCCTGTCGGTGTTACGCGACCGCTCGTCATATCCGAAAGCTACAGGCCGTGCCCCACTTCGAGCAAGGACCCATGTCGCAGGTACGGCCGCTCAAGGAACAATAAAGGTTTTTTCCGAATGACCCTCGTCATGAGGGGACGCTGTCGGCCGCAGCGACATCGTTGATCAGCATGGAACATGTGTACACCGTCGAGGGTTCGAACGACAGGGGGGCGGAACCCTCGGTGGGACGCCGGGTCAGTCGATCACTGCCGCGACGGCTTCGATTTCAACGAGCTGATCCGGGTAGCCGAGGACTGTGACTCCCAGAAGTGCGCTCGGTACGTCATGCGTGCCGAAGGCCGCACGGACGACTGCCCAAGCCTCGACGAGGTCGCTCCGGTTGGAGGATGCGACGAGAACTCGTGTGCTCAGGACGTCCTCGAGTTGAGCTCCTGCTGCTTTTAAAGCAAGAACAAGGTTCTCCATCGCCTTGCCGGCCTGCGCTGAATAGTCTCCGACTGCCGCAGTGCTGCCATCCAGGTTGAGCGGGCAGGCGCCGGCCAGGAAGATGAGGCGCGCCTCAGCAGGAGCTGTTGCCGCGTAGGCATACTGTGCCACGTCGGAAAGCTCAGCTGAGTGGATCAGGACAACGTTGTGGGACATGCCCTCACTGTATTGGAGGGTGGGGCTCGCGACTGGCTCACGAACGCCCGCCCGCCGCACCCGCTTCGAGACATTCCTGTTGACCATGAGCGGGTAGTTTTCGTGGCTGCAGCGGGGCGTTTCTGTTGCCCGCCCACGGTCAGGGCGGTTGGCTCCTCGCACCGGCGAACGAGGATGAGCGCGGACAAGCAGAACTGGGGTATCGGCTGCTGCCGGACTTCTGGCGCCAAGGATTGGCTTCCGAAGGTGCCGCCGCACTGTTCGCTTACGGATTCAAAAACCTGGGGCTGACGCAAATCTTCGCCGAAACCATGACTGTCAACGCAGGATCTCGAGCGGTCATGAGTCGCACCGGCCTGACTTGTCTAGGCACTCGCGGCGAGGGGAATAGTGGCCCTATTACCGGCTCCGACCAAGGCATGGTCGACTACGCCATCACGAACGACCGATGGGCTGCCTTCGTCGAATATCCGGCGCTCAGGTGGTGCGGCGTTCGGTAATTCGCATGACGCTCCGGAACCGTCAGCAGGTTGTCGTTTTCAACGATTTTTGTGCACCGTCCCTTGGGCGCGTGAGGCAGACTCCCCAAGGGGAGCGGCATACGCACACTCGCCATTGCGGTTGCCTTCAGCGGGGGGCGCGTTTTATCGACGCCGATTGCAATTGATCCGCGACGGGCGCGGCTTTGGATTTTCTGAGTAGCGGCACAGTTGCGGCCATCAGGAGGATGAGGGCCACTGCTGCGCCGATGATGAATCCAAGACGGGGCTCCATGGCATCCACGGCGAACCCCACCATCACGGCGGCAACGGCGGCGCCAGCGTTGACTGCCGTGTTGATCCAGCTAGATGCCTCGGTGCGCACCTCTGCAGCGGTGAGGTCGTCCGCGAGTAAGTAGCCGGTCACGAGCGACGGGGCCAGGAAGAAGCCCACCGCAGCGAGTCCGAAGCCGAGGACCACGACAAGCTCAATTGTCGTAAGAAGTGCGCACAGCGCGGTCATGACTGTGACCGAGATGAGTAGTCGTTTTACGAGCGAGCTCCTCCAGGTTCGCTGGCCGTAGAGCAGGCCTCCGACTGCGCTTCCGGCTGCGAAAGAGGCGAGAAGGATGCCGGCCAGGCCGACCGATCCCTGTCTGTCGGCGATTGCGGGTGCGACCACTTCCACGGTGCCGAGAACGACTCCCACGCCGAGTAGCGCGATCAACACTGCGACGAACCCGCTCTGTCGTAACGGCCGTGAACTCTTCCCGGGGGATGCGGTGACGGCAACGTGCTGTCGCGACAGTGAGCTGCTTGTCATGCCGAGGGTTCCGGCCAGCGCCACCGTGGCAGTAGCGAGCAGTCCGACCGTCGGCGATGCCGCACTGAGAATGGCCGCCGCGATCAATGGCCCCGTCGTGAACAGTAATTCCTCACAGACCGCATCGATGCTGTACGCCTTCGTCCGCAGCGCTCCCGGCGAGGTCAGCGAACCCCAAACCACACGCATCGAGGCGCCGAGCGGTGGCGGGAACAACCCGACAATGGCAGCCAGTGCAACGAGCGCCCCGGACGAAGGGTCGGGCTGGGCTGTCAGCGCAGCAATGCCGCCGAGACCGGCAGCGAAGGCGATGGCTAGCGAGTTGAGTGCGAACCGCTGTCCGCGCCGGTCGACGAACCGTGCGCGGTACGGGGAAGCGATCACGTTCGCGAGCCCGAAAGCCCCCGTGGCCGCGCCGGCGACCGCGAAGGAATCCGTGCTTCGCTGCACCGCGAAGAGCAGCACTAGGGTCACCATGGCGAACGAGAGTCGCCCGAGGAGCGCGGGAACAAAGACCCTCAGCGCGCCGGTCGTGCGCAGGACCTCGAGGTAGCCGCTACTCATGTTCGCGGGTGGTGTCGTGGTTCACGACCTCGAACAATGCGAGGGTGGCACTCATCCGGATGCCTTCTGGCGTGGCGGAGGGCACAGCCTCATCGTGGATAAGTTTCCCGATCTCGCGTGACATGTCGCGGATACGCTCCCATGCCTCACGGGAGACGGTGACCTCCGCCTCGGTGAACGTGAATTCGGATTCTGACTGGTAACGCGCGCTGCGGGCCATCAGCTCTGCGGCGAGGGAACTCATCAGAGCCTGATGTTCGTCGACGCGGCCCGAACCGAGCGCTTCGCCGCTCGCGGGGTCATGTCGGTAGCGCTTGGCGGTCCCGCCACGAATATTCATCTCCTCGACCAGCTGCACGAGTCCCGCCTGAGCCAACCGACGCAGGTGGTAGCTCACGTTCGCTTGGCTTTCACCCAAGACACGCGCCGCCTCCGTAGCGCTGAGAGCCTCGGCAGTCAGAAGCGAAAGCAAACGCAGACGCAAGGGGTGAGCTATGGCCCGGAGGCCATCGAGATCGAAGGGATTGGTGGCATCCGGCATGCCCAAACGATATGCCACACAACACCTAACCTCCAAATAAATCTTTTGTGGTCATCTGTCCAAAGCGAATGCCCACACAACTCACGGCACCGTCCGAGCTGAAGTGCCCGAAAACCTGACGATGACCGGGCACACGTGTGAATCGAACACGAAGCGCCGTGCCCGGATGGGACCCCCTGCGGAAGGGTGGCGCGGGCGGGATCCGTCAGCGGCTGACAGTCGCGTTCTTGGAGACGGCCCGTCTGGCGTCTTACGACCGTCGACTACCTCCCCCGCAAGAAGGCTTAGTTGTCGCTGATCGACAGCGGCCCAGGTGGTTAGATCGTTTATCGCTGGGTCGTTCCCACCGACGAAGTTTCCATCGTCGATGGTGGCAGCCCCGGGTGGATGCGTACCGACTGGATAAAGTCTGAGTTGTAGATCTGCGCGCGCGGGTCGTTTGGGGTGGCGGCTGGAATGTCCAGCAGCTACACCCCAATCCCGGACGGTGCCGGTGCTGCCGGCGGGGCGAAACCGTCAATCGTGGGCAAGGCTCAGCAGGGTATCGAGCAGCACGTTCGCGCCGTTCTCCACGTCGATCCATGCAGTGTTCTCCTCCGGACAGTGGCTGCGTCCATCGATGCTCGGGACGAAGATCATGCCCGTCGGCGCCAGCTGGGCCATGTTCTGCGAGTCATGGCCGGCCCCGGACGGCAGCGAGCTGTACAACAACCCACGCGCGGCGGCCGCGGCCGCGATGGTCGCCTGAATGCTGGCGTCGAGCCGAACCGGCGGGATCGTGACCTCAAAATCAAACTCCACTGCTACCCCGTAGCGCAGGGCAATCTCCCGGGCCACATCCAGGATGGTCGTCTGCAGGGCGTCCACCAGATCCGTCTCCGCTTCCCGAAAATCCACCGTAACCCGGGCCAGCCCAGGGATCACGTTGGCGCTTCCCGGCTCGACCGTCACAATTCCCGAGGTGACGACGGCACGCTCGCTAACGCTTGAAGCCACTTCGGGCAATGCCACGAGCAGCGCGCCGGCGGCAGTGAGGGCGTCGCGGCGCTGGTCCATCGGGGTGGTCCCGGCATGGTCGGCCCGGCCCCGAAACGACACCACGCCACCGCCGAGCGCCACGATGCCGGTGACCACGCCGATGTCGTGCCCGAGCTGCTCGAGCGTCGGTCCCTGCTCGATGTGCAGCTCCACCGTGGCGTGCAGCGTGGCGGGGTCCTGCTTTGTCGCCGTGGCCGCGTCGAGGTCTCCGCCGGCGGCTGCGAATGTGTCGGCGAACCGGTCACCGTCCCGACCGGTGAGTGACTCCAGTTCGGTGCGGGAAAATCCTCGCGCGAGTGCGCTCGACCCGAACAGGTGGGCGTAGTTGCCCTCCTCGTCTGTGAACATGACCGCCCGCACTGGTCGGTCCAGGGCTGGGCGTTCCTCTTGGATGCGGCGCAGGCATTCCAGCGCGGCGAGCACGCCGAGCGCCCCGTCGAAGGCACCCCCGTTTGGCACGGTGTCGATGTGCGACCCGGACCACACGGCGGGCTGGGCCGCAGTCCGGGCATCGTAGTCGGGCGATACGACGATGTTGCCGATGCCGTCCGCTTCCGCGCTGAGACCGGCCTCGGCGCAGCGCCCAAGCAGCCATGCGCGGGCCTCGCCGTCCGCTGCCGAGAAGGAAGTGCGATCCAGGCCACCGCCCGGCCCGCGGCCGATGCGGCCGAGGGCCTTGAGGTCAGCGACCAGCCGGGGTCCGTTCACCGAGAGTCGGGCTGTTGAGGTGTTCATGCAGCGCCGCCCGGCGTGCCGACCCGCGACAGGATGGCGGTGAGGGCTGCGGTGAGCCCGGCTGCCAAGGCCGGCTCGGAGTCGGGGGCGAAATGCGGGGAGTGGTTGCCGGCGACGGATTTGGTTGCGTCGATGGTCTGCTGGGAATAGCCGCCGAACATCCAATACACCGAGGGCACGCCGATGGCATCGGCGAGCAGTCCGAAGTCCTCACTGCCCATCACCGGCGGCACCTCAATGACGCAGTTCGTTCCGAGGGCGCCGCCGAGCTCAGCGATCAGCTGTTGGGTCGCCGCCGGGTCGTTGTAGCAGCGGGGAAATGTGGAGAGCACCTCGATCATCGGATCGGGGGCTCCGGATGCCTGTGCTTCGGCCGCGATGATGCGGCGCAGCGAGTCCAGTACGCGGGTGCGCACCTCGACGTCAAAGGTGCGCACGTTGACGGTGAACTCGGCAGTGGCGGGGATGATGTTTTCCTTGAGTCCGCCGTGGAAGGTGCCGACCGTGACCACGGCGGCCTTCATCGGGTGCACCTCACGCGACACGACGGTCTGCAGACGCACAACCATGTGAGCACCGAGCACGATCGGGTCGATCGACTGGTCGGGCTGGGAGCCGTGGGCCTGACGGCCGTGCACGGTCACCTTCCAGGAATCGGCCATGGCCATCGCCACGCCGCTGCTGATGTCGACGGTGCCGGCAAGGCCTGGCCATACGTGCTGGCCGTAGACGATCTCGGGGCGGGGGGCGCGGTCCCACAGTCCATCGGCGAGCATGGCTACCGCTCCCGCCCCGGTCTCTTCCCCTGGTTGGAAGATGAACACCACGGTGCCTGCCCAAGCGGTCGGGTGGGTGACGAGATGCTCGGCCAGTGTCAGTGCGACTGTCATGTGAGTGTCGTGGCCACATCCGTGCATCATAGGCACGTCGGTGCCGTCGGCTAGGGTTCCGCGGGCAGTGCTCGCGTAGTCGAGTCCGGTCTCTTCCTGGATCGGCAGACCGTCGGTGTCGGCGCGGTAGGCGACCGTGGGACCGGCGCCGTTGCGCAGGATACCGACGACGCCGGTCCCGCCGCAGCGGAAGGTCTCAAGCCCGAGGTCGTCAAGGCGCCGGGTGAGGAACGCACAGGTCTCGGTCTCCTGCATTGACAGTTCCGGATGCGCGTGCAGGTGCCGGTACAGCTCCTGCATCGTGCGGGTCGTGGTGTCATCAGTCGGAAGTAGGGTCACGGTCATGAGATCTCTTTCGTGGAGTCGGAACGGGGCTTGCGGCGCAGGAACCAGGCCAGCACGGCGGTGGTGACGACGGTAATTCCAGTGGCGAGGTTTGCGATGGCGGGGATGGCGGGCACGAGCACGAAGAAGACGAACCCGGCTGTGCCGATGGCGATAAGCGTCACTCGAGGTTGTTTCAAGGACACCACGAGCTGCACGATGACCCCGCCGATGATGCTGGGGAAGATGTACAGGCGCGCGACGTCGGTGACGTCTGCTGGCACGATGGTGACGAGCCAGGAGCCGAGCAGGCCGACGAACACCAGCATGAAGAACACGTGCACCATCGCGGCGCCGCAAATGGCCATCAGGGCTGAGAATTCGCCGCGCTTGGTGCCAGCCTTGGCGCCGATGGCCGCCTGGGCGACCAGTGCAGAGGGAAGCAGCTTGTTGGCGATGTTACCGATCATGAACGCTTGGTACATCGCCGCCGGACCAAGGATCGGGTAGTAGGTGATCGGTTCGACCACCCACAGCACCGAGAACACCGCGGCAACGGCCAGAAAGGCGATCCAGACCTGTGTCTGCGTGATGCCAAGGTCGGCGAACAGCACCAGGTAGAGCGGCGCGGCGAGCGACATGACCAGTGCGGCGATCATGGTGAGCCGACCCCAACGGCTCGTCGTGCGGTCGAAGGTCGCCAAATCGGCGGACGGCGTGGAGATCACTGTTGTGGAGGACATGCTGGCCTTTCTGGAGGTTGGGTCAGGCGCCCGGCATGAGGCCGGTGGTGTGGAGGCTGTATGCGACGATGAGGCCGATCACGATGGAGCAGCCAAGCCCCCATTCGCGCAGCCAGGCCACGTTGAAACGGTGGGCAACAAACAGGCACATCCCCATCACCGCGGCCGAGGTGAGAACGGTCAGGATGTGCACGGGAGTCTTGCCGAGCTCTCCGATACCGAGGCTCGCGAACGCTCCGAGGAGCGCAGCAGCGGGAATGATGGCCATCAGGGCGGGGTTCACGCTGCGCAGCCGAGAGTCGCCGCGTCTGAGCAGCGGGGTCAGCACCAGGGTGGCGATCATCCACATGGCGCCGGAGAGGCTCATCGCCATAAATGCGACGGCGAACACGCTCTGGGTGTAGCTCGCGTCGCCAAGGGCGGCTCCCATGGTGGTGGCGGCAATACTGGCCGAGGCAGTCTCGGTGGCAGCCGACCCGACCAGACCGACGCGCACCAGCACAGCCGGGGTTCCGAACAGGCTGAGCAGGGCCACGCTGACGAGCACTACCGCGAGGGAGGGGCCAATCGCGGCCACGGCGCCGGCGCGGAAAGAGGTTTTCAGTTCGGCCGAGCTGATGCCGGCCGCCGGCGCGGCGATCCGGGCCGCACGTATGTACACGACCGTTTGCAGGATGATGGCGGCGAACACGCCGACAGCCAAGATCCACAGGATTGGCAGGTTGGCGATGGCCAGGATGTCGGTTGAGCCAGGGTCACCGGGTCGGGACGTAATCATAAATGCTCCAGTGCTGGAATGCGGGTGGGGCAGTGCGTGATGATAGGTTCGGCGCTAAGGAAATCCTTGTATTTTCAAGGAACGGCAGATGAGCAAGGGCGGATTGTGCGGCTACTGGATCCCTTGGAGCGGCGGATCGCGGCCGCGCTGCAGTTCGACGGGCGTAGCTCTTGGAGCCAAATCGCCGACGTGCTCGGCGAACCGGAGCGCACTGTCGCCCGCCGGGGCAGTGAACTGATCGAAGCTCGACTGGTACAGGTGGCCGGACTCCGCCCGCAATCCACCTCGGTGATCATCCGCGTGCAGACCGCGCCGGGCACCACTCGCGCGACCGCGAACGCACTGGCGCAGCGTCGGGATTCGACCTTCTCGTACACGATGACCGGCGGCGTGGACTGTGTCGTCGAAGTGCTGACCGAGGCCGAGCTGATGCCGGCGTTGCTCACGGACGAGATCCCCGGCACGGTCGGCTTGGTGCGCGCAGTCAGCTACCCCGTGATGCGCTACTTCCGCACGATCCGCGGCTGGCAGCCTGACTTGCTGACGGAGGTCGAAGCGGATGCCCTGCGGGCCGGAGTAACGACGGACACGTGGAGTCTGCAGGAGCCGCAGCGGCTGAGCCGGGTCGACAACGAGATCGTGGACGCGCTTTGCCAAGACGGGCGGGTGTCCTGCGAACGGTTGGCCCGCCTGACTGGGGTGTCCAACGCCACGGCCCGCCGCCGCACGGAATGGCTGCTGCAGAACAACCATGTTTACATTCGGGCGGTCGTTGAACCGGCGAGTGTCGGCCTTCCCGTCGAAGCGTTTTTGTGGATCCGCAGCGCCCCGAAGAACGTCGAGGCGGTCGGCCGAGAGCTCGCGGCCTCGCCGCTGGTGAGGTACGCAGCCGCGGTCGCCGGCGACTACCAGATCGTAGCGAATGTCACCGCGAAGGACCAAGCCGCCCTCTATGCCTGCGTGACGTCCGCGCCCTGGGTTGCTCACACCAAATCGATTGACGTCAGTCTGCTGCTCGAGGCTTTCAAACGAGGCGGACGAGTGCTGCAGCCCGCGCGAATCTGAACGCCTGCGACGCATCTCAGCTACCTGTGTCCCGCAGATCGGGAGCCTGCCACGCATAACGGGTGGCCTGTTCGAAGCAGTAGCCCACCCGCAGCAGCTCGACGTCCTGCCCGTGGTCCATAACCAGCTGCAATCCGACCGGCAGACCGGACTCGCTGAAGCCCGCTGGCACGCAAAGCGCGGGAAGCCCGGTCGCAGAAACGACGCAGGCGGAGCGCATCCACTCGAGATAGTTCTCAAACGGCACGCCGTCGATCTCGGTCGGAAACCGCAGGGCGGCATCGAAGGGAAGCAACTGAGCAGCCGGGCTCGCGAAAACGTCGTAGCGGTCGAAGAAGATGCGGGTCTTCTGCGCTAACCGGGTGCGGGCCAGCGCGGCCGAGACGACGTCGGCTCCGTTCAGAGCAAGGCCGCGCTGCACATTCCAGCGCACCTCTGGTTTGATTTTGTCGCCGTGCCGGGCCACAAGATCGCCGTAGGACAAGGCAAAGTCGAACGCGCGCACTGTGCTGAACACCTCGTCGGCGTCACGCAGATCAGGAGCCGCCTGCTCCACCGTCGCGCCGAGGTCTTCGAACACCTGCAACTGCTGATGCAGCACGCGCAGCACCTCTCTCTGCACCGGAATGCCCAGACCGAAATCGTCGGACCAGCCTATGACGAGCCCTGTGAGATCGCGCTGCAGCGGCTCAAGAAACCGGCGTGCCGGCACCGGGTTGGGGTACGGTGTGACGGCGTCTGGTCCGGCCAGCACCGACATGGCCAGGGCGATGTCGGTCACCTCCCGGGCCAGCGGACCGCTGCGAGAAAGCCAGCTCCAGGCGTTGCGGCTCGGCTGCACGGGGATCACGCCGAGCGACGGCCGGAATCCCACCACATTGCAGAAAGAGGCGGGAATGCGCAGAGATCCGCCCATGTCACTGCCGTCGCTAATGGACTGGATGCGTGCGGCCAGAGCGGCGGCGGCCCCTCCGCTACTGCCGCCCGCGCTGAGAGAGGGACCATACGGGTTGGTGGTCGTTCCGAAGACCTCGTTGAAGGTGTGTGACCCGGCTGCGAACTCCGGCACGTTGGATTTACCGGTGGTGACGACACCGGCGGCCTTGAACCGTTCAATAATCAGATCGTCGTGGTCGGGCACGTGGTCGGCGAATAGGGGCGATCCGAAGGTTGTGCGCAGGCCGGCGGTCACGTGAGTGTCCTTATGCGTCATCGGCACGCCGTGCAGGGGAGGCAGATCGTCGCCGCTCAGGGTGCGTGCGTCAGCGGCCACCGCGAGGCGGCGGGCCGCTTCACGGTCTTGGGTGACGATAGCGTTGATGCGAGGGTTAACCCGGTCGATCTGGGTGAGATGCGCGTCGAGGGCTTCGTTGGCCGAGACCTCGCGTCGGCGAATGGCCAGAGCAAGCGCGGATGCTGACAGCTCGGTGATCTGGTCGCTCACGATTCATCTCCTGCTTGGGCGGTAGACCGGATGTCCCCGGTGGGTAGAAGTCTTGTGGCCGGCAGGCTCGACGGTGAGCGGAGACCCTCGAAAACGTCTGTTTGAGTGGTTGTAGCCACGATTTTGGCCGATTTCGTCATGGAGGGGTGGCCTGTGAAAAAGTAAAATGTGCGACGGCGCGGCGCGAGCGGATCGTCCAGGGCGTGGGCGTTTCTGATCCAGCCGTCTAGTTCCTGTTCTACGTAGGCCACGACGAGAGCTTCTTTGTTGGCGGGTACGCCTATGACGGCACCGGAAACCTCACTGCCACCCCCACGGCGACGTATGCGTATAACGGGTTCCAGCAGATGACCACCGCCACCACCGGCGGCATAACATCGTCGTATAACTTTCGGGGCCGACCAGAAAGCGGTCCTCACCGAAAGCACCGCACCCCATCCGCCGGAAGCCCCATCCCACCACATCAACCAAGGGAGATCCCATGTCCTCACCCCGCCGCGCCCTGATCGTCATCGACGCCCAACAGGAATATTTCGAAGGACTGCTGCCGATCCAATACCCCGCACGCGATGAGTCACTCACTCGTATTGCCGAGGCGATGGACGTTGCTGAGCAGGCCGGCATTCCGGTCGTCGTTGGGCAACATCAATCTCCCGCGGGGTTCCCGGTCTTCGCGCCGGAGTCGTCGACCTTCGAATTGCGCCCCGAGATCGCGAAGCGCGCCGACAACGCGGCCCATCGCTTCACGAAGTCATTCGCCAGTATCTTCGCGGGCACTGGCCTCGAGGAATGGTTACGCGAGCGCGGGATCGACACAATCACCATCGTGGGCTACATGACGAACAACTGCGTTATCGGTTCCGCCGCCGCTGCCGAACCCCTCGGATTCACCGTTGAGGTGCTGTCGGATGCAACCGGAGCCATCGACATTGTGAACTCCGCCGGTTCTGCGCCGGCAAAGCGAGTGCACGAGACGATCATGGCCGTCCTGAACTCCAACTGGGCTGCGGTCGCCACGACCAGCGCCTGGACCGAAGCCGTAACATCCGAGATCGCTGTCGCAGGAGACAACCTCATCGAGTCAGCTGCCCGGGGGCGGGACGCCAGGTGATTCAACGAACAGCAGGAATCGGTACGCAACGTCGTACCGGTTCCTGCGCTTTTATGCTTTTTGAAGGCATGAAAGTGAGTGATCAGTACGCAGTAGCCGAAGGGCTGGGCGGATTCAATTGGTCGTCGCAACACTCGATTTTTGTGAGGTGTTGTAGGTGTGGTCGAAGTATGAGCTGATGGAGAAACAGGCGCGGTTCTGGGTGTTGATCGTTCAAGGATCGACGCTGACTGCAGCGTGTGCTGCTGTGGGGGTGAATCGACGAACTGGACGGCGTTGGCGTCAAGCAACGGGTGGGCGGATCCCTCTTCCTGAGGCAGAGCGATCGGGGCGGTACTTGTGTGGCGTTCGAGAACCCATTCGTCGTCAGGATTGTGTGGCGAATAGACCACGTAGGTCGATGGGGCCAGCCACACGACCCCCTGCCCCGTCGTGGCGTACACGACGCGCGTGTTGATCTTCAAGAATTGACCAGGGCCGACGACGAGATCGGAAGTGGTGATGGCCGAGACGCCTGCACAGGCGATCAAAGAGTCTCCCTTCGTTTCGAAACGGAGACCTTCAGCGGACAATCGCGGTGAGGGCACAATAGACGAATGACACTTGATGAGGAGCTCGACCGGAGCTTCACTGTTCGCGATCGGAATAACATCCAGCCCACAATCGATGCGCTGCTACCAATTTTGGCGGAACACCCGGCTGACGCTCGCGTGCTGTACGAAGTGGGCGGCGCTTACGACACTGCCGGTAAGGAGCAGACCGCGCGATCGTTCTACGAGCAAGCGTTCCAGGCTGGCCTCTCGGGTGATCTGCTGCGCCGATGCTACGTCCAGTACGGATCCACGTTGCGGAATCTCGGCGAGTTCGCTCGCTCGGTGGAAGTCTTCGAGCGTGCCCGACAAGACTTCCCGGACTCACCATCGCTGGCGGTGTTCCAAGCGATCTCCTTTCATGCTTCCAGCCGTTTCGATGAGGCTGTCGCTTCATTGCTCGAAGTGGTTGTTGAGGGAGTCGAGTCGCCAGATATTGAACGGTATAAGCCATCCATCCGCGGCAACGCCGCCTACATCCGGTCCCTCGCGACCTCCGCACAGCCAGCGGAGCAGCACAACACCCGTTAGCGGGACGGCGAGCGGGAAAGCCGAGCAGGGTATCGACGACTCTCGCTCCAGTCCCGCACGCGGAACCCGTAACGGAACGCTTTCAGCGGTGGAGAAGTTCGCGCGAGAGGACGACAGTGGCGAACTCGTCGTGGAGATTGATCGCGGATACTCGGGAAAGTTCCGCCGCGCTGATCGTGCCACCTTCGAGGTCTGTCCTGTCAAATGTGTGAGTCGCATCTACAGCAAAGTAGACGGTATATCCCAGGTTTCCGCCAATGCGCGCTGTTGTTTCGCAGCAGTGATTGGTGGTGATGCCGCAGATCACAATGGTCGAGATAGCGTTTTCTCGAAGCCAGGAGTCAAGATCGGGTGTGCCGTGAAAACTCGAGTTGACCGTTTTCTGGACCAATAGATCCGGAGTGCCGGACATGTAGCTTTTCAACGCATGGCCGGGATTGCTGGGGTGCAGCGGAGAGAGCGGATTGGAGGAATTATGTTGCACGAAGACGACCGGTCGCGAAAGCCTGCGCCACTCGTTCACTAACGCTGCGATGTTTTGATCACAGTCCGCGTTGTTTCGGGGCCCCCACCATTCGACTTGGTCAAATCCTTGCTGAGCGTCAACGACGATCAGGGCGGTGCGATCATCGATCGAGGGTAGTTGGGTCACGATTCGGGGCTCCTTTCTGGCTTCAGATCAATGATCAAAATGGTTGGTCCAAGACGCCATGTGGACCGGGACCGATTCAGACACATTCAGCATCCCATGACGGCGGCACCGCGCCTGTTCGCGGAGGAGCGCAGCGCCCGAAAGATGAACCCTCAGGGCATTCGAGCCTCACCTCCATCCCGATGTGTAGAGGCGTTTTCTTGAAGGACAGCGCCATCATGGACACCGCGAAGCGAACCTCAGTCGACGCGGCTCGACAAACATGCCGAAGTTGTCAGCATGACGCGCAACTGGCGGTGCGGTGGTTCTGTCCGCTACGGTCGATATTCTTTCGGCGGCTGAGATGTGGGCAGGTCGCCGGGGGCTGCTCGACCACCGAACGTCATGGTGGCGATCGAAGACATCCCCGCACCGATTCCCTTGGCCAGGAAAGATAAAATCGAGCCCAGACTTCGCCAGACTTTGGCACGGGCGTTTGAGCTAGTCATTCGGAGCCCCTATCTCTGCGTTGTGTGTGTCGACGTCCATCGCTTGCAGATGATCCTGCTACTCGACGGCGTGCAGGTGCCACTCTACGAGGGTGCCGACATCCCATCCACTAGACGGCACTGAGATCCGCAGGCGGAGGGCTGACAGTGCGGTGCGGTCAGTCGGCCTTGCAGCCCGAGAAATCAGAGGTGCGCCCATGCCAATGATTCTTGTCACAGGTGGCCGCAGACTCTCCTGGGCAGTCCGCACGGGAACCCTCTTCAGCCGCATCGAGTCGACCCGTAAGCCGAACCTCAAACGGGATACATGTTCGGCGCGCTCGCTTCCACGTTAAACAAGTAAGCAGTTAGTTAGGTGCAGGTCGAACAAGCCCAGCGCAGCCGGTCTGGGCCGCTCTGGTTGAGATTCGGAGTGACGTGGAACTGGAGCCGGTTCCCGAGGTCGCGTCTTGCCGGAGCACGGATCCGCTCCGGCTGTTCGCGCGCGGCTACACGGTGGTGGCGTCTTCGATTTCTCCGATGAGTTCTTCGATGATGTCTTCGAGGAACAAGACTCCGGTGGCGACACCGTCCGCGTCGAAGGACGTGGCGACGTGCGCTCCGCGGCGACGCATAGCTGCCAGGGCATCCTCCAGCTCGCTGTCCCGGAAGACCGTAGCTAGACGACGGATGCGTTTGCTGGGCACGGGCCGGGTGAACGCATCTCCGTCGGTGAGGTCCATGACATCCTTGAGGTGCAGGTATCCCGTGGGATGCCCGTCCACGTCCGTGAGGATATAGCGGGAGTATCCGTGCTTGGCGACGGCCCGTTGGATGTCGGACGGAGACGCCAAGGCGGGAAGGTGAACCATGGACGAGATGGGTACCTCCACGTCGGAGACTCGTTTCGAGGTGAACTCGAACGCAGCCGAGAGGGTGCCCGAGGCATCCTGCAGAATTCCTTCGCGCGTGGACTCTTCCACGATGCCGGCGACCTCGTCGAGGGTGAACGCGCTGGTCGCCTCATTTTTCGGCTGCACCTTGAACAGGCGCAGCACCCCGTTCGCCAACCAGTTCAAGCTGCCAATAACGGGGCGGAAAATGCGGGCGACGAGCACGAGCGGCGGCGCCAGGATAAGCGCAGCGCGGTCGGGAACGGAGAACGAGATGTTCTTGGGAATCATTTCGCCGAAGACGACGTGCAGGAAGGTCACCAGCGCCAGAGCGATGCCAAAAGCGATCACGCTGATCGCCGCGCCGGAGAGTCCGGTCACGGCAAGTGGGTACTCCAAGAGACCGTGGATGGCCGGCTCGGAAACGTTCAGAATCAGCAGCGAGCACACGGTGATGCCGAGTTGGCTGGTGGCCAGCATCAGGGTCGCGTTTTCCATCGCCCACAGGGTGGTCTTCGCTGCCTTGCTACCGCGTTCGGCTAGAGGTTCGATCTGCGACCGGCGGGCCGAGATCACGGCGAACTCGGCGCCGACGAAGAATGCGTTGATGATCAACAGCACGACGAGCCAGATCAGGCCCGGCCAGTACTCACTCATGGTTCAGGTCCTTCTGAATTTGGTTGACGATGCGGTCGTGTCTGGTGGCCAGACTTGGGTCATGTTCAGGGTCAGACGGGGTGTAGCGCACGCGTTGGACCTGCACGCCATCCACCCGGTCGATCCGCAGGACCCCTCCGTCGACAGGGACCTCGTCGCCCACCTCGGGAATCCGGTCGAGCTGATCGGCGATGAACCCGGCGACGGTTTCGTAGTCGCCGTCGTCGGGAACGGTGACACCGGTGCGGTCGAGCAGTTCGTCCGGCCGCCAGCTGGCGTCGAACACCACGGACCGACCCGAGCGGATGACGCCAGCTTTCGCCCGATCATGCTCGTCTTCCAGCTCGCCCACGAGTTCCTCGACGAGGTCTTCCAGCGTGACGATGCCCGCCGTTCCGCCGTATTCATCGGCGACGACCGCGATCTGGAAGCCGTGCTTACGCAGCAGAGCGAGGAGAGTGTCCACGGCCATCGACTCAGGCACACGCAGCGCGTCCACCTTGAGTTCGTCGGCAGTGATCTGATCGCGGCGGTCGAGCTCGACCGCGAAGGCCTGCTTGACGTGGAGGACCCCGACGATGTCGTCGGAGTTCTTATCGATGACGGGAAAACGCGAAAAGCCGGTGGCCGTGGACAGCCGCACGATGCTCTGGGCTGTATCAGCGACCTGGACGGAGGCCATCCGCACCCGAGGTGTCATGACGTCGGCCGCCGTGTGATCGGCGAACCGGAGGGTGCGGTGCAGCATGGCCGCGTGATCGGTGTCGAGCACGCCCTCCAGGGCCGACCGCCGCACCAGGAAGCTGAGTTCTTCCGCGGTGCGTGCACCTGACAGTTCCTCTTTAGGTTCGATGCCCACCAGACGGATCAGCGCGTTGGCGGTGTTGTTGAACAGCAAGATGATGGGCTTGAACACCGCAGTGAACAGCGCTTGCGGGGGCACGACGATCTTGGCCGTGGCCAACGGAACGGCCAAAGCAAAGTTCTTCGGCACGAGTTCGCCGATCACCATGGAGAACAGAGTCGCCAGCGAAATCGCGATGATGGAACCAAGCACGGGGATCAGGCCGTCGGGTACACCGACACCCGCGAGCGGCTCGGTCAGCAGAGATGTGATGGCAGGCTCGAACGTGAACCCGGTCAGTAGCGTTGTCAGGGTGATGCCGAGTTGCGCACTCGACAAATGCGTCGACGTGATCTTCAGCGCCTTGATGGTCGGTCCGAGACGCTTTTCGCCACGTTCCTGACGGGCCTCAAGATCGTTACGGTTCAACGTGACGAGAGAGAACTCGGCCGCCACGAAAATACCCGTGCCCACAGTAAGGAGCAGGCCTACCCCCACCATCGCCCACTCAAACAGCATGTGGCCCCCTCAAATTCGGGGACGTTGTGCGGAGATGCGATGAAAGGGGCGAGGGTTTATCAGGGTCCATTATTTCCTCAGAATACCAAAGGCATTCGGCTTAGGCTGAGAAAGGTCCCGCAGCCATGCGCCGGGGCGCCGCTTCATCACCGCAACGGCCCCTGACACCCACCGGACCGACAAACACCCGCGAACTGAACCCGTGGCGCTCAGTCGTTGAATGGCCGCCCCGGTTCACCGTCGTCGAGCAGCCTGCGGACGGTCGGGTGCGGGGCGCAGAAAGAAGTACCTGGTCGGGGTCCACCGGCGGGGCGAAGAGACCACCGCGCAAAGCGCTGAACTCTACAGCGCAAGCCAGTGCGCCGGCGACACCACGACACCATCTACTCAATACACGCGCTAATTCACACTGCCTGCGGGTGGGGTCGGGGCGACCGGTAGACTTGCCCGGTCAAGCATCCGCTATCTCGGGGAGAATTCCACACGTGAACGCTGTTTCCAAAACTTCTTCCCACGGCGTCGCCGACACCGTTTCCAACGCCATTGCGACCCCCGAGAAGGAGCAGCCCTACGGCGCTCTCGGGCTCAAGGCCGACGAGTACGCGAAGATCCGCGACATTCTGGGCCGCCGCCCGACGAGCGGCGAGCTCGCCATGTACTCAGTCATGTGGAGCGAGCACTGCTCCTATAAGAGCTCGAAGATGTACCTGCGCCAGTTCGGCGACAAGGTCACCCCCGCCATGAAGAAAAACCTCATGGTCGGCATGGGCGAAAACGCCGGTGTGCTTGACGTCGGCGAGGGCTGGGCGGTCACGTTCAAGATCGAATCGCACAACCACCCCTCTTACATCGAACCGTTCCAAGGCGCTGCGACCGGCGTCGGCGGCATCGTGCGCGACATCATCTCGATGGGCGCCCGCCCGGTCGCCGTGATGGATGCCCTCCGCTTCGGCGACATCAGCGACCCCGATACCGCCCGCGTCGTACACGGCGTGGTCTCGGGCATCAGCTTCTACGGCAACTGCCTCGGCCTGCCCAACATTGGCGGCGAAACCGTGTTCGACCGGGTCTACCAAGGCAACCCGCTCGTCAACGCTCTCTCGGTTGGCGTGCTGCGCCACGAAGACCTGCACCTTGCCAACGCCCGCGGCGTCGGCAACCAGGTCGTGTTGTTTGGCGCCCGCACCGGCGGCGACGGCATCGGCGGAGCATCCATTCTCGCCTCGGACACGTTCAGCGCCGGCGGGCCCACCAAGCGTCCCGCGGTGCAGGTCGGCGACCCGTTCGCCGAGAAGGTGCTCATCGAGTGCTGCCTCGAACTGTTTGCGGGCAAACTCGTCGAGGGAATCCAGGACCTCGGGGCGGCGGGTATCTCGTGCGCGACCAGCGAACTCGCCTCCAACGGCGACGGTGGCATGTTCATCGAACTCGAGAAGGTGCTGCTGCGCGACCCCACGCTCACCGCCGAAGAGATTCTCATGAGCGAGAGCCAGGAGCGCATGATGGCGATCGTCACGCCCGAAAAGCTCGAGGGCTTTCTCGCCGTCACCAAGAAGTGGGACGTCGAGACCAGCGTGCTCGGCGAGGTCACCGATACCGGCCGGTTGATCATCAACTGGCACGGCGAAGAAATCGTCAACGTACTGCCACGCACCGTCGCCGTCGATGGCCCGGTCTACGAGCGCCCGCTCGCCTACCCGACCTGGATCGACGCCCTGCAGGCCGACACTGCCTCCGTGCTGCCGCGTGCACTCGACGGCGAGACCCTGCGAGAGCAGTTCCTCGACCTGCTCGGCTCGCCCAACCTCGCCGACCCGAGCTGGATCACCGACCAGTACGACCACTACGTACAGGGCAACACGGCGCTGGCTTTTCCCGACGACGGTGGAATGATCCGCGTCGACGAAGAAAGCGGCCTCGGTTTCGCCATCGCCACCGACGCGAACGGCCGCTACTGCCAGCTCGACCCGTACCGCGGCGCGCAGCTCGCCCTCGCCGAGGCCTATCGCAACGTCGCCGCGACCGGCGCGATCCCGGCCGGCGTCAGCGACTGCCTCAATTTCGGCTCCCCCGAGAACCCCGAGGTCATGTGGCAGTTCCGTGAGGCAGTAACGGCTCTCGCCGACGGATGCCTCGAGCTGGAGATCCCGGTCACCGGCGGCAACGTCTCGTTCTACAACCAGACCGGCGACCAGCCGATTCACCCCACCCCGGTCGTCGCCGTGCTCGGCGTGATCGACGACGTCGCCCGCCGCATCCCGAGCGGCTGGCAGGACGACGGGCACAACATCTATCTGCTCGGTGAGACCCGCCTCGAACTCGACGGCTCGGCCTGGGCCGGTGTCGTGCACAACCACCTCGGTGGTCGTCCGCCGGTTGTGGATCTCGGCCGGGAGAAGGCCCTCGCCGGGCTGCTGCACGCCGCATCGAAGGAAGCCCTCATCGACAGCGCCCATGACCTCAGCGAGGGTGGGCTCGCCCAGGCCCTCGCTGAAGCCGTGATGCGCTTCGGTGTGGGCGCTCGGGTCTGGCTCGGTGACATTCTGGATCGGGACGGGGTGGACGCATCCACTGCCCTGTTCTCGGAGTCGGCCGGTCGCGTCATCGTAAGCGTGCCGCGCGAAGACGACGTGAAGTTTCTCGGCTTGTGTGCCGGCCGCTACATTCCGGTGCTGCGCATCGGCGTGACCGACGCCACCCTGCACGCCCTCGAGGTTCAGGACGTCTTCGCGGCCTCACTGCCGGAGATGCACAATCGACACCGCACCACCCTCCCCGCCGCTTTCGCCTAGTTTCGCAGCTCCCGCCGGAAGGAGAGGCTAGAGGGGGAACGGGGCGCCCAACAGCCCAGCGGTTCTCCCGAAAAGGTTCTCGGCGATGGAGCGATCGCGCGAGGTTCGGGTGGCGGGTTGGGTGACCGGACGGCCGCGCAACAGCAAGCTCGGGCCGAAGTATTGGCCGCCGTGGGCCGCAGGGTCGGTGGCGGCACGTACGGTCGGCCACGCGCCACGATGCTTGCCCTGAGCGCCGACCAGTGCTTGCAGCGTGTCGATCACGCGTTTGCGGGGCGAGACGTCATTCACCGAACGGATGCCGGGGGTCAACCCCGAAATGGAATATCCCGGATGCGCGACCAGCGACGACACCCCGCCGGCCCCGCCGACGCCCGCGGCCCGCAACCGCCGGTCGAGCTCGAACCCGAACACCTGCATCGCAATCTTGGACTGCGCATAAGCCTTCCACCCGCTGTAGGTCGTCTCCAACTGCAAGTCATCGAGTGCCGAATCCATCAGCCGGGAGATCAACGAACCCAGTGACACGACCCGGCTCTTCGGCGTGCGCAGCAGCGCGGGCAAGGCAGCCGCGGTCAGCGCCACATGCCCCAGATAGTTGGTGGCGAAGACGAGCTCGTTGCCGTCGAGGCTCACCGCCCGGTCGGTCGGCGGGTGCACCATTCCGGCGTTCAGAATAAGTCCATCGAGCTGCGGCAGTGCACCGAGGGTCTCCCCGGCCCCCGCGACCGAGTTCAGGTCGGCCACATCGAGATGCAACACAGAAACGGATGCCCCGGCCACGCGGGCGCGAATGGCCGCCGCCGCGGCATTTGCTTTCGACTCGTCGCGGCAGGCGAGCACGACGTGGGCGCCCGTGCCGGCGAGCTGCTCGCTCGTGAAGTAGCCGAGCCCGGCGTTGGCGCCGGTGACGACGAAGGTCTTGCCGGCCTGGTCGGGCAGCGAGTGCGGGTGCCAGCGCACGGTCACAGACCGACGATCACGAGGCCGCGCTGGCCGCGGTCGGCGGATGCGGCGTCGGGTGCACCGCCCCGCCCGGAGCACGCACCGGGGCCACCGATTCGCCGCCGGCGATCTTCACATGGTGATGAATCACCTCGGCGATGATGAAATTCAGGAATTTCTCCGCGAAAGCCGGGTCGAGGTGGGCGTCTTCGGCGAGGCCGCGCAGACGGTCGATCTGCAGGAGTTCGCGCGCCGGGTCGGCGGCGGGAAGCCCGTGGGCCGCCTTGAGCCGACCCACCTGCTGCGTGAATTTGAACCGCTCGGCCAGCAGGTGGATGAGGGCAGCGTCGATGTTGTCGATGCTCTCGCGAATGCTGTGCAGCTGCGCAATCGCAGCCGCGTCGGCGTCGGCGGGTAATTCCTCGTATACGGCCATGCTTTCACGATAATGCATGCCCCCGACCATCACTGGTTTCCACGGATGCCGCCGCCTCCCGGCCTCCGAGCCCGAATGACCCGAGCTGCAACCGTTTCTGCGTGAGCACAATGCCGAGCAGCACCAGCAGTGCCCCGGTCGGCTCATGCCAGGAGAATGTTTCGCCGAGAACGAGCACCCCCAGCACCACGCCGACCACGGGCGTCACATAAGTCACCGTCGACGCGTTGGTCGGGCCCCAGGCGCGCAGCACGTTGATGTTCCAGATGTAGGCGACGCCGGTGCCGAGCGCGCCCAACGCCAGCAGACACAGCACGATCGGACCGGTCAGCTCCACCGGGCTCCAGGCCAGCACCGGTGTCAGCAGCAGCATGATTCCGCCGGCAATGCCGATGTTGAGAAAGGCAAACGTCGACGCGGCGATCGGCCGGGCGCTTAGAAAACGACGGGTGTAGCCGAAGGTGAAGCCGTAGCAGACCGCCGCGCCGAGGCAGGCGAGCTGGCCCCACAGGTCACCGGTGAGCGAGGAATACTTCCACGGACCGATGATGACGACGACGCCGCCTATGCCGAGCACGACGCCGACAACCTGGGCACGCACGAGCTTCTCCACCCGAAACGCCAGGGTGGCCATGAGCGCCGTCATGATTGGCGTGACCGCGTTGTAGATGCTGGCCAAGCTCGACGAAACGTACTGCTCGGCCCAGGCGAAGAGCAGGTGCGGAATCACGCATCCGCTGACGGCAATCACGAGGAAGTGCAGCCAGACCACCCCCTCCCGCGGCAGCACCGGCGCGGTGCCGATGCGCGGCCGGTTGACCAACACGATGAGTCCAAGAGTCAGGCCGCCCAGCACGAGACGCGACCACGCGATCTGACCAAAACTGACGCCGTCCAGGGCGATCTTCATGAACAGAAAACTGGAGCCCCAGATCAGCCCCATCCCGAGGAATTGCAGGGTAACGAGGCTCTTGCTGGCGGCAGGCGATGAAGGCACGCTCCGAGCCTATAGCGGGCGGTGTCGAGCACCGACCCGAGTGAGCACAACCTTCAAAAAGCTCCGAATGAAAGCGACGAAAGTTGCACGGCGCACCTACTGCGTGGTGTCGGCCTCGATGTCGCGTTCCAGATCGCTTCCGTTCACGGCCTCCGGGCTGCCGCGGTTATCGCCTCGCGGGCCGCCACCGCTGATGGTGCCGGCTGGGCCGGTCGGTCGCCGGCTCCGGTACGCCACGAACCTGCCCTCGAACGCATCGAGGCGAGCCTGCAGCCCGGCGCGCACGGTCGGCCACTCGTCGGCGAGGATGGAGTAGACGGCGCTGTCGCGCCAGGTGCCGTCGGCGCGGCGACGATCGCGGCGCAGGATGCCCTCGTACGTGGCGCCGATGCCGAGGATAGCGGCACGGGAACGCGCGTTGATGGCATCCGTTTGCAGTTCGATCCGGCCAAAGCCGTTCTCGAAGGCGTTGCCGAGCACGAGCAGTTTGGTTTCGGCATTGACGGCGGTGCCCCAGACGCGGGGGTCGTAGGCGGTCCACCCGACGTGGCCAGACTCGTTGGCGACGTCGATGTCACCGAAGGTCGTGGTGCCGACGACGTCGCCGTCGTTCGGGCCGCGGAGCAGCCGCACCACGTAGGGCAGGCCTTCCCACTGAAAGTAGTCATGCGCCCATTTGACGAAGCCGTCAACATCGCGGTGCAGGGCAGCGGGGCCGCCGCCGTAGCCGGCCGCGAACACCTCCGGGTGCGCGATGGCGCGCGCCAAGTCGGGCAGCACCGCACTTCCGAGCGGTTGCAGCTGCACAAAACGACCGGTCAGGGTCAGGGAATGGGGTCTCACGGCGTTCACTCGCCCAGTGTGACAGGTAAAAGTGAGGAATTGTTCCCGATTGCGGCGACCGGCCAAATTAGCGGCCGGCCGGCGATTCAGATCAGTCGATCAGATCGTGACGCACCACGATGGCTTCACGGTCGGGACCGACACCGATCGCCGACACTCGCGATCCGCTCATCGACTCGACGGCGAGTACGTAGTCCTGCGCCGCCTGGGGCAACTCCTCGAACGTGCGCACGCCGGTGATGTCCTCGGTCCAGCCAGGGAAGTTCTCGTAGATCGGAATGGCGTGGTGGAAGTCGCTCTGCGAGACCGGTACTTCTTCGACACGCACGCCGTCGACCGAGTAGGCCACGCAGACCGGAATCTCGGTGAGGCCGGTTAGTACGTCGAGCTTGGTCAGCACGAAGTCGGTGACGCCGTTGATGCGCGCGGTGTAGCGGGCGATCGGGGCGTCGTACCAGCCGCAGCGGCGCGGGCGGCCGGTGGTGGTGCCGAACTCGAAGCCGTTGGCGCGCAGGTATTCGCCCGATTCGTCGAACAGCTCGGTGGGGAAGGGACCGCTGCCGACCCGGGTCGTGTAGGCCTTGACCACGGCGATGACCCGGTCGATACGGTTCGGGGCGATGCCGGAACCGGTCACCGCGCCACCCGAGGTGGCGTTCGACGAGGTAACGAAGGGGTAGGTGCCGTGGTCGACGTCGAGCATGGTGGCCTGGCCGCCCTCGAACAACACGGTCTTGCCGGCGTTCAGGGCCTGGTGCAGCAGCAGGGCGGTGTCGGCAACCATCGGACGCAGGCGTTCGGCGTAGCTGAGCAGCTCGGTGACGATCTCTTCGGCCTCGATGGCGCGGCGGTTGTAGACCTTGACCAGCATGTGGTTCTTCTGGTCGAGGGCTCCCTCGACCTTCTGCCGCAAGATGTTCTCGTCGAACAGGTCTTGCACGCGGATGCCGACGCGGTTGATCTTGTCGGCGTACGCCGGGCCGATGCCCCGCCCGGTGGTGCCGATCTGGCGCTTACCCAGGAAACGTTCGGTGACCTTGTCGAGGGTGCGGTGGTAGGCGGTGATGACGTGCGCGTTGAGGCTGACCTTGAGCCGGGAGACGTCGACGCCGCGCCCGGAGAGGGCGTCGAGTTCTTCGAACAAAACCTCGACGTCGACGACGACGCCGTTGGCGATGACCGGGGTGACGCCGGGGCTCAGAATGCCCGACGGCAGCAGGTGCAGCGCATACTTCTCGTCGCCGACGACGACGGTGTGTCCGGCGTTGTTACCGCCGTTAAACTTGACGACATAGTCGACCCGGCTGCCGAGCAGGTCGGTCGCCTTCCCCTTGCCCTCGTCGCCCCACTGGGCACCGATGAGTACGATCGCGGGCATTTAGTCTTCTCCTCGAATAACAAAAGCTTCGGTGGGCGGCGCCGGGTCGAACCCCGGGCTGCCGGTGTGCAGGGTGGCGATAATAGAGATGGCGCTCGCATCGGCATCCGCGAGAAAAGCCGTGAGACGGGCAACTTCGTCGGTCTCGCCAATTTCTGCAGCGCCGCGGCGCAGTGCGAACAGGGCGCGGAGCACGCCGCGGTTGGGTTCGTGGCGCCAGGGAATGGGGCCGTGTCCGCGCCAGCCGGCCTTGCGCAGGGCGTCGAGTCCGCGGTGATAACCGACCCGGGCGTAGGCGTATGACTCGAGGATGCGGCCCTCCGCGTGGGTGGCATCGGACAGTTCGGCCCACGCCAGCGGGGATGTCGGGTGCACCTGCGCGACGGCGGAGATCTCGCTCCTCGCGGTTCGGCGCAGGGCCTCGAGCACCTCCGGTTCTGCGGGAAGAAGGGTCTCGGGCTCTGAAATCAAATTGTCGCCAGTCACACTCGATCCTACCAAGCCCGGGGCCCGTCGCTCCCGGCGCCGGGCCGAGAGCCACAAACAGGGCCGGTCAGGCCGGGGTCTGCTGCCGGGCCGCGACCCGCCAACCGCCATTGACGAACAGGTAGGTCGTCGAAATGTTCAACTCGACGACGACCTCGCCTCGCCGGGCAACCGCCCGGTAGACCACGACTCCGGCATGCCCGCCCAGGCGAATGATGGCTGGCTCATATATGCCGTAGCTCTCCCACGGTGCAGCCTGGTCGAAGTAAGCGGTGACCTGATCGCGGGTGATGACGGCGCCGGGCACGATCATCAGACCATCGTCGGTCATTTCGCGCTGGTAATACGCGCCGCCCTCACCGCCGAGAATGGCCTGCCATCCGGCGTTTTCTTCGTGGAGGAGTCGGGCCGGGAGATCGTCTGTGATCGCAGTCATAACGTCACGCTATCGCCAAACCGTCACGGCCTGCAGAAAATCTCAGAACCGGTGCTGCACCACCCAGGAATGCATGGTGACGGCCGCTGCGGCCGAAGCGTTGATCGACCGGGTCGACCCGAACTGGCTGATTTCGACGATGGAATCAGCCGCCGCGATGGCCTCCTCCGACAGCCCGGGACCTTCTTGGCCGAACAAGAGCACGCAGCGTTCGGGAAAGTTGAAGGTCTCGATGATGACGCTGCCCGGCACGTTGTCGATGGCGATAACCGGCAGCGATTCACCGGCACACCACTCGACGAAGGCGGCGACATCCACGTGGTGCAGCACGTGCTGGTAGCGGTCGGTGACCATGGCGCCGCGCTTGTTCCAGCGGCGGCGACCAATGATGTGAACGGTGTCGGCGCCGAACGCGTTGGCGCTGCGCACGATCGAACCGATGTTCATGTCGTGCTGCCAGTTCTCAATGGCCACGTGAAACGGATGACGGTGCTCGTCCAGGTCAGCGACGATCGCGGCCATGTTCCAGTAACGATAGCGGTCGATCACGTTGCGGGTGTCGCCGTGTTCCAGCAGTTCAGCGTCGTAGCGGTCCTCGCTCGGCCACTCCCCCGGCCACGGGCCGACGCCGTAGGTGGATCGCTCGGGCGTGGGATTCTCAGCCGACGCGGGCACTGGCAGGTTGACTACTCTTTCGTTCACCGCTTAACCGTATCCCGCGGCCGAGACGGTCTCACGCACTGCGAGACCGGCCGCGCCTTCCCCGATACCGCTCGTCGGCAGTCCTCACTAAGGTGATGCCATGAGCGAGACCATGATCCTGATCAAGGACTTTCGCAAGTCCTATGGTGGCTTCATCGCGGTCGACGGGATCAGCCTCGATGTGAGCCGTGGAGAGGTCTTCGGTCTGCTCGGACCTAATGGTGCCGGCAAGACCACGACGCTCGAATGTCTCGAGGGGTTGAGGCGCTCTGACGGCGGTACGTTGCGAGTCGACGATGTCGACCCCGGCCGGGTCGGGCGACGGCTCAGTCGACTGATCGGGGTACAACTCCAGGCTTCGGCCCTGCCGGACAGCATCCGCGTGGACGAAGCAATGCGCTTCTTCTGCACGTACCACAGGATTGCACCGCGCTTCGATTTGATCGAACGAGTCGGCGTCACGGAGAGGCGCCATGCCCAGTACCACGAGTTGTCCGGTGGCCAGCAGCGCCGACTGTCTCTCGCGCTCGCCGTGGCGCACCGTCCCGCGGTGGTCATCCCCGATGGAACTGACGGCCACGGGTGGCGGCCTCACCCGCATCTCGGTGCGCACCAAGGGTGACTGCCTGAGCCTGCCGGACGCCGTCTTTCCGGCCGTGCAACAAACGCAGAGTCGCGACGCGTATGTGATCTACTTCAGCACCGACGTCGGGCGGACCGTTTCAGCACTCATCTCGTTCATCACGGACCGAAAAGACGTGCTGATCGATCTGCGTGTCGAGCGGCCGAGCCTTGAAGACCGGTTTCTCGAAATCACGACGGAGCACACGAGTCCATGAGGGCCATCATCATGCACCTCGGCTTTGAGTTTCGAGTCGGCATCCGCAATAAGACGCTGATGCTGATGAACTACCTGTTTCCCCTGGGCGGCTACTTGATGTTCGGGACCCTCCTGGGGGAGATCAATCCGGGCTTCCTGACCACCATCAGGCCAGCGATGTCGCTGTTCGCGATAATGATCCTCGGCGGCCTCATGCTCCCCGCCAGCATTGGACCACCAAAATTGTTGACAGCAAGGTTTCGGTGAGCCTAAATTCTGGCTAGGATTTCGGTATGGCTAAATCGGATGTCCTGGTCTCAGATCGTCTGCTTTCGCACGCTCCCACCACGGTCGCCTCCACCCGGCTGCTCTGGCTTCTGGGGCCGGCACTCGTCGCCGGTGTCGCCTATCTCGACCCGGGCAACGTGGCCAGCAATATGACCGCCGGCGCCCGTTACGGCTATCTGCTGGTGTGGGTGGTCGTAGCCGGCAATGTCATGGCCTGGCTGATTCAGTACCTGTCGGCGAAGCTCGGCATCGTCACGGGAACCAGCCTTCCGGAAATTCTCGGTCTGCGGATGAAGCGACCCCTCGCCCGCCGCATGTACTGGCTGCAGGCCGAACTGGTGGCGATGGCCACCGACCTGGCCGAGATCATCGGCGGCGCGGTTGCACTCAACCTGCTGTTCAACCTGCCCCTGATCTGGGGCGGCATCATCACCGGGACCATATCGATGTTCGTGCTCATGGTGCAGTCCCGGCGAGGCCCGCGCATCTTCGAGCGCGTCATCATCGCTCTGATGCTCATCATCGTCGTCGGCTTCATGGCCGGCGTATTTCTGTCCCCGCCCGACGGAGGATCGGTGTTATCCGGCCTGGTGCCGCGGTTCGAGGGCTCCAACTCGGTGTTGTTGGCGGCCTCCATTCTCGGCGCAACGATCATGCCCCACGCCATCTACGCGCACTCGTCGCTCGCCCGCGATCGATTTCCGGAGTGGCAGGGAGTCGTAGCCACCCGCCGGCTACTGTGGGCCACGAAATGGGATGTCACTATCGCGATGGCTATTGCCGGAACCGTGAACCTGGCGATTCTGCTGCTCGCGGCCTCCGCACTGCAGGGCGTCGACGGCACCGACACGCTCCAGGGTGCCTACGCCGCCCTGCAGAACACGCTCGGACCGGCGATAGCGACGACGTTCGCGATTGGACTGTTAGCTTCCGGACTCGCGTCGACCTCGGTCGGAGCGTATGCCGGGGCCGAGATCATGCATGGCCTCCTGCACATTCGAGTGCCCCTGTTGCTGCGCCGCCTGGTGACGCTGATTCCGGCCCTAGTCATTCTGGGGGCCGGTTTCGACCCGACCGAAGCGCTCGTGCTCAGCCAGGTGGTGCTGTCGTTCGGCATCCCGTTTGCGCTGATTCCACTCGTCTGGCTCACCGCTCAGCGGGGTATCTTGGGCACCTTCGCCAACCGCTGGTTCACCACGACGGCCGGCATCATCTGCGCGCTGGCCCTCGTTGCGCTCAACGTGGTGCTGCTCGTACTCGTCTTCACCGGCGCCTGAATCGGTGCACATCCGGGGCGAAACGTCCAGCTACCCTGAAAGTGCTATGAATCACACCACAGGCGCAGCCGAAGACTACCTCAAGACCATCTACACCCATACCGAGTGGCAGAGCGACCTTATCATCCCGTCGGCGCTGGCCGTGCGGCTGGGGGTGGCACCGTCATCCGTGACCGAAATGGTCAAGAAGCTCGCCGCGAGCGGACTCATTACCCACGTTCCCTACGGGCCGCTCGCGCTGACCGACGCTGGCCGGCTGCGCGCGACCGCCGTCGTGCGCCGGCATCGCCTGATCGAGACCTGGCTGGTCGGCGAAATGGGCTACGACTGGGATCAGGTGCACGACGAAGCTGAGATTCTCGAGCACGCCATCTCGGACCGGCTGCTCGAGGCGATCAATACCCGCCTCGGGTTTCCGGCGCACGATCCGCACGGCGATCCGATTCCGGCCGCCGATGGCACCGTGCTTCGACCGCCGGCGGTGCTGCTGGCGGAGGCCACTGTCGGGCATGCGGGAAGCGTGCTGCGCGTCAGCGACCGCGACCCGGCTGTGCTGCGCGAGCTCGCCGCCGATCTGATCGGGCCAGGCACCGAGTTCACTCTGGCGGCGGCGCTGACCATCGTGTTAGCGGATGGCCAAAGTCGGCTGGTCACGCCGGCGGCGGCCGCGTCGATCTGGGTTACCGCCTGAGCCGCGGAGATTAAGAGTGAGCGCGGCTCCACTGAGTAGACGGATGCGCGTAACCGTTGTGAAACTTCGCGCGGCTAGGCTGGGGTCGACGAGAGGGAGCGCCTGATGGCACGACGCGACGAAATCGAATGCTGGCTCACCGACATGGACGGTGTGCTCGTACACGAGAACCAGGCCCTCCCGGGGGCCGCCGAGCTGCTGCAGCAGTGGACCGACTCTGGCACGCCTTTTTTGGTGCTCACCAATAACTCGATTTTCACGCCGCGGGACCTGAGCGCCCGGCTGCGCGCGAGCGGTCTCAACGTGCCGGAGGACCGCATCTGGACCTCGGCGCTCGCGACGGCGGACTTTCTGAAGTCTCAGGTCTCCGGTGGCACGGCGTTTGTGATCGGCGAGGTCGGCATTACGACCGCGCTGCACGAGGCCGGGTTCATCATGACCGAGACCGACCCGGACTACGTTGTGGTCGGCGAGACGCGCAACTACTCGTTCGAGGCGATCACCAAGGCGATTCGGCTGATCCTCGGCGGAGCGCGGTTCATCTCGACCAACCCGGATGCGACAGGGCCGAGCAAGGACGGCCCGATGCCGGCGACCGGCGCTATTTCGGCGCTGATCACCAAGGCCACCGGCATGGAGCCCTATGTCGTCGGCAAGCCCAACCCGATGATGTTCCGCTCGGCGATGAACAAGATCGGTGCGCACTCGGAGAACACCGGCATGATCGGCGACCGCATGGACACCGACATCGTCGCCGGCATCGAGGCGGGGCTGCACACGATCCTCGTGATGACCGGTATCAGCGACGAGGTCGAAATCAATCGCTACCCGTTCCGTCCCGACGAGATCGTGGCTGGCGTGCACGAACTGCTCACAACGGAGCCGATCGAGAGCGACGAGATCGGCTTCCTCGACCAATCGTCGATCTGACGGATTTTCCCGCCCGCTGATCGAGCCTGCGGAGATCCTGCGGAGATCCTGCGGAGTAATCAGCCGCCTGCTAGGCGACGGGGCCCGATCCCACGATGCTCGCGGCGAGCGCTTCGGTCGAGGCGCGGCTCACGAAGCAGAAGTAGTCGCGCGATCCGGTGTTCCACTGCTCTTCAGTGATCGGGTAGCTGCCCTGCATCTGCAGGTTTGAGTAGGCGCCCGCCGCGGCCACGTCGAGGATGTCGGGTTTCGTACACAACAGATTGATCTGGGCGGCCAGCGCGGCCTCGCCCGGAAAGATCGTGGCCTGGTCGCCGCCGAAGGTGCCGCGGTAGACCAGCTGGGCGGTGTGGGAGGCTGCGCAATCAACGACCGTGAAATCTTCCTCCCACGGTGAGGCGTACGGTTCGAGGCACTCGCCACCGAACAGGGTGTTCCACTCGTGCACCCCGGCGGGCTGCGTCGCCGTAACCTCCGGTATTGGCGTGGGTGTCGACGTCGGAGCCGGAGCCGGCGAAACGGATGCGATCGGCGCAGCCACCGGGCTCGCAACGAGACGCTGGCCAAGAAAGAACAGCCCGACGAGCACGATGAGCGCGAGCAGCCCGACGGTCGTCCAGATCAGGGCGGCCTGGCGGGAGGCGGGAGCGCCGAGCCTGGACCGGTGGTGGCTCGGTGCCGCGGCGCTCGGTGCGGCGGTACGTACGGCGGCGGGCATGGCGGCGGGCGCCTGGGCTAGTTCGACCGGTTGGACTTCGGCCCGTTGCGGAAGCGGAGTCGTCCACCACGGAGCTGGCCCGGCAGGGGCAGCCGGGCCAGCCGAAACGGGCGGTGCGATCGATTGGGCGACGGCCGGTTCGACTTCAACCGGGTCGGCGGCACCGGCTCGACGACTGAACCCGGGCGCGGGCGCGGGGACATCCGTTTTCTCGGTAGTCGAATGAGGTGCATCAAGTTCGGCGTCGTTACCGGCAACGACCTCGGCCTTACCGGTCGTGTCTGCGTCATCGGCGCTGTGGCCGGGCTGCGACGCGAGCCAGTCGATTCCGCGCTCGTCGCCGTCTGGTGCCACTACTGCAGCCCCAGGTCCTCAAGGGAGATCGCGGCGAAGTAAGGGTAACCGGCGGCCTCGATCACTTCGCGGGCACCGGTATTGCGGTCGACCACAACGGCGACGCCGGCGATCTCGGCGCCGACCTTGAGCAGGGCATCGATGGCGGCGAGGGGGGATCCGCCGGTGGTCGAGGTGTCTTCGAGCACGATCACGCGCTTACCGGCCAGGTCAGGGCCCTCGACCTGGCGGCCACGGCCGTGGTCTTTCGGTTCCTTGCGCACGACGAACGCGTCGTAGCTGGCACCACGGGCAGCGCCCTGGTGCATGACGGCGGCGGCAATGGGGTCGGCCCCCATCGTCATGCCGCCGACAGCGACGACGTCCGGCACGTCCCCAATGAGGTCGAGCATGACCTGTCCGATCAGGGGGGCGACCCGATGATCGAGGCTCACCCGGCGCAGGTCCACGTAGTACGTGGCCTTCTTGCCGCTCGTGAGAACGAAGTCTCCGTGAAATACGGCCTCGGCCGAAATGAAGTCGATGAGTTTCTGCCGTGTATCAGTCACGCTCGCCAGTTTAGGGCATGCCTCCCACCCCGGCTCCGGCCGCCAGTGCACGGTACGGTTCAAGTCTCAATCCCGTTTAGTAAGCGTTCTCGTGTTGCGTTGTGCCTGGGGCGAAAACAGCGCAACCGGGCCAAGTTCCGGCTACCGCTGCTGGAACACTCGCCGTGACACCATGATGCTACCGAGGGACAGTGCCGCAATCGCCACGAGATAGTACCCAGGCACGAGCAGGGAACCGGTAGTGCTGATGAGGAACGTGAGAATAAACGGAGCGAAACCACCGAACACCGTCACGCCGATGTTGTAACCGAGCGACAACCCCGTAGTGCGAATCTGCACGGGGAACATTGCCGACATGATTGCCGGTAGCGGCGCAAAGTACGCCGTGGCCAGCACGCCGAGCACCAGCTCGATGCCGATCATGGTCATGAGGGTGGGTGACTGGTTGAGCAGAACGAAGAGGGGAACGCCGAGCAGCAGCGTTCCTGTGGCGGCCCAGGTCATCACTCGGGCCGGCCCCACAGCGTCGGCGAGCTTGCCGATGAACGGCGAGCCGACGCTCATCACCACGCCGAACACGAGCGTGGAGACGAACGCGCCCTCGGTGGGCATGCCCAAGTTCACGATGGCATAGGTCGGCATGAACAGGGCTATGTAGATACCTACCGACCCGAGCGCCACGACGCCCACCATCGTCCAAAGACGCCCGCCGTTGGCAACGAACGTGTCCTTCAGCGGCGACGTCGACGGCGTCATACCCAGAAATTCCGGGGTGTCCTGCATCTTCGAGCGGATGTACCAACCCACCGGCCCGATCAGCAACGCGAAGATGAACGGAATCCGCCAGCCCCAGCTTTCGAGGCTCTGCTGACTCAAATAGTTGTTCAGGAAAAATCCGAAGAGCCCGGCGAGCAGCATGGCGGCACCCTGCGTGGCCACCTGCCAGCTTCCGTAGAACGCCTTACGGTGCGGTGCGTACTCGATGAGGAACGCGGTAGCGGTGCCGAACTCCCCGCCAGCGGCGAAACCCTGCAATAACCGGGCCACGAGAATTATCACGGCCGCGGCCACGCCGATCGTCGCCGCCGTGGGAGCCAGCACGATCAAGAGAGTGCCCAGGAACATCACCGAGATGGACACGAGCATGCCCGCCTTGCGCCCGGCGCGGTCCGCGTAGCGTCCGATCAGGATGCCGCCGAGCGGCCGCATGATGAACGACACGCCGAACGACGCGAAGGCGAGCAGCAGCGACGCTGTCTCGTCGGCCGTGGGGAAGAACAACTTCGCGATGGTCACGGCGAAGGTGCCGTAGACGATCACGTCGAACCATTCCAGCCCGTTGCCGATCGACGCGGCCACGACCGCCTTGCGGGCCTGTCGCCGCCTCTCGGCCAGGGCGGGGCCATCCGTTTGGGTCGTGCCGGAAACGGCGGGGACTGCTGACGCGTTGGTCATGGGATTCTTTCTGTGCCGAAGGGGTGCGATCAGGTCAGTGCTGGTGTGCCAGGTGCCCAGCGAGTGCGCGCATGAAATCTTCACAGGCACTGATTTGCGCCAGGTCGATGTACTCGTTGGCGGTGTGACCCTGGCGGATACTGCCCGGGCCACAGACCACGGTGTCGATTCCGGCCAGCTGAAAAAGGCCACCCTCGGTGCCGTACCCGACGGTCTCTTCAGAGCTTGTTCCGGTGAGCTCGTGCGCCAGCTGCAGCGCGGCGCCGGTTCCGGCCGCGCTCAGGGCGGGAACGGCGCCGATCGGGGCGAACGACACGTCGGCGGTTGCATGTTCGGCCCGCATAGCGGGGCGCAGTTCCCCGAGCACGAAGTCTTCGATGCGGGAGAAGATCGCGGAGGTGGAGACTCCCGGGATCGCGCGAAATTCAAATTCAAAATCGCATCGTTCGGCGACCGTATTGACGGCCGCCCCGCCCGAAATCGTGCCCACGTTGATGGTTGTGTACGGTACCTCGAAGCTTGCATCGAAAGGCCCGTTCACTCGGTGCTCGTCGGCGATCGATCGGATAAACGTGATAGCCCGTGCCGCGTACTCGATGGCGTTGACGCCATTGGGTGTGTTGGAGGAGTGCGAGGCCAGCCCCGTGAAACTCACCCGGTACAGGTGGCTGCTCTTGTGCGCCGACACCGCACGCATGCTGGTCGGCTCCCCCACCACGCAGATGTCTGGGCGGATGCCTCGCGCGGCCAGGTCGGCCAGCAGGGTGATGGCACCGTGGCATCCCACCTCTTCGTCGTAGGTCCACGCGAGGTGCAGCGGTGTCGCAAGCGGCCGGGACAGAAGCTCTGGCAGCAACGCCAGGATGACACCACTGAACGCCTTCATATCGGCGGCGCCCCGGCCATACAGCCGATCGTCGCGCAGCTCTGCGGTGAACGGATCGCTGCTCCACGCCTGCCCGTCCACGGGAACCACGTCGGTGTGGCCGGCGAGCATCACGCCGCCCGTAGTCGACCCGTCGTGTGCCGGGATCGTGACCACGAGGTTGGCCTTCGTACCATCAGAGTTGGGTACGAGCACCGGCTCGAGCCCCTGTCCCCGCAACTCCGTGTCGATAACGTCGATCAACTCCCGGTTCGAATTGCGGCTGGTGGTGTCGAAAGCGATCAGGCGGGTGATCCACGCGAGGGTGGTGGGCGCGAGAACGGTGGAGTGAGTGATGAGAAAACCTTTCGAGGGAGGAGTACTGGTTAGCCGATACCAAGCTGCACGAAGCAGAACCACACGAGCACAGGCACGACGGCGATCATGACGACAGCCCAGACCAGCAGCGCGCGGAAGAACAGCCGCTCGTCCGTCGGCGGAGCGCTGGCCATGAGCAGCGCGCCGCTCGTGGACATGGGACTGACATCCACCACGGACGCGCTGATGGCGATTGCCGTGATGACGCCGATGGGGCTGAGCAGCGGGTCGAGTGCGATGGGCGTGACGAGCGGGCTGATCACGCTCAGGGTGCCGGTGGTCGACGCGAACGCCGAGACAATCGCCACGACATAGCTCGTCACGAGGGCCGCGAGCGAGCTGTTCCCGAGGCCGGCGATGCCGTTCTGCAGCTCCTCGAGCGCGCCAATGGCCTCGAGCATGCCTACGTAGGTGACGATCCCGGTGACAAGCAGGATGGCCGACCATGGCATGCTCTCCACGGCCGACTTCTGCACGCTCGAGTTCGCCACGATGAGCGCGAGGGCGATCACGAACGACGCCACCCCCACATCGATGCCGAAGACGGTCGTGAGCGCGAGCAGCACCCCGAGCCCGGCGAGGGTGAGCACCCGGATAGGCGTCGCGGCCACCTTCACTGGTGCCGTCCTCACCGGCCGCGTGAGAACGGATACGCCCGCCCGGGTTCCGGGGGCGGCCCCGATGGTGCCGGCACTCGTCACGTTCTCGCTACTCGGTTCACCCGACTGCTCGGCCGCACGGCGAAGCCGTCTGCCCATGATCTTCTGCGCGGCCGCATAGGCAACGAAGGCAAGAAGCGCGTTGAACACGAAGCAATACGTGAACAGCTTGAGTGAGTCGGCGCTGGCACCGGCATCGTCGAGCATCACGTTGGCGAGCACGCCGAACGGATTGACCGGTGAGAACGCGCCGGCATTTGCGCCCTGCACCACTACGAGTCCCATGCCCAGGGTGCTGATTCCGAAGCGGCTACCGAGGGTGAGCGCTACCGGGGCCACGATAGCGATCGCGGCCGGGGTGAAGGCGCCTGCCGTGGCGAGCACGGCCGTGAGTAAGAACATGAGTACGGGTACGAGCATCTTGCGGTGGCCCGCGAGGCATTCGGCCCAGTAGGCGAGCAGGTCGATCGTGCCGTTGATGCGCACGATGGCAAAGAGCAGCGTCGCCCCCACGAGAACGAAGAACAAGCCGGACGGGAACTCGCTAATGACGTCTGTGATGGGCAGGCCGGCCAGGAGTGTGCCGACGCCGAAGGCGGCCACGAGCGCGATCAGCCCGGCGTTGATCTTGGTGAACGAGCCTATGGCGAAGGCCGCGATCAACACGAGGAAGGCGACGAGCGGGATGGACATGTGCGCGCCCTAGGCGTCGGTGCGAATGCGAGGAACCAGAGAGGCGACAGTGCCGGCCAGCAGTCCGCCGGCGTTCGGGATCGCCGGAGTGTGGCCGAGTAGTTGGAGGATCTCCCAGGTGGTCGCGGTTGCCGCAGTGATCACGGGCAGGCCCAGCTCGTCCTCGACCGCCTGCACCGCGGGAAGGGAGGGCATCTGCACGCAGGCCGAGAGCACGATGACGTCGGCTCCCTCATGCTTCAGGTTGCGCGCGAACCCGGGCAGATTGAGCGGATCGAGACAGCCCACGGCGAGGTTGTCGTTTACGCCAAGGCTCACGGTGTCGAGCACCTCGATACCCGCTCCCTCGATGTAGTCGCTCACCATTTGGGTGAGCGGTTCCATGTACGGGGCCACCATCACCACGCGGCGAGCGCCGAGCTGCTGCAGGGTGCGTACGAGGGCGCCAGCGCTGCTCGTGACCTCGGCCGGGTGACCGTTGTCCAGGGCCGCCTGACGGATGACGTTCTCGGCTGGCTCGTGCGCGCCGGGGCCCTGGGCCATCACTGCCACAAGGCAGGCATACGCAATCACGTCCACGTCGGCGTCGGAGACGGCCGTGGCGCAGTCGGCAGCCTTTGCGGCCATGGCGAGCAGTTCCTCCGTCGTCACGTTCTTCAGTGCGGCGCGGGCTGAGTGGAAGGTGTAGGTGTGGCCGGTTGCCGCGGTCTGGCGTCGGAAGAGCTCCGGCAGCTCGGTCTCCATGGTCGTGTTCGAGCTCGGGACGATGAGGCCGATTCGCGAGGAGCCAGGCTGGCTGGCATTCATCGTGGCGTCCGTTGTGAGGTTGGACAGTGTCATTGGTGTCTCCACGTCATTGTGTGCAGGGCTGAGCAAGCCAGGAAGCGTAACCCATCAGACAGGTTATAGTCCCATCATGTGGGTTCTTTCGGGGTTCTGTCAAGACCTCGAACCGGTCGGGGTTCGCCACAGCCCTAGGCTGGGGCCGAGCGCCCACAACAGCGAGGTAGGAGCAACGATCGTGTCATCAGAGCAGGTCAACAGCCGGTCACCCACGCTGGTGCTGCACAAAATCACCGAGATTCTCAACTGTTTCCGGGTAGATGCGCCCGAACTCACCCTGCAGCAGGTCATCAAGAAGACCGGCTTGCCGTCGAGTACCTGCCAGCGCCTCGTGCAGGACATGGTGCATGAGGGACTCCTCGATCGCGATCGCGATCGGTACCGCATCGGAATCGCAGTGGTGCGTTGGGCGGCCCCCGGCACGCTCGGCCTCGACGCGGTGCAGCTCGTGAAGCCGGTGCTACAGGACCTGCGTGACGAGACCGGCGAGACGGCATGCTTCTACCTTCGCGACGGGGCCTTCCGCACCATCGTGGCGGTGGCCGAGACACGACACGTGGTGATCCGGCCGTTCATGGTCGGCATGGTCATGCCCCTGCATGCCGGTGCTCCCGGCAAGATTTTCCTCGCCTTCGATCCGGATGCCCGTGCCGCCATCGAGCAGTTAGATCTCGGGGCATTCACGGGATCCACCCCGACCAATCTGGCCACCCTCGATGCCCAGGTCGAGGTTGCCCGCGCGCAGGGGTACTACGCCGCCTTCGGAGAGCGCAACCTCGGCGTGGGGTCGATCAGCGCACCCGTCTTCACGCACATGGGCGAACTGGCCGGGGCTATCGGTCTGGGCTTTCCCACCCAGCGCGTCACGCCCGACGACGTTGACCGACTCGGCCCCCTCGTGGCCAGCGCGTCAATCGAGGCTAGCCGCCGCCTGGGCTATGACTCGGCCACGCGCGGAACGCCCTAGGCCTGGAGTTCAGCCCCGACCCACGGAACAACCTGTGATGGCCAACGGGTTCTAAGGAGAGTCTGCTCTGCGGTTTCGGGCTTGGTTGGGCGCCAGTCCTCGATGCCGGTCCTCCTGCTAGAAGATGCGAACGAGGTTGCGGCGCTCGATCTGGCGGTAGCCGTCGCGGTGCACCTCGACGACGAGGGCGGCGATGGATACGACGGAAACGAGCAGGATGGCGATGAGGATGAACACGAGGTGCCTTTCGAAGGAGATGGACTGGCCCGGCACGGAGGCGACACTGCTCGTGTATGACTCTCTGAGTTGACCACCCCCCACCGTTCAGCACAATCGCATTGTTCTGCATGCATTGTGTAGGTTGGCTACATGGACGTGCAGCGACTCGAACTTCTCCGCGAACTCGCCGACCGCGGCAGCGTGACGGCCGTCGCCCTCGCCACGCACCGCACCCCGTCGGCCGTCTCCCAGCAGCTCAAGGTGCTCGAGCGCGAGGCCGGCTTGCCACTCACCCAACGGCAGGGGCGCGGCCTCGTGCTCACCGATGCGGGTCGTTCCCTGGCCCGCAGCGCAACGGATGTCGCGGTGTCACTCGCGAAGGCGACCGCGCTCTGGGACGAATTTCGCAACAACGCGACCGGCGACGTAAGCCTCGTCACCTTTCCCACGGCCGGTCAAATGCTGTTGCCCGGTGTCATCAAGAACCTTCAGCCCGGCCTCGTGCTCAACTGTGCCGACGAAGACCCCGAATTGAGCGACTTTCCGGCGTTCACGGCCGAGTACGACATTGTGTTGGCCCACTCGATGAGCGGGCAGCTGTCGTGGGCCGGCCGGGGCCTGACGGTTGTTCCGCTCATGACCGAGCCACTCGATGTGGGGCTGCCGGTGGGGCATCCGCTTGCCGATCGCGCCTGGGTCGGCCCGAGCGACCTCATTGGGGAGACCTGGATCGGGGTGACCGACGGCTACCCATTCGAACGCATTTTGCACGCGATCGAGCAGGAAGCCGGCGCCCACTTATCGATGTCGCAGCGTTTCGCCGACCTCGCTCTGATCGAGTCGTTCGTGATTGCCGGACTCGGCATCGCCCTCGTGCCGCGCTATACCTCCGGCGGGGGCCAACCCGGCCGTCTCGTACTGAAGCCCCTGCGCGGCATCGAATCGGAGCGGCAGATCGTGGCACTCATGCGCCCCGACCGCGCCGAACGCCTCGCCGTGCGCACAGTCGTAAACCTTCTTCGTGCTGAAGCCGCCCAGGTACAGCAATCCCACTCTGCGCCCGACTAGGCCCACGAGAGCGAGGTGGCCCTACTGGTTTTGCGGGAACCCCAAATTGATGCCTCCGTGGCTGGGGTCTAGCCAGCGGCTGGTGACGGCTTTTTCTCGGGTGTAGAAGTTCACACCGGCGGGACCGTAGGCCTTCGCGTCGCCGAACAGGGAGTTCTTCCAACCGCCGAAAGAGTGGTACGCGACCGGCACCGGAATGGGCACGTTGATGCCGACCATGCCGACCTGCACCTCGTTCTGGAACCGGCGAGCGGCCCCGCCGTCGTTGGTGAAGATCGCGGTGCCGTTGCCGTACTGGCTCGCGTTGATGAGGTCGAGGCCCTCCTGATAGGTCGCCACGCGCACGATCGACAACACCGGTCCAAAAATCTCATCGAGGTAGACGGCCGAGTCGACGCTGACCTTGTCGAACAGGGTCGGGCCGAGCCAGAAACCGTTGGGGTCACCGTCAACGCTGATATCGCGACCGTCGATGACGATCTCGGCGCCGTCATTCTGGGCGATGTCGATGTAGCCGGCGACCTTGTCGCGGTGCACCTTCGTGATCAGCGGGCCCATGTCGCAGCCGCGCGTGCCGTCTCCGACGGTGAGGCCCTTGACGCGCTGGGCGATCTTCGCGATCAGCTCGTCGGCGACGGGCTCGACGGCGACGATGACACTGATGGCCATGCAGCGCTCACCGGCGGATCCGAAACCGGCGTTGACGGCGGCATCCGCTGTGAGGTCGAGGTCGGCGTCTGGCAGCACGAGCATATGGTTCTTGGCGCCACCGAGGGACTGCACGCGCTTGCCGTGCCTGGCCGCCGTCTCGTAGATGTACCGGGCGATCGGGGTGGAGCCGACGAAGGAGATCGCCTGCACGTCGGGATGCACGAGCAGCGCGTCGACGGCTTCCTTGTCACCGTGCACGACGTTGAGCACTCCCTCGGGTAGCCCGGCCTCGGTGAACAGCTCGGCGAGCCAGTTCGACGCACTAGGGTCTTTCTCGCTCGGCTTGAGCACGACGGTGTTGCCGGCCGCGATTGCGATCGGAAAATACCAGAGCGGCACCATCGCCGGAAAGTTGAACGGGCTGATGATGCCCACGACGCCGAGCGGCTGGCGCAGCGTGTAGACGTCGACGCCGGTCGAGACGTTCTCGGAATATTCGCCCTTGGACAGGTGCGGCATGCCGAGGGCGAATTCGACGACCTCGAGGCCGCGAATGATCTCGCCGAGCGCGTCGGAGATGACCTTGCCGTGTTCGGCGGTGAGAATCTCGGCGAGGTCCCCCTTGCGGGCGTTGAGCAGCTCACGAAAGTTGTACATGATGCTTTGGCGGCGGGCCTGGCTCGTGTCGCGCCAGGCCGGGTAGGCGGCCTGGGCGACGGCGACGGCCGCGTCGAGGTCGGCGGTGCTGGCCAGCAGCACGTTCTTGGCGACTGTGCCGGTGGCCGGGTTGTACACGGGCGCGGTGCGGGTGGAGGTGCCGGCTGAGGCCACCCCGTTGACGTAGTGCTGGATGGTAGGAAGGTCGGTCATGGTAAAGAGTCCTTAGCGGTTAGGAAAGAAGATCGAGGCTGAGCACCTCGTCGTAGATGGCGAGCGCCTCGGCAACCTCGGCGTCGGTGACGACACAGGGCGGTACGACGTGGATGCGGTTCTCCATCAGGAACGGCAGCAGGCCACGCCCGAGCAGTTCGGCTTTCACCCGGGCCATCACGGTAGCGCTCACCGGCTCGCGGGTCTCGAGATCGGCGACGAGTTCAACCGCCCAGAACACACCGACGCCGCGTACTTCGCCGATGATTGGGTGCCTGGCCTGCAGCGTTCTCAGCCCCGGCTCGAGGACATCGCGGCCGATGCGGGCGGCATTTTCGACGATGCCCTCGTTCTCCATCGCGTCGAGGGCACCGACGATCGACGCCATGGCGAGCGGATGCCCACTGTAGGTGAGTCCGCCGGGAAAGACCGTCTCGTCGAAGGTGGCCGCGATGGCATCGGAAATGATCACACCGCCGGTGGGCACGTAACCGGAGTTGACGCCCTTCGCAAAGGTGATCAAGTCGGGTACGACGTCGTAGGCCTGGAAGGCGAACCAGTGGCCGGTGCGACCGAAGCCGCACATGACCTCGTCGAGGATGAGCATGATGCCGTATTTGTCGCAGAGCGCGCGCACGCCGGGCAGGTAGTCGGCCGGCGGCATCATGATGCCGGCAGTGCCGGGAATGGACTCGAGCAGAATCGCCGCGACCGACCTCACGCCCTCGCCTTGGATGACGCGTTCGAGATGGTGCAGGGCGCGCGCGCATTCCTCCTCCTCGCTGCTGGCCCAGAAGTCGCTGCGGTAGAGGAACGGGCCGAAGAAGTGCACATGGCCGCGCGAATACTCGTTGGGAATGCGGCGCCAGTCGCCGGTGGCGACGATGGCCGCTCCGGTGTTGCCGTGGTACGACCTGTAGAGCGAGAGCACTTTGTCGCGGCCGGTGTAGAGGCGGGCCATGCGCATGGCGTTCTCATTCGCATCCGCTCCCCCGTTGGTGAAGAAGACCTTGTTGAACCCGGCAGGGGCGCGGTCGGTGATGCGCCTGGCCGCTTCGCCGCGGGTGAGGTTGGCCGTGGACGGCGCGATAGTCGTCAGCAGCGCGGCCTGCTCGGTGATGGCTTTCACGACAGACGGATGCTGGTGGCCGATATTCACGTTCACCAGCTGACTGGAGAAGTCGAGATAGGTTCGTCCGTCGTGATCCCAGACGCGGCAGCCCAACCCGCCTGCGATGACGAGCGGCTTCAGGGCCGCCTGCGCCGACCAGGAATGGAAGACGTGCACCCGGTCGAGTTCGCTCGTGCGCGCATTGAGGCCCGGCGCCTCGCCGGTGGCTGCGGGAGGGACGGTGTGTGTGCTGGTGTCAGTCACGTATATCGCTGGCTTTCTGGGTCGGTGGTGGTGGAGATGAAAATATTATTTCTTGGCCGTGATGGAGTCGGTCAGGGCCGGAATCACGGTTTCGCCGTAGACGCGCATCGTTTCTTCCTTGTTGTCGTGCTGCAGATAGCTGGCGAACTGGTCGACGCCGAGCTCCCGCAGCGCTTCGAGCTTCTCGATGTGGTTTTTGGCGGTGCCGAGCAGGCAGAACCGATCGACGATCTCGTCGGGCACGAACGCGGCGTGCTCATTGCCGGCCTTGCCGTGTTGGTTGTAGTCGTAGCCCGCGCGGTTCTTGATGTAGTCGGTCAGCGCCCGGGGTACGGAGGAATTGGAGCCGTACTTGGCCACAATGTCGGCCACGTGGTTGCCGACCATGCCGCCAAACCAGCGGCACTGGTTGCGCATGTGCTCCCAGTCCGTTCCGATGTACGCGGGGGCGGCGACACAGAACGTGATCGACAGCGGGTCACGGCCCGCGTCGGAGGCGGCGGTACGCACGCTCGTGATCATCCACTCGGCCACATCGAGGTCGGCCATCTGCAGGATGAAGCCGTCGCCCACCTCACCGGCGAGCTTGAGCGCGAGCGGGCCGTACGCGGCGACCCACATTTCGAGGCTCGATCCCCGGCTCCACGGAAACTGCACCGTGGCACCGTTGTAGAGGACTGGGCGGGAGTTGGCGAGTTCCCGAATGACGTGGATGGACTCGCGCAGGGTCTTCAGAGTGGCCGGGGCGCCGTTGGTGGTGCGCACGGCGGAGTCGCCGCGGCCGATGCCACAGATGGTGCGGTTGCCGTACATCTCGTTGAGCGTCGCATAGGTTGACGCCGTCACCGTCCAGTCGCGGGTGGCCGGGTTGGTGACCATGGGGCCGACGATGATTTTGCTGGTCTCGGCCAGGATGCGGCTGTAGATCACATAGGGTTCCTGCCAGAGCAGGTGGGAGTCGAAGGTCCAGACGTGGCTGTACCCGTGCGCCTCGGCGAGTTTGGCCAGTTGCACGGTGCGGGCCGACGGCGGGTTGGTCTGTAGCACTGCTCCAAAATCCATGTCATCCCCCTCAGATCAGACTGTCACTAGATTAGGTACTGGCTCAGGCCGCGCTTGATGAAGCGACCGTCACCCTTGGTACCGAGATAGGCGAAATCGTCGATGACGACCTTGCCGCGGGAGATGACGGTGTCCACGTGGCCGTCGATCTCGTAGCCCTCCCAGGCTGAATAGTCCATGTTCATATGATGTGTCTGCTCCACTCCAATCGAGGTGTGCCCCTTCGGGTCGTACACGACCACGTCGCCGTCGGCGCCGGGCGCGATCACACCCTTCTGGCCGTACATGCCGAACATGCGCGCCGGAGTGGTGGAGCACACCTCGACCCAGCGTTCGAGCGAGATCTTGCCATCGACTACGCCCTGGTACAGCAGATCCATGCGGTGTTCGACCGAGCCGATGCCGTTGGGAATCTTGGAGAAGTCGGTCAGCCCCAGGTCTTTCTGACCCTTCATGCAGAACGGGCAGTGGTCGGTGGACACCATCTGAATGTCGTTCGTTCGCAAGCTCTGCCACATGTGATGCTGGTGCCCCTCAGCTTTCGCGCGCAGCGGCGTCGAGCAGACCCACTTGGCGCCCTCAAATCCGGGAGCGCCGAGGTTGTCCTCGAGCGAGAGATAGAGGTATTGCGGACACGTCTCGCCGAACACGTTCTGACCGGTGTCTCGGGCCTGTGCAATCTGGTCCACGGCCTGCTTGGCCGACACGTGCACGATGTACAGGGGAGCGCCGGTCAGGTTGGCGAGCATGATCGCCCGATGGGTGGCCTCTTCTTCGGCCTGCCAGGGCCGAGTGAGGCCGTGATACACCGGGCTCGTGTTGCCAGCGGCGACGGCCTGCTGCACGAGCAGGTCGATGACACTGCCATTCTCGGCGTGCATCATGATCATGCTGCCGTTCGTCGCTGCGCGCTGCATAGCCTTGACGATCTGGCCGTCGTCGCTGAGGAACACGCCCTTGTAGGCCATGAACAGTTTGAAGCTCGAGACACCCTCGTCGACGAGTTCGTCCATGGCGGTGAGCGAGGTGTCTTGTATGTCGGAGAGAATCTGGTGAAAGCCGTAGTCGATGGCGCACTCGCCGGCGGCCTTCTGCTGCCATTTCTGGTACTGATCGAGTACGTTCTCGCCGGCATACTGCACAACGAAGTCGACGATGCTCGTGGTGCCGCCCCAGGCAGCCGCGCGAGTGCCGGTTTCGAAGGTGTCGCTGGCCTGGGTTCCGCCAAACGGCATCTCCATATGGGTGTGGGCGTCGATGCCCCCCGGAATGACGTACTTGCCGCGGGCGTCGATGACGCGGTCGACATTGGCCGCCACATCGAAGCCGAGCAGGTTCGCGCCCGGCGCGAGCACCGCGGCGATTTTCTCACCGTCAATGAGCACATCGGCGAGCGCTCGTCCCGTGGCGTTGACCACGGTGCCATTCCTGATCAAAGTCTTCATGTCGTCCTCTTCACTGACAGTGTGCGGGTAGCGGATGCCGCCGCCGCGTCTCGCAGGCCGGCCGGCAGCATCCGCGGTGCTGGTTCTCGAGCAGCAGGGCCGAAGCGGTCAGGGCGCGACGAGGGGTTCGTAGGAATCGGGCCGACGATCGCGGTAGAACTGCCAGGAGTTGCGCACCTCGCGGATCACGCCGAGATCGAGGTCGCGCACGACGATCTCCTCGGTATCAGTGGACGCGATCGCGCCCACGTAGTTGCCCTTGGGGTCGACGAAGTAGGAGCTGCCGTAGAACGTCACGGCCTCGGCGCCGAACTCGGCCTCCTCGTTGCCGATGCGATTGTTGGCGCCGATGTAGTACTGGTTGGCGACCGCGGCGGCCGGCTGCTCGAGCTCCCACAGGCGGTTGGAGAGACCGGGCTTGGTGGCCGAGGGGTTGAACACGATCTCGGCACCGTTCAGGCCGAGCGCTCGCCAGCCCTCGGGGAAATGACGGTCATAACAGATGTAGACGCCGATCTTGCCGTACCGGGTGTCGAAGACCGGGTAGTCGGTGTTGCCGGGGCGAAAGTAGAACTTTTCCCAGAATTGCGGCAGGTGGGGGATGTGGTGCTTGCGGTACTTGCCGAGGTAGCTTCCGTCGGCGTCGATGACCGCGGCGGTGTTGTAGAGCACACCGGGTTGTTCTTCTTCGTACATCGGCACGACGATGACCATCGCGAACTCGGCGGCGAGCTTCTGAAACCGTTCGACGATGGGGCCGGGCACGGCCTGCGCGTAGTCGTAGTACTTGGCGTCCTGCACGATGCCGAAATAGGGGCCGTGGAACAGTTCCTGAAAGCAGATCACCTGCACGCCCTGCGCGGCCGCGGTGCGCACGAAGCCCTCGTGCTTGGCGATCATGGACTCTTCGTCGCCGGTCCAGGTGGCCTGGGTGATCGCCGTTCGAACACTGTTTGCAGTGCCGTTAGTGCCAACGCTCATACTGCGCCTTCCACTTCGTTGTAGTTTCATCATCCTGTCGTCCAACGCAGCCAGGGACAAGAGCTATGCACAATCTCATCGATGAAATCGCGCTGCGCGCCCCGGCCGGGGCATCGCTGGGCGCAGTGTCTGACGGGCCTAGGCTTGAGGCTGACCACCGGTTTGCTTTGACCGGTCCCGCTGGCCTGGATTTAGGCCGAGGTCGACCATTATTCCGCCAGTTAGCACCGGTCCGTTCGGCGTTATGCTCACCGAGCCGGCCGGGTGACCGCCCGCGAAGAGTCGAAAGAGACCTCATGAATCGTCGAACCATCCGGCGCCATCCGGCTGCCCTGGCAGCCGTCGCGACTGGCGCTCTGCTGCTGAGCGGATGCGCCGCTGCGATAACGCCCGCCACCGCACCGGCCCAGACGCCCGCTGCCACCGCGAACTACCCGGTCACGGTCGACAATTGCGGCACGAGCCTGACCGTCACGGCGGCCCCCGAACGCATCGTCTCGATAAAGTCCTCGGCGACCGAGCTGCTGCTCGCGCTCGGTCTCGGCAAGCGCATCGTGGGATCCGCTTTCCTCGACGGCCCCCTGCCATCCTCGCTCGCCGCGGCCGGCGCCGACCTCAACGTGATCAGCGAATTTCTCCCCGGCCAGGAGGCCGTTCTCGGTCTAAACCCCGACTTCATCTACGGCGGCTGGGAGTCCAATTTCAGCGTCGACGGCGTGGGCGAACGCGACGCTCTCACTGCACTCGGCGTGGGCAACTACGTCTTCCCGGCCGCGTGCAAGGGCGACAGCATGCCCAACCCGCTCACCTTCCACACGGTGTTCAGCGAAATCAAGGAAGCCGGCAAGATCTTCGATGCCGAACCGGCCGCTGAGGAGCTCGTGCGCAGGTTGAACGACGACCTCGCCGGGCTGACGCCGCCGAGTGGAACCACGACCGCCCTCTGGTACTCCAGCGGTACGACCACCCCCTACGTGGGCGCCGGTATCGGTTCACCCGCCATGATCATGGAAGCCGCCGGCCTCACCAACGTCTTCAAAGATGTGCGCGACACCTGGACTTCCGTGGGCTGGGAAACGATCATCGAGGCCAACCCGAGCGTGATCGTGCTCGTCGACGCGACCTGGAACACCGCCGAAGCCAAGATGGCCCACCTCGAATCCGACCCGGCCACCCGGGCGCTCGATGCCGTGCAGAACCAGCGCTACATCATTTTGCCATTCGCCTCCACCGAGGCCGGGATGCGCAACGTCGAGGCCGCGTCATCCGTTATCTCCCAGCTAGCCGACCTGAACGAGTGAGCCGCTTCTCCGATCGGCGCGGGGCCTCGTGACCCGGGCTCGCTACCTCGGGTGGCTCGTGGTGGCCACGGTCACCCTCGCCCTGGTGTGCGGGGTGGCGGTGACCATCGGACCGGCGGCGGTGAGCCTGGCCCAGGTGGCTGGCAGCATCGGCGGGCACCTCGGCATTCCCACCGACGCTCCAGTGCCGATACTGGTCGACTCGATCGTCTGGCAGCTACGACTGCCGCGCGTGCTCACGGCCGCGCTGGTCGGTGCCGGCCTCGCGCTGAGCGGCGCGGTCATGCAGAGCGTGACACGCAACCCCCTGGCCGACCCGTACCTGCTCGGGCTCTCGAGCGGGGCATCCGTCGGCGCGGTCTGCGTGGTCATTCTCGGCATCGGGTTTGCCCTGCCCGTCGCAGCCTTTCTCGGCGCGCTGCTCGCCCTCGTCGCGACGTTGAGCATCGCCCGAGTGGGCGGCACGATCACGCCGGTGCGAGCCGTGCTCGCTGGGCTGGCCATCGCGCAGCTCGCCGGCGCCCTGACCTCGTTCATCATCTTCTGGGCGGCCAAGGGCGACTCCTATCGGGAGATCCTCAACTGGCTGCTCGGCTCTGTAGCCGGTGCCACCTGGCAGAGCGTGGCAATCGCCGCGTCGGGTGTCGCGGTCGTCGGTACCGGCATCCTTCTGTCGGCGACCCGGCTCGACGCCTTCGCCTTCGGCGACACCTCGGCGGCGAGCCTTGGTATCAACGTCAATCGCACCCGTTGGGCATTGCTCGGGTCGGTTGCCTTGCTGACCGGAGCGATGGTGGCCGTGAGCGGGTCGATCGGGTTCGTCGGGCTCATCCTGCCGCACCTCGTGCGCGGTATCAGCGGCCCGGGGCACCGCCGACTGCTGCCGCTCGTCTCGGTCTGCGGGGCGCTGTTTCTGGTCATCGCCGACACCCTGGCCCGCACGGTGTTCGACCCGCGTGAGCTGCCGGTGGGCATCATCACCGCGTTCATCGGTGTGCCGGTCTTCATCCTGCTGATCAAGAGAAAGAAGTCGCACCTGTGGGCGTAGACCTCGACGGCTTGTCGTTCGCCATCGACGGCACCCTGATTGTGCGCGATGTCTCGGCGTCGCTGCCCACCGGCAGCGTCACCGGACTGCTCGGGCCGAACGGCGCCGGCAAGTCCACCCTGCTGCGGCTGGTCGCGGGCATCGACAGGGCGGATGCCGGCACCGTCACCCTCGACGGCGTCTCGATCGGGTCGCTGGCGCGACGGGAAGCGGCCCGGCGCATCGCCCTGCTCGAACAGAATGCAGCGCCGAGCGTGGAGCTGACCGTGCTCGACGTCGTACTGCTGGGGCGCATTCCGCACCGCACCAGGCTGATGGGGTCGTTTGGCGGTGACGACGATCGCGCCGTCGCTATCGACGCCCTCCAGGCCGTCGGTGCAGCGGAGCTGGCCGATCGTTCCTGGCAGACCCTGAGCGGCGGGCAGCAGCAGCGCGTGCAGATCGCCCGGGCCATGGCGCAGCAACCGAGATTATTGCTGCTCGACGAGCCGACCAACCATCTCGACGTGAGCGCCCAGCTCGCGCTGCTCGGGCAGGTGCGTGCGCTCGGGGTGACGGCGATCATGGCGCTGCACGACCTCAACCTCGCGGCAGCGTATTGCGATCAGATCCTGTTGCTCGACGGGGGCCGGCTCGTGGCTGCCGGTACCCCCGACGAGGTGCTGACCCCGGAAATCATCGGCGCCGTCTACGGCGTTGACTGCTTCATTTTGCAACACCCGCGCGGCGGGCACCCGGTCATCGTGTACTCCTCCGCCACGTCGAAAGGTACATCGTGAAGCACGTCACCGTGTTGGCCGGCGGCGTCGGCGGTGCCCGCTTTACGCGCGGACTCCTGGCCCACCTCGCCGTCGTCGCTCCGAAGGCGACCGTGACGGTGATCGCGAACACCGGCGACGACATGTGGCTCGATGGCCTGCGCATCTGCCCCGACCTTGACACCGTCATGTATACCCTCGGCGGCGGCATCAACGAGGAGCAGGGCTGGGGCCGCCCCAACGAGACCAGACGGGCCTCGGCCGAGATTGCCGCCTACGGCCGCGGCTGGTCCTGGTTCACGCTCGGCGACCTCGACCTCGCCACCCATATCGTGCGCACCGACCTGCTGCGGAGCGGCTCGACCCTGTCGGAGGTGACCGAGTTTCTCTGCCGCCGCTGGCAGCCCGGCGCGCGCCTGCTGCCGATGAGCGACCAGCCGGTGGAAACCCACGTATGCCTCGTCGAGAATATTGATAATCATGCTGCGGGTGACTATATTCACTTTGAGGAATGGTGGGTGCGCTATCGCGCCCGGGTAGCCGTGACGGGGTTCCTGCAGCGCGGGCTGGCCGCGGCCGTCGCTGCGCCGGGCGTGCTCGCGGCCATCACTGACGCCGACCTCGTGGTGCTGCCACCATCGAACCCGGTCGTGTCGGTGGGAACGATCCTGGCCGTGCCGGGCGTTCGCGACGCCCTGCGCGGCACCGCCGCCCGGGTGGTCGGGGTGTCCCCGATCATCGGCGGCGCGGCCGTGCGCGGCATGGCCGACGCATGCCTGTCGACAATTGGGGTGGCGACATCGGCGGTGGGCGTGGGTTTGCACTACGGATCGAGACGTTCAGGCGGAGTGCTCGATGCCTGGCTGATCGATGAAACGGATGCCGCGGCACTGCCCGCCCTGGCGGCTGCCGGTATCCGTTCTGCCGCCGTGCCGCTGTGGATGACCGACCTGCCCACGACGACCGCGATGGCCGCGGCTGCGCTGCGGCTCGCCGTTGAAGGCTAAGCGCTGCGGGACCAGCGCTTCGGGATCAGCGCTTCGACAGCGCGGCCAGCCCGATCGTGTGCGGCCCGAGCCCGAGCACCCGGGCAGCGTCGAGATCGGCGGCCGTATCGACGTCGCGGCGCATCGTCGAGGTCAGCGAGACGTTGAGCGGAACGTGCCCATCGGCCTCATGCGCGGCGCGGGAGCCGCGTCCAAATCGTGGCGTCAACCTGACGCCCGCGTGGGCGAACAAAGCCGTCGTTCCTCCGCCTTCCGTGTCGGGCACCATCGAGCGCGGGTGTTCAGCGGCGAGCGCGAACGCGGCCTCGACGTCGACCGGGCGCAGGGCGGGCAGGTCCCCAGTCATCACGGCCAGATTCGAGTCGAAACAGGCGCGCCGTGCGGCAGCGACACCCTGCTCGATCGCGGCGTTCAGCCGGGCATGTCCCGTCACACCCCCGGGCTTGAAGGCTGCCTCCGGCACGATGACCGCACCGAGCGTGGCCAACAGTTCGCCGAGATGGCTATTACCGGTCACCACAAAAACGCGCTGAACCGCGGATGCCGCCACGAGCGCGGTCACCGTGTCGAGCGCAAACGCTTCGGCCAGCACCTCCCGCTTTGGCACGGCCCCGAGTCGACTCTTCGCGCCCGGAGTTCCCTTGACCGGTACCACGACCACCCAGCTCATACCCGTTTCGCCTCGATGCTCTCCACGAAACCGAGCTTATCCCCGCACTCGGGCACATCCGTCGACCCGAATACGCTCGTTTGATCGGCCCAAGAGGAGCCCCGGCAAAGCGGCCTGAGCCAGGCCCTCACGATCACGATCTAGCCCAACGCGGCCGTAGCACGCCCGGCGGCGAAGCCCGCGATGTAGCCTTCGGTGTACCCCTCGGCGTGGGCCTCCGCCGTGCCGAGGCGAAACATGTCGGTAGCGCTCGGCCGCTGCAAGGCGCGCGCGCCGGCGGCATCCAGTTCGGCAACCAGCCGGCCGAGTCCGCGCACGACCGCGACCGGGTTGCCGCTCGTCTTGCCCTTGACCAGGTCGGCAGCGCCGGCAATCTCGTCGGCGACCGCCGCGACGGTGACGTCGAGACGGCGACCGGAGACATCCGCCATGCCGCGCAAATCGTCGAGCACTGCCAGCCCGGCGGCGCCGATGGCGATGTCGGTCTGGCCCTCACGCCAGGGGCGCCCGGCGGTATCGGTCACGAGCACGCCGAGCCGCAACCCGGTGCGCTCGCGGAGAGCCGCGCAGATGGCGCGCGCCGACGCGTCCGGATCCACCGGCAGCAACAGCACCACACCCTCAGGCGCATTGCTCGTGTCGACGCCGGCCGCCGCCATGACCAGGCCCTGCCGATTTTCGACGATGCGAGTGACCCCGCCCGGGTGCGCCCTGGCGGCCACGACACGCACGGTCTCGTCGGTGATCGCCTGCTCCCGGTCGACGGCCAGCACGGTGCGGCCCTCAGCCTTGGAAACGATTTTGCTGGTCACCGCGACAATATCACCGTCAATCAGGCGCGACTGCGCGGCCTCGCAGATCAGTTCCCCGAGATCATCGCCGGCGACGATCTCACCGAAACCACCGAGAGCGAACACCTTGAGGCCGAACAGTTCCATGGCGCCAACTTCGGCAGTCGCCGCATCGGGCAGCGAATCGTGCGGCATCTACCGCACGAGCTTTGGAAGAACGGATGCGCCAAAGACGTCGATCCACTGCTTCTGATTGCGGCCCACGTTGTGCAGGTAGATGCGATCAAAGCCGAGATCGACGAACTTCTGAATGTATCTGCGGTGCTCGTCCGGGTCGGCCGAGATGATCATGCGCCCCTCGAAGTCCTCCGGGCGCACGAGCTTGGCCATCTGCTCGAATTCAAACGGCGAACGGATGTCGCCCTTGGGAAACTTCATGCCGCCGTTCGGCCACTCGTGCAGCGCGTTGATCATGGCCTCTTCGTCGGTGTCGGCCCAGCTCATGTGCAGCTGCAGCACCTTGGGCATGACCGAGGGATCCTTGCCGGCCTCGCGCGCACCGTCATCGAATTTGCCGAACAGCATCGAGATCTTCTCGAGCGGGGCGCCGACCGTGATGAGACCGTCGGCCAGCCGGCCGGCGCGCTTGGCGGTAACCGGGCCGGCGGTAGCGACCAGAATTTCGGGGGCAACGTCGGGCATGGTCCACAACCGGGTCGACTCGAGCTTGAAGAACTGCCCGGAATGCTTGACGTCTTTGCCGGCGATTGAACCGGCGAACAGCTTCGAGATGATCTCAATGGCCTCGAACATGCGGTTGATGCGCTCGGGCGCTTCGGGCCAGTAACCGCCGACGATGTGCTCATTGAGGGCCTCGCCGCTGCCGAGGCCGAGCCAGTGCCGGCCGGGATACATCGAGGCGAGGGTCGCGGAGGCCTGGGCGACCATGGCCGGATGCCAGCGAAAGGTCGGTGCGGTCACACCGGGGCCGAAGTCGCCCTTGGTGCGCTCGGCGATCGAGGCGAGCACGCTCCAGACGAAGCTCGACTGGCCTTGGGCCGGAACCCACGGCTGAAAGTGATCGGCCGCCATCACGCCGGTGAAGCCATGCTCCTCGGCGTAGGCCGAGAGCGCCACCGCCTCGGCCGGTGCGAACTGCTCCAACATGGCCGCGTAGCCAATCTGCAACTCCGTCATTGTGATCTTCCTGCCTGTCGGTGAGCTACACCTCTTCAGTGCCGTACCCATTCAATCGCAACAGAGCGGGGGCGCGCATTCGATGCCGCGAACGCGGCATCCGCCAGGCCCCTTATAGGCTGGAGGCATGCGCATTGCCACCTGGAACGTGAACTCCATTCGTGCTCGATCCGGGCGAGTCGTCGATTGGATGGAACGCGAAGACATCGACGTTCTCGCCATGCAGGAGATCAAGTGCAAGCCCGAGCAGTTTCCCTCGCAGGTGTTCGAGGACGCCGGCTACGATCTCGCCATTCACGGCCTGAGCCAGTGGAATGGTGTGGCGTTTGCCAGCCGTGAGCCCATGACGGATGTCGTCACCGCCGTTACGAACATGCCTGGCTTCCAAAAGGGTGCCGTCGGCTCCGATCAGCCGCTCGAGGCACGCGCGCTGGGCGTGACGATCAACGACCTGCGGCTCTGGAGCCTCTACGTACCGAACGGGCGCTCGCTCGACGACCCGCACTACGCCTACAAACTGGCCTGGCTGAACGCTCTCCGGGTTCACGCGTCCGAGGAACTCGCCGCCCACCCCGCGCTGGCTTTGGCCATGATGGGCGACTGGAACGTCGCGCCCCGCGACGAGGACATGGGCGACCCAAGCTTCGTACCCGGCCTGTCGACCCACATCTCGCCGGAGGAACGTGAGGCCTTCGATGCGTTCGAACAAGCCGGGCTGACCGACGTCGTGCGGCCGATCGTTCCGGAGGGTTTCACCTTCTGGGACTACAAGCAGCTGCGGTTTCCCCGCAATGAGGGCATGCGCATCGACTTCATCCTCGGCTCGCCCGCCTTCGCCGACCTCGTGACGGATGCCAGCATCCACCGCAACGAACGCAAGGGCGACGCCCCGAGCGACCACGTTCCGGTCGTCGTAGAACTCGACGGTGGCGGCGATGACGACGACCGCCCGATGATTTTCTAGGGCCACCGACCGTTCCCCGTCCGCCACGAGGGGTTGTCCCGCCCACGGACATGGTCTAGCCTGCTCCGGAAGACGCCTGACGCGCGCTCCGTCTGAGGTGAACCCGCCACCGCCCTGACTCGATTCATAACCCAGTGGGCTAGGAGCAGGCTCATGCGGGCATTCAATGCATTTGTTGCAGGCGTTGCCGGTGCAACCCTCATTGTGATTGTCTTCGCGGGTTTGGCCTCGTCATCCCGGGGGGACGAGGCTGTCGCCTCGTCGGTGCGCTTCACCGCCTCGGGCGATATTTCTTCCAGTAAGGGGGCTGCGGCGACGCTCAACCAGGTGGCCGGCATCGAGCCGGATCTCCACCTCTCGCTCGGTGACCTTTCCTATGGCCAGGCCGGTGCCGAGCAGGCCTGGTGCGACTTCGTCACCTCGAGGGTGGGAGCCGCCTTCCCGTTCGAACTCGTCTCGGGAAACCACGAAGACAACGGACAAAACGGCAACGTCAATGATTTTGCTGCCTGTCTGCCCAATCAGCTTCCAGGCCTGATCGGGACGTATGGGCGGCAGTACTACGTGGACGTTCCTCAGGTCAATCCGCTCGTGCGCTTCATCATGATCTCGCCCGCGCTCACCTACCCCGATGGAGTCTGGTCGTACGCCGCGGGTAGCCCACGCTACCGATGGACCGCCGACGCCATCGACGACGCCAGGTCGGATGGTGTTCCCTGGGTGGTGGTGGGAATGCACAAGCCGTGTCTGTCGGTCGGCCAGTACGAGTGCGACGACGGGGCCGGACTGATGAATCTACTGGTCGACAAGCGGGTGGACCTCGTTTTGAGCGGTCACGAGCACCTGTATGCCCGCAGCAAGCAGCTCGCCCTGAACGCTTCGTGCACAAAGATCGTACCGGCTAAATATTCAGCCGGGTGCGTCACCGAGGGCGGCAATGCCCTGGTCCACGGGGGCGGAACGGTGTTCGCGACCGTCGGCACCGGCGGCACTCCGCTTCGGAACGTGTTCCGTGCCGACCCGGAGTCGCCGTATTTTGCCGCCTACTCCGGACTCAATCTCGACCCCAGCTTCGGAAACCTCAGCGTTTCGGTGACACCGGGCTCGCTCACTGCCCAGTTCCTGCCAGCGACGGGCTCGTTCACGGATGACTTCACGATCGCAGCAGGGGGTCCGCCGGAAAACTAGCCCATGGTGGCCTCACCCGCCCCCAGCCGAGAGGCCGAGGACGTGTGCCGTCGCGGTGCGAGTTCGTCTAGACGGAAACCTTCTCGGGTGCGCTGTACTTCGGGTGGGCCTGCCCGGCAGCGGCGTCGAATTCGGCATCGATGTCAGCGTTGGGCTTGTAGGTCGCGAGGGAAACCACGACGGCAACGATCAGGCTGGCCGCAAAGCCGGGCACGATCTCGTACAGAATCTCGCCGAGGGCGGAGTTGCCCCAGATGAAGACGACGACGGCGCCGGTGATCATGGAAGCCAGCGCGCCCGCGGTGGACAGCTTCTTCCAGTACAGGGAAAGCAGCACCACAGGTCCGAAGGCAGCGCCGAAGCCGGCCCAGGCAAATCCGACCAGATCGAGAATGGTCGAATTCTGCTGCAGCGCGATGAGTCCGGCAACGACTGCTACGAGCAACACACCGAGGCGTCCGAACATAACCAACTGTTTCGGGGAGGCGTCCTTGCCGACGATTCGATACAGGTCCTCGACCAGTGCCGAGGAGGACACGATCAGCTGTGAAGAGATAGTGCTCATGATGGCGGCCAGCACCGCGGCCAGCACGAGGCCGGCGATGAACGGGTGGAACAGCGTCTGCGACAGCAGCAGGAAGACCGTTTCCGGGTTCGCGAGCGACAGGTCGGGGTTCTGCTGGAAGTACGCGATGCCGATAAGCGCCGTGGCGACAGCGCCGAGAGCGGTGAGAATCATCCAGCCGATGCCGATGCGGCGACCGGCCTTGGCGTCCTGCGGGGTGCGCATGGCCATGAACCGCACGATGATGTGCGGCTGGCCGACGTAGCCGAGGCCCCAGGCTGCGGCCGAGATAACGCCCAGCACGGAGCCGCCCGCCGTGAGGGAGAGCAGGTCAGGATTGACCGCACGAATGGAGTCGAGGGTTGCGGCGATTCCGCCGGTCGCGTTGAGCGCCACCAGGGGAACAGCAACCAGCGCGACGAGCATGAGCAGGCCCTGGGCGACGTCGGTGAGAGTGGCTCCAAGGAAACCGCCAAACAGCGTGTAGAGCAGGGTGACGCCAGCAACGATCAGCATGCCGGTGAGGAAGGTGGAACCGAAGGACTCCTCGAAGAACACGCCGCCAGCCACCATGCCGGACGAAACATAGAACGTGAAGAACACCAGGATGATGACACCGGAGACGACGCGCAACAGGCGCGTCGTGTCCTTGAGCCGGTTCTCGAAGAAGCTCGGAATGGTGATCGAATTGTTCGACACCTCGGTGTACGAGCGCAGCCGAGGGGCCACGAATTTCCAGTTCAGCCAGGCGCCGATCGTGAGGCCGATAGCGATCCAGGCTTCGACCAGACCCGATACGTAGATGGCCCCGGGCAGACCCAGCAACAGCCAGCCCGACATATCGGAAGCGCCGGCACTCAGCGCGGCGGTGCCGGGTGCGAGTCCACGGCCGGCGAGCATATAATCGTCAAGATCTTTGGTCTGACGAAAGGCAAAGTACCCGATGGCGACCATGCCAGCGAGGTATATGACGATCGCGATGATCTGAAAAGTTTGATCCGTCAATGGGATTCCTTTGTTGGGATGCCCGGCTTACAGGACGTCAATGCCCGGAGTACGGGCGAGCTAAAGGGGTCAGTCTCGCAGAAATCCGGGCTTTTTACCATTTCCTTCTCTCCATTTGTCCACCCAGACCGGCATGAGGGCGGACTTCACCGACCGAAAGCCGACTCATGCGCGCTGCAGCCTTGATCGACACCGACCCGACCGACGCCGCCGATTTGGTGGGCATTGATTCCCTGCTGACTGCGGCCGAGATCGCCCTGCGCAACGAGGTGCGCGCCTTCGTCAACACGACCATCAAGCCGAATATCGCCGGGTGGTACGAGAAGGCAATCTTTCCGCTCGACGTTATCCCGCAGCTGGCCAAGCTCGGCCTGCTCGGCATGCACCTGACGGGCTACGGCTGCCCCGGACGCAGCGCCGTCGAATATGGACTCGCCGCCCTCGAGTTGGAGGCCGGAGACTCCGGACTGCGCACCTTCGTGAGCGTGCAGGGTTCGCTCGCGATGAGCGCCATCCACAAGCACGGCTCACAGGAGCAGAAGAACGAGTGGCTGCCGCGCATGGCCGCCGGGGAAGTCATCGGCTGCTTCGGGCTCACCGAGCCTGATGCTGGCTCTGACCCGGCGAGCATGACCACCTTCGCGCGCCATGACGGCACCGACTGGGTGATCAACGGCACCAAGCGCTGGATCGGTCTCGCCTCGGTCGCGCAGGTCGCGATCATTTGGGCGATGACGGATGACGGGATCCGCGGCTTTGTCGTGCCCACAGATACTCCCGGCTTCGTCGCTACACCGATCGAGCAGAAGCTCTCAATGCGTGCCTCCATTCAGTGCGAGATTGAACTGACCGAGGTGCGTCTACCGGAGGCGGCGATGCTGCCCGCGGCGCACGGCCTACGCGCGCCGTTCGAGTGCCTCGGCGAGGCCCGGTACGGCATCGTCTGGGGCGTCATGGGCGCGGCCCGCGACAGCTATCTCACCGCGCTGGCCTTTTCGAAAAAGCGGATGCAGTTCGGCAAGCCGCTCGCCGGCTACCAACTCACTCAGCAGAAGCTGGTGAACATGGCCCTCGAAATCAATAAGGGCACCCTGCTTGCGTTGCAGCTCGGCCGGCTCAAGGACGCCGGCACGCTCGCCCCACACCAGATCTCGCTGGGCAAGCTCAACAACTGCCGCGAAGCCATTGCCATCTGCCGCGAGGCACGCGCGATGCTCGGTGGCAACGGCATTACCCTCGACTATTCCCCGATGCGGCACGCCAACAACCTTGAGAGTGTGCGCACCTACGAGGGTACCGATGAGGTGCACACCCTCATTCTCGGGCAGCACATCACCGGCATCGCGGCCTTCCGCTGAGTGTCCGCTGAGCGTGCGCTTGCCCAACGAGCCTCGTGGACAGGCCACGACTGCCCTCAAAGCGCTGTTGGCGAGCTGAGATTGCGCTCAGACCATGAGAAAGGCGAGGTCACCGACTCCGTCGATACCCGCGGTGACGGCGCTGCCGGGCTCGATCCGGCCGACGCCGGCAGGAGTGCCGGTGAAGATGAGGTCACCGGGCCGCAGTGTGACAAAACGCGACAGAGCGGCGATCACGTCGGGCACGGGCCAGATCTGGTCGGCGAGGTCGGCGTCCTGTTGCGTCTCGCCGCCGACGTTGAGCCAGATTCGTGCCGAAGCGGGATGACCGATCGTGCTCGCGGAAACGAGCGGCGTGCAGGGTCCGGAGAAATCGAAGCCCTTGGAGAGATCCCACGGGCGGCGCAGGGCCTTGGCGGCATCCTGCAGGTCGCGCCGGGTGAGGTCGACGCCGGCGCCGTAGCCGACGACGTGGGTGAGCGCATCCGCTGCGGCAATGTCAGCGCCACCGCCGCCGATCGCGACCACGAGTTCCATCTCGAAGTGCAGGTTGTCGGTCGCCGGTGGGTACGGAACAGTGTGGGGGGCAATGCCGTGCGTTGGAACACCCTCGTTGACCGCGAACACGGCGTCGGCCGGCTTCGCGAAGAAGAACGGCGCCTCCCGGTCGGGGTCGTTGCCCATCTCCCGGGCATGCTCGGCGTAGTTGCGGCCGACGCAGTACACCCGGTGCACGTAGAAGCGCTCAGCCGAGCCGACGATCGGCAAGCTCGTGGGCTCGGGTGCGGTGAACGGGCCAGAAGTAGACATGCGGTCCTTTCGGGACTCAGGCGAGGAGGGCCGCGATGACGAGTAAAGCGGGCATGGACAGAATTGTGGTGAGAAAAACGGTGTCCCGGGTGACGACCACGGCTCGATCGTAACGCGAGGCGAAATTGAAGATGTTCTGCGCGGTCGGCAACGCCGACACGGCGACTACGGCGAATAGCTCGGCGCCGTCGAGGTCGAATACGAAGCGTCCGAACAGGTAGGCGACGATCGGCATCAGCCCCACCTTGATCATGGTGGCGGTCACGACCTGCTTGCGCCCGGTCCCGGCTTTGAGCAGCTGTTGGCCGTGCAGCGACATGCCAAATGACAGCAGCACCAGGGGAATGGCGGCTCCACCGATCAGTTCGAACGGTGCGAGCACCGGGGCCGGCACCGTGATCCCGAAGGTCGCCACGAGCACGCCGGCGAGCGAACCGAGAATCATCGGGTTTCGAAACGGCTGCGTCACGATCGACACGAACGAAGCCCGGCCACGGGTGGCCACGTCGAGAACGGCCAGGATGGTCGGTGCCAGAATCACCAGCTGCAGCAGCAGCACGGGAGCCACATATTGGGCGCTGCCGAGCACGTAGATGGCCACAGGCAGTCCGATGTTGTTGGCGTTGACGTACGTCGCGCTCGACGCACCGAGCACCGTCTCGGCCAACGGCGCGCGAAAGAACAGCCGCGAAGCGACGATGTAGATGAGCACGCCGACCACGATGGTGCAGACGATGGCGACCAGGAACTCGGAAAACAGCACCGACACATCCGCGTGGGAGAGCACGGTGAACAACAGCGCGGGAGTTGCGACGAAGAAGGCCATGCGGTTGAGCACCCGGCCTGCACCCGCCCCGGCAATGCCGAACCGCTCGACAAAGTACCCGATCAGGATCACAAATCCGATAATCGAAAACCCGACCAGAACACCGCCCATTCAGTTGAGCCTAGGGCTTGCCCGACCGATGGCCTGCACGGCTCTTCCGGCCGCACGGCCCGCGTTGCTACGCTCAACGCATGCCCCGACTCGACGTTCCTGGCGCTTCCCTCTATTACGAGACTGAGGGGGACCCCGACTCGCCTGCCCTGCTGCTGATCCATGCTGGCATCGCGACCCTGCGCATGTGGGATCCGCAGGTCGCCGCCCTCGCCTCGCATCACTACGTCATCCGCTTCGACACTCGCGGTTTCGGCCAGACGACAACCGAGAATGTTGAATTTTCCAACCGTGCGGATGCCACGGCGCTGCTCGATCATCTCGGCGTCGCTCGCGCCACCCTCATCGGGTGCTCCCGCGGCGGTACGATCGCGATCGACCTCGCCGTGGAGAGCCCGGAGCGGGTCGCCGGACTGGTCGCGATCGGGTCCGGGCCCAGTGGATTTCCCGAGGTGGAGCTCACCGAGCGTGAAGACGCCCTGTTCGACAAACTGGATGAGGCCTTCACCGCCCGCCAGTGGCCGCGGCTGGCCCGGCTCGAGGTCACACTCTGGGCGGTCGGACCGACCCGCAAGGCGGCCGACGTCGACCCGGCATTCCTCAACCTCGCACAGGAGCTCAACCTGCGGAACGTAATTCACGCCACGGAAAACCCGATCTCGCTTCCGCTCGAGCCGCCAGCGCTCGACCGGGTCAGTGACATCGACGTTCCGGCGCTGATCACCGTGGGCGAACTCGATGTGACGTCGTCGCTGGCCCACTACGAGTTCTTGTTGGAGATGCTGCCGCAGGCGAGCGGCTGCACCTTTCGTGACACAGCCCACTTGCCGAGCGTGGAGCATCCGCTGGAGTTTCAGCGCGTGCTGATCAGCTGGCTTGCGACCAACAACCTCTGAACGAGCCGTCTCCTCCCCCCACCAGCAGTTATCCACACGCGGCAGTGCGGTGTGCCGGAAGTTTTTTCGTCCCGGTAGCCTGTGAGGAGCGTGACCGACCGCGGGGAGATCGATGTCAGAGCATGAGCCGGTTCAGACCGGGGACTTCTATCTCCGACAGGCCGGTCGCATCGTCTGGCCACGCAATGCCCAGGACCTCACCGACCGGGCGCTCTGCCCGGCCTGCCACACTCCACTGAAGTCTCCAGTGTGTTCCGAGTGCCAGCTCAACCTGCGGCATGCAGCCGCAACCGAATTGCTGGCCAGTTCAGCGGCGGCCGCGGCGGCCATGGAGAGACGGGCCGAGCTGATCGGGCGCATCCGGTACGAGACAGAACCGGGCCGAATCACCGTGCCCGAGCTCCCCGTTGTCATATCCGTTCGCGCGAATTCGACCGGTGCTGCTTCCACCGGTGCTGCTTCGACCGGTGCTGCTTCCACCGGTGCTGCTTCAACGGGTGCTGTTTCGACCAGTGCAACGCTGGCAGCACCGGCCCAGTCCGTGATGCCGCCGGTTCGGCCGGCAGTCGTACCCAGGCACGCACCATCGATATCCCGCCCGGAAGCCGATGCTGCGACTGCCCTGCTCAGCCGGCCCCAGCGTTCGAGTGTGCAGGTCGTGCTGCTCTTCGTCGGCGTGCTGTTGGTCTCGGTTGCCGCAATCTTCTTTCTCACCGTCGCCTGGATCGTCGCCGGACTGGGATTTCGGTCGGTTGTCGTCGCACTGCTGACCGTGGCGGCCCTCGTCGTCGCAGCCCGCCTGCGTCGCTCGCGGCTCACGTCTACCGCCGAGGGCATCGGGAGCTTTGCCATCGTGCTCGTACTGCTCGATGTCTGGGGCATGCGTCAAAACAACCTGTTCGGGTTGGCCGCCGGCGACGGCGCCCTGTACTGGGGCGTCGCCCTCGTGGTCTGTGCGGCACTGTTCCTCGGCTGGCACGCATGGTCGAACCTGCGGGTGGGCAGCGTCGCCGGTTTCGTCGTTGCGGTTCTCGGCCTGGGACTTCTCGCAGCCGGTGTTTTTCAGGGCCAGGACACCCTCACCCGTATTTTCGTCGGTTTTCTCGGTGTCGCTGTCGGCGCCCTGCTGCACCGCATGACGTTACCGCGGCCCGCACTGATCGTGCGCCGGTGGCCGGCCATTGACCGCCTCCCCGAGCGGATGCTGCTGCTCACACTGGGTGCGCTGTCCCTCGTCATGGCGGCCATCATCGCGATCTTCGTCGAACCCGACAGCATCGTCGCCCCGGCCTGGTGCCTCGGCGCGGTCGCGGTCGTCGCCGCGGCACACGTCGTGCTCGTGCTGCGCGCACCCCAGCCCGCACGGTTGCTGGGTGAATACCGAACTTTCGCCTATCTATCGGCGTCTCTGGCCGCGTTCGCGGCGGCCGGCATCGCGCCGGTCGTTGCGAGTCGCTACGACAGCCTGCCGTTCTCCCTCACCGTGCCCCTGCTGGTCGCTGCTGCCTTGGCCGTGGCACTCGAACTGTTCGGTCGTCAGTTCGCCGCGCCCTCAGCCGGACGCACGGCCGCTCTGGTGGCAGCTGGTTCGGCCATCACGGTCGCGGCCATTCCGTTGCTCCTCACTGCCGGGTATGCCGCCTGGCCACTCATGCAAGCCACAGCAAACGGACTACGCGGCCGTGAGGTCGTCCCGGACCTCGCCAACACCGACAACGTCTGGGCTTTGCTCGCACTGGTCGGGGTCGGCGCACTACTGGTTATCGGATGGACCCTGGGCGGTCTGCTCCGCGCCCGGCGCCAGATTGTGACCGCGCTTGCCCTGGCCGTCGTCATTCTCGCCGTGCCCTTCGCCCCGTCCATCGGGATTATCGTCGCGTTCTATCTGCTGCTGGGCGCCGGGGCACTCATCAGCCTGCTCCTCGCTCGGTCGTCGGAGCCAGTTTCGGTGCCGGCCAAAGTCAGTGAAACCGGTCGGTTCTCGCTCGGCTTTCTGGCGCCGGCCCTCTTCGCGCTTCTGGTCGCCGGGGAGACGCTGGGTTATCTCATCAGCTGGGCGCACCCCACGACCTGGTGGTTCGGCACGGTATCGCTCGTATTCGCGCTTTGGTTTGCCCGACTGTTGGTCACGCACAGGGTCGCCGGCCCCGTGCTCGCCGGCCCCGTGCTCGCCGGCGATTCCCGCGCTCACACTCGTGGAGCGCTGTTGGCCGCCGCGATCGTGATCGTGCTGGTCGGAGTTGGTCACGTTCCGCTGGCCCTCGCGCCGGAACAGCGCTGGTCTGACGCGATCAACCTGGCCAACGTCACGGCAGCGATCACCCTCGCAACGGCCCTCTTGCATATGCTCGTCGCTGCGGCAGCGCTTCGGCCGACGGCGCTCTCTCTTCTCGAACGGCGCTGGGCATTCTTCACCCTCCTCGTTCCGACCCTGTTCGCCTTCGCCCTGCCCGTGCGATATTGGTCGCTAGCCGATGAAGAATCGCTCCTACAGCCCGAACCGCTCGGCTCGATCCTGCGGGCATGCGTGCTCGTCGCCGCCTGCGCGGTGTGGGTGTTCGTGCACGCCAACCGCGGCGTCCTGCGGTGGGAACGTGCCATCGCCGCCGTCGCGCTGGCCCCGGCACTGTTTTTGCTGGTGCGCGAGGTGCTGTTCGCAACGGATGCCGTGACATCCGTTTTCACACTCGCCGCACCGGCCGTGGCCCTCGTGGTCTGCTCGCTCGGGCTGCTGTGCGGCACGCTCGGCCCCGACCTGTTTGCCCGCCGCGACCGTGCTGCGCTGGAAATCGGCGCCGCGATTGTTCTCGTGCCCGCTGTGTTCACCGCGGTGGTCACGTTGCGCTCCCTCGGCTGGCTCGTGCTCGTGTTCGCCGGTATCGTGGCGCTCATCCTGGCGATCGCTCCCGACGGGCTCTTCGGCACCCGGTCGAATCGCCGCCACTTCGGCTGGCTTGCCCTGTTGTTCAGCACAGCCGGCCTCTGGCTCGGCCTGGACCGGGCAGGTACGGTGGCGCTCGAACCGTATGTGCTGCCGGTCGCCGGCATCATGCTCACCACGGCCACACTGATTCGCCGCTACGGCACAACCGATCGCTTGAGCGAAGCAAGTCCGGTAGCCGGCCTGCTGACTTTCGCCGGGCTGCTCATTGCCCTGGTGCCGCTCGCCGTGTCAGCAGAGTCGGGGTCGCTGGTGCGCCCCATCGTGCTGGCCCTCGTGTCTGTGGCCCTCATGATCGGCGCGGCACTGGTGCGATGGGCTCCGCCGTCGTCAACCTATCTGGCTGCGGCCGGTTTGGCCGGCGCGATCGCCCTCGTCGTCACAGCCTTCGCACAGACGCAGCGTGTGCTCGGCGCGCCCGGCGCGCCCGACGGGCGACTCGAGCTCTGGCTGTTACTTCCTGCCGTGGCGGCGGTCACGACCGCGGTTTTGCTGGTTCGCCAAGCGGATGCCGAAACCACGGCGCTCCGAAACGGCGCCGGCATCCTGCTCGTGCTGGTGTGGGCATGCGTTCTGACCTGGATTGAACTTGCCGTGGTCACTTCGCCCGCCGATGGTGGGCTGTCGGTACCCCGAGCCGTCCTGCTCCTGCTCGTGCTCTCGGCGGTGCACGTGATCGCCCTCTGGCGACCGCGAGCGCCGCTCGGGGGAATCACCGCCTGGAGCGTGCTCGCACTGGCTGCCCTAGCCGCTATCACGGTGGCCAGCTCTGGCGTGGTCGACCCGTTCGAACTCGTCACCGTTCCGGTGGCCCTCGCGCTGATCGGTTCGAGTTGGCTGCGCCTGCAGGGCGATCCACGAGCGCGGAGCTGGCCCTGGTTTGGTCCCGGACTGGTGTTGCTCCTGGTGCCGTCGCTGCTCCTCGATCTCACCTACAACGACCTGTGGCGCATCGTCAGCCTCGGTGTTGTGGCGATTATTGTTATCGGGATCGGCAGCACGCGACGACTGCAAGCGCCGTTCGTCATCGGTGCTGCCGTGCTGCTCATCCACGGTGTCGCCCAGCTCTGGCCATGGATCGCCCTCGCCTACAGCGTGGTTCCGTGGTTCCTCTGGCTCGGTGGCGGCGGCATCCTGCTCATCGTTCTCGCTGCACGCTACGAACAGCGCATCGCGAACCTCAAGTCGGTTGCCCTGCGCATCAGTGCGCTGCGGTAGCCGGGCGTTGCTGCGCCGTGCGGCGCGATGCTGCACGGTGCGATGCTGCGCCGTGCGATGCGGTGCTGCACGGCGCGATGCTGCACGGTGCCGAACGGTTGCGCACAGCACGTGGTTCACGACCGGACCGGTCTTCCAAACGGGCGCGGGTTTACGGGCCCTGCACGTAGAACGGCTGCGGGTCAGGGTCCACGATATCCCAAGCCGAGGCCCACGGGTCCGGAGGGGTCGGTTCGGCCGCGGGCGAACGCCGCGGGGGTGACGTGTCGGCCTGTTGTCGCGGTGGGCTGATGCGGGTGGCGGGATCGCTGGCGTAGTGCTTGCCAGCCGGAAGGGTTCTGCGCTGACGTCGAGCACGATGCCGGTGTGCGGGTGCGGGTGCGGGTGCGGGTGCGGGTGCGGGTGCGGGTGCGGGTGCGTGAGGATGCGCAGAAAACTCGTCGCGGTTCCCGCCAACCGACGGGCGACCTCCGGGTCGATCGGTCCGTACCCTTCGAGTTCGCCCGGCTCCTCGCTCTTCCCTATCAGGGTGAGGATCGGCACAGTGATGTTGACGTTGGCCGTCAGGCCAGCGCCGAGTCCGGTGCTGGTGACCCCTTGGGCGAGCAGGTCGACGGCGACATCGGCGCGGAGTTGGCTGAGCGTGCGGGGCTCGTCGGGGCCCTGCAGGCTGATGGCGGCGTCGGTGACGCGGGTGTAGATGCCGTGGAGGACTTCACCGGCGGCGCGCAACCAGAGCGTGGCCATGCCGTCTTTGTCCGGGAAGAACATGACCTTGCGGTCGGCCAGGCACTTCGTGCGGCGGACGGTGATGCTGTCGGGGTGGAACCGTTCACGCAGTTTACGGGCCTTCCCGTCGAACTGCGCCGGAGTGAGCTTGCGGGCGTACGGCAGTAACACCGACTCCAGCTCGGCCCGGGCTGGCTGGGGCACGGAGTCGAGCTGGTCGAGCACCCGCCGCGCATGTTCGCGCTGGTTGACGGGGCACCGACGGGCCCGACCGTCGGCGGAGGCAACCGCAGGCCGACTCGCGCCGGGCAGCTACCCGCGACCGACCCAGCGGTCCATTGACCGGTAGACACCGAAAACGCGACCGGCCACGGCGTCCCAGGCCGCCAACGGCAGCACGCCCCGAAGCACCTTCGACAGGTTCACCGTCCAGGGCAACAGCAGTTGCGGTTTGCCGGCGAGCATCGCCCGCCAGACCCGGTCCACCACGTATTCCGGGGTCATCAGTGGGGTGAGCAGCGGCCCGCGGGCCCCGGCGAACATGCCGGTGTCGATGTAGCTCGGGCACACCGTGGTCACCTTGATGTGGCCGTACCCCTGCTGCACGAGTTCGAGCCGCAGCGAATCGCTCCAGCCGATCAGCGCCGCTTTCGAGGCGGCATAGACGCTCATGCGCGGGTTGCTGAGGGTACCGGCAGCCGACGCGATATTGACGATGCGTGACTCCCGGTATCCGCTCGCAATCATCGCCGGCAGAAACTCGCGGGTGATGTACATCGGGGCAAGCGCGTTGATCTGCATGGTCGGGCGGGTGTCGGCGCCGTTGTCGTGCTCCCAGAAATACTTGCCACGCACGATTCCGGCGTTGTTGATGACCACATCGGGGTCGCCGATTTCGGTACGTACCCGTTGCGCGGTCTGCGCGATGGCGCCCAGGTCGGCGATATCGACAACGTAGGGGGCAACCTGCGTGCGCCCGTGGCAACGTTCAGTCAGGATGGCGGTGGTCGCGGCGAGCGCGGCACCGTCGCGGTCCCACAGGATGACGGTTTTCGCCCCCTCGGCGACACAGCGTTCGGCATACAAGCGGCCCATTCCCCTGGCGGCTCCGGTAATCAGCACGCGGGCTCCGGCGACGGTTCGACTCATACCCCCATCATGCCGCCTGAGCGTTCTCTTGCGGGACTACGCTCGAGCTAGCCGCAGAATCGGGGAGGCGCATATGGACTTTCAGGCCCTCGCGATCATCTCCGTGATCGCTTTGCTCGGCCCCGTGCTGGCAACACCGCGTCGCTGGAATATTCCCGTCGTCATCGGACAGCTCGCCGCTGGCGTGATCGTCGGCCGCACCGGCTTCGGTCTTATCGACGCCGCTGACCCTACGCTCACCCTCTTGGCGGATGTCGGATTCGCGTTGATCATGTTCGTGGCCGGCACGCACGTGCCCGTACGTTCCGGCGCGATTCGTGCGGCGCTGTCGGCCGGCCTGGTGCGGGCAATTCTGGTGACCGTCTCGGCGATCGCCCTCGGCGTGGCGATCGCGTTGATCTTCGGCTCGAATCATGCACTCCTATATATAGTCTTACTCGCCTCCTCGTCGGCCGCGCTCGTGCTGCCCCTCATCCACCCGCTGGGGCTGCGCGGCCGATCTATGCTGGAGCTCACCGCGCAGGTCGCGATCGCCGATATCGCGGCCATCGTGGCCCTGCCGCTCGCCATCGACCCGCCGAATGCGGGCCGTGCCGCCCTCGGGGCTGCCCTGGTCGCGGTGCTGGCAGTGGCGCTCTACGGTGTGCTGGCCTGGCTGGAACGAAACGGCTTGCGCGTCCGGCTGCACAAGCTCTCGGCGGACCGCAAGTTTGCGCTCGAGCTGCGCATCCAGCTGGCCATTCTGTTCGCCCTGTCGGCGGTCGCCGTGTTCAGCCATGTGTCGGCCATGCTCGCCGGCTTTGCGTTCGGCCTCGCCGTTGCTGCGGTCGGCGAACCGCGCCGTCTCGCCCGCCAGCTGTTCGCCCTCGCCGACGGATTCTTCGGACCGCTCTTCTTCGTCTGGCTCGGTGCCTCGCTCGCGCTGCGTGACCTCGCCGAGAACCCGCAGATGATCGCGCTCGGCCTGGTGCTCGGACTGGCCACCCTGCTCACCCACGCGACTACCCGCCTGCTGGGACTCCCCCTGTCCTTCGGGCTGCTGTCGGCCGCCCAGCTCGGCATTCCAATCGCGGCCGCGACGATCGGCACCCAGCTGCACGTGCTCGTCCCCGGCGAGGCTGCGGCGCTGCTGCTCGGCGCGCTCGTGACCATCGCGGTGACCGCGGTGGCGAGCGGATGGGCGCAGCGGCGCGCGACATCCGCTTCTGGGTAGACGGCGTTAGAGAAACATCAGCACGATGCCGGCGACACCGGCCACGACTCCGATTCCGAGCAGGACCAGGCCGATCAGGCGCAACCCCTTGCCGTCCAGGTCGGGATCGTGCGTTCGGCACCGCTCGGGGTGGCGATTGCGGAACCAGACGCGCACGTCATCGCCCGGCACCAGGTGATGCGTCTCGTGCGTGTCGGCGGGGCATTCGTGCACATCGCCCAGATCATCAAACCAGCGGATGACCGTGGCCGCCCCCGACGCGGCAATCACCGCGCTCGTGCGGGTCCAACGACCGCTGATACCGCGAACCGAGAGGCCGACTATGTAGAGGGTCGTTCCAATGATGAGGCCGACGAGAGTGAGAATTTCGCTGATGATGCCGATGAAGTCGAGCGCGTTCACTGGCACCGCCGTCCGTTGTCTGTCGTCTGCTCGCGGCGCTTACCCCGATGGCTAAAGCGTATCGTTCAGGGCCGCACCGACGGGCGTCTAGGCTGAATCCATGCGATTTGGACTCTTCGTACCCCAAGGCTGGCGACACGATCTGGTCGGAATCGCACCGGCCGCGCAGTGGGCGACGATGAGCGGTCTGGCCGCGCACGCCGATGCCGGCACCTGGGAATCGATCTGGGTCTATGACCACTTCCACACCGTTCCGGTGCCGAGCGTGCAGGCCACCCACGAGGCCTGGTCGCTCATCTCCGCCTTCGCGGCGACCACGAAACGCGTGCGCCTCGGGCAGATGTGCACCTGCATGAGTTACCGCAACCCCGGGTATCTGGCGAAGGTCGCCACCACCGCCGACATCATCTCCGGTGGACGCATCGAGATGGGCATCGGCACGCCGGAGCAGATCGTCGAACGCCTGACCGCGATGAAGAAGCGTGGCCTCGGTTACGCGATCCACTACTTTCCAGAGGCCGCCTATGACCGGTCGGGCATTGAATTGTTCGAGCGCGAAGTTATGCCGGCCTTGAACTCGGCGAGCACGTTGTCCAGCCGGTCGTAACCCTCTGCCATGCCGTCCTCCATACCGTTGTCGGCCATGCCGTCGCGAGCCTTCTGGCTGGGATAGGTGGAGTGACCGATGAGGCGCATGCACCCGTCTCCGAGGTCAACGAAGCGCACGGTCTCGATACTCACGACATCCGGGTGGCCGCCATATTCAAAGGTTTGGATAATGAAGTCGTTGGGCCGGACCTCGTGGAAAACGCCGTGAAACTCAAACCTCTCGCCCTCGGGGTCGATATGAGTGAAGCGGTAACTGCCGCCGGTGCGTAGATGCCAATGGTCGATCTCTGTGGTGTAGCCCGTCGGGCCGAGCCACTGCTGCACGAGGTCGAGATCCGCGTGGGCCCGGTAGACCGCAGACACGAGGGCGTCGAAGTCCCGTGAAAATTCGATGAACGGCAAATTGGGAACAACGGTGACCTGCAGAGCGCTCATTTCGTTACCTCTTCTCGCGGATGAAAATAGGCCAGGGTGCACCTCCTGTCAAGACACCGGTCTGACACACTGGGTCAAATGATGCTCACCGACAACGACGTGCCGGCCTGGTGGCGGGGACTCGGCCTCCCCGGACTCGTCGACCTGCACACCCATTTTCTGCCCGACCGCATGCTGCGGCGCGTCTGGGCGCACTTCGACGAGATCGAGCCGCTGATTGGTCAGGAGTGGCCGATTCACTACCGCGACGACGAGCCCTCGCGGCTGGCGACGATTCGGCGGCTCGGTGTGCGCCGTTTCACCGCGCTGTCGTATGCGCATCGCCCGGGAATGGCGGCTTCTCTGACCGATTTCTCGCTCTCTCTGGCCGCAGAACACGATGACTGCGTGCCCAGCGCCACGTTTTACCCGGAAGAGGGCGTGCTGGGGCAGGTGCAGTCCGCCCTCGATCGTGGCGCGCGGGTGTTCAAGATTCACGCGCAAATCGGGGCATTCGACCTGCGTGACCCCCTGCTCGACCCTGTCTGGGGGCTGCTCGCAGACGCGGCGATCCCGGTGGTCATCCATGTCGGCAGCGGACCGGTGGCGAGCCCGGGAATCACCGGGCCGGACAAGCTTGCAGGAGTGCTGGCGCGGCATCCGCTGCTGACGGCCGTGGTCGCCCATCTCGGCGCCCCGGAATACGACGAATTTCTCGATCTCGCCGAGCGCTACCCCTGGGTGCACCTCGACACCACGATGGTGTTCACCGATTTCTTCGAGCAGCTCGCGCCGTTCAACCCCGCGCTGCTGCCTCGGCTGGCCGACCTGCCCGACCGGGTGGTATTGGGCAGCGACTTTCCCAACATTCCGTATCCGTACGCGCACCAGCTGGAGTCCCTCGAACGTCTGCGTGACCGGGAGCCGCGGCTCGACGACGACTGGCTGCGCGCGGTCTGCTGGTTCAACGGGCTGCGCCTGATCGGCGAGTAGGGCTCACCGTCGCGTCTCAGCTCGCCGTTCGCCAGAACACGGTGAATTCGAGCGTCGCGATGCTCGGAAAACGACGATTCATTGCGAAAAGTCGCAAGAAAACGCCGCGCATCGCCCGATACTCTGAAGAGGAACGCCCGTCGCAACCGCGGCACTCATTCGAATCGGAGGTTCCCATGTCGATATCTGTTGAAAAAACACACGTAGCTAACGCTCTGGTCGGAGAGCCCGAGGTTCTCGAAGACGGCGGCTCGTCTCTCTCGCAGCATCCGTCCTGGCTCAGCCTGAAGGCCGCGGCATCGGCGCTCCAGGGCGTGCAGTCGCAGGACGGGTCGATTGCTGACGCCGAGCGGCACACGGACGCGGCGGCATCCGTTTCACGCATCACCGCGGCACTCGAAGACCTCGTACCGCACTTTGCGCACGATGCCGCGTATCTGGCGGCCCTGGTCGTGGACTTCGACCGCTGGGCGTCAGATGGATTCGGCGTGCCCGACTTCTACGATTCCCTCGTGGCTTTCCAGCCGCAGCAGCACCGCGTCAACGGCCTGCGCCACCTCGTTGTTTTTCCGATGTACACGCAGAACGGCAGCGCCAATCGGCTGGTCGAAGCCGTGCTGATCGAGGTCATCTGGCCGGAATTCATCGACGAGCTCGAGGCCGAATACACGAACAAACTGTTCGTGCCGATTCGTTTTCTCGACTTCACCGCGGGCTACGACACCAACTCGGCCGTTCTATTTCCCGAGACCGTCGCGATGCGCGAGATTCCGACGTTCACCTGGGGGGCGATCTTCGCCGACCGCGAAGCTGCCCGCTTTCGCCGGGTGGTGCGCGCGGCCGCCGAGATCACGCGACTCGAACTGCCTGCCGAAGCCGCCGCGCTGCTCGATGACCAGCACCTCACCGAAGAAACCTTCGTGATGTGGGATCTCATCCACGACCGCACGCACATGCGCGGGGACCTACCGTTTGACCCCTTCATGATCAAGCAGAGAATGCCATTCTTTCTCTACTCTCTTGAGGAGCTGCGCTGCGACCTGACCGCTTTTCGTGAGTCGGTCACGATCGAGCGCAGCGGATTGGCGAGCCCGGAGGCCCGTCGGCACGCAAAATTGGTGCAGTACGCGGTCATCTTCGACCGTATCTTCCGGTTCGCGATCACCGGCAACCGGGTGCGCAACTATGACGGCCTCGGCGGTCAGCTGTTGTTCGCCTGGATGCACCAGCACGGCGTGCTGCACTGGACCGATACCCGGCTCACCTTTGATTGGGACGCCGTGCCCGAGGTGGTCATAGCGCTCGGAGCGCAGATCGACGATCTGTACTGGGCGTCGATCGACCGGCCGAAGAAGGCTCACTGGCTCGCGGCCTACGAGATGATCTCGAAGACCCTCACGCCGAACCCGGCGTCGACCTGGGCCCGCGGGCTGACGCTCGACGTGCTCGCCGGAGCCCCCAAGGGCTACACCGACCAGGTTCTCGACGACGAATTCCCGCTGTCGATGTTCTTCGAAGCGCTCGAGAAGAAGATGCGCACGGTCATCGAGTCGACGGCCGGCATCACCGGCAGCGCGGGCGAGTAATGGTTGTCAGACCGGCCGTCGCTGGTCGCACCGTGCTCATCGCCGGCGCGACCAGCGCGGCCGGTCTGGCCGTCGCGTCGTCACTAGCGGATGCCGGGGCGCGCGTCGTGGCCGTCGGCTCCAATCTTGCACGACTCCAGTCGGTGCTGACCGTGGCACCGGAGGCTGTGCTCTACGAGTGCGATCTCGCCAGCTTTGAGGCGGTGACCGCGCTGGCAGCGCAGGTTTCTTTATCGCCGGGACCGATCGACGGACTGATTCATCTGGTGGGCGGCTGGCGCGGCGGCGGGGGTCTGGCCGGCCAGACCGACGAAGACTGGGCTTTTCTGCACGCGCACGTGGTCACCACGCTGCGCAACACCACCCGAGCATTCAACGCCGACCTGCTGGCTTCTTCGGCCGGGCGGCTCGCGATTGTGTCGAGCGTGTCGGTAGACCGGCCCCTGGCGGGCGGCGCGAATTATGCGGCCGCGAAATCCGCGGCCGAAGCGTGGGTGCGCGCGGTCGGTCAAGGCTTTGCGAAGGCTGGCGACACCGCCGCAGCGGTGATTTTCGTCGTGCGGTCGTTGGGCGGGCTGGAGACCGAGCTGGCTATCCGCGTGACGCGTCTGTGGGATGAGGCGGCGGCATCCGTCAATAACAGCCGGGCTGTGCTGGCACCGGAGTCTCCCGAAACCTGATACATACTCGCCCGCCGGCACCGTCGCACCTCTTGGCTCGCCCCTCGTCGGCAGCCCCCGGCTCCCGCTGGTCCGCGCTACCGTGAGGACACGCACAACGAAAGGGCGGGCATGCTCGACATCCGGGGAGTCACCAAGAGCTACGGCACCACAAAGGTACTCACCGACGTGAGCTTCACCGTCGGCGACGGTCGCCTCACCGGCTTCGTCGGCGCGAACGGCGCCGGTAAAACCACGACGATGCGCATCATTCTCGGTGTGCTGTCGCCCGATTCCGGCACGGTGCTCATCGGCGGCATTCCGGTCACCGCAGGCGATCGACGTCGATTCGGCTACATGCCGGAGGAGCGCGGCCTGTACCCCAAAATGAAGGTCGCCGAGCAGCTCGTCTACCTGGCGCGCCTGCATGGGCTGTCGCCGGCATCCGCGCGCCGCAATACCGGCGATCTGCTCGAGCGTCTCGGTCTCGGCGCACGCGCCGGCGACACCGTCGAGTCGCTCTCACTCGGCAACCAGCAGCGCGCCCAGATCGCCGCCGCCCTCGTGCACGACCCCGAGTTCCTCGTGCTCGACGAGCCGTTCTCCGGCCTCGACCCCCTCGCCGTGGAGGTCGTGATGAGCGTGCTCGCCGGCTACGCCGCCCAGGGCGTGCCCGTGCTGTTCTCCTCGCACCAGCTCGACATCGTCGAACGGCTTTGCGACGACCTCGTCATCATCGCCGACGGCGAGATTCGTGCGAACGGCTCCCGCGACGCTCTGCGTGAGCAGCACGGCAGCCCCCGCTTCGAGATACGTACCGCGGGCGACACCGGCTGGATCCGCTCGCAGCCCGGCATCACCGTCATCGATTTCGACGGTGATCACGCCGTGTTCGAAGCCGAAACGGATGCTGCCAGCCAGGCCGTTCTGCACCGTGCGGTCGCGCTCGGCGCCGTGCACAGCTTCAGCCAGCAAAGACCCAGCCTCGCAACCATCTTCAAGGAGGTCATCGCGTGAACAACGAGACCCACACCGCGCCCACCTTCGCCCAGAGCGTCTGGTTGGTTTCCAACCGCGAGATCACGGCACGCCTGCGCAGCAAGTCTTTCCTCATCGCCACCGGAATTCTGCTCCTCATCTCGATGGCATCGGTTATCGTCGGCAGCATTGTCAGCCAGAACACGAGCCTGACCAAGGTTGCCGTAGTCGGCACGGCCCTCGGCGTCGTTGAACAGACCAAAGCCTTTGACATCGTCGAATCCGACACTGTCAAAGGCGCCGAAGCACTCGTGCGTGACGGCACCGTCGACGCGGCCGTCGTGCCCTCGGACAGTGCCGATTCCCTGCTCGGCATCACGGTGATCGCCCTGGATTCGGCGCCGCGCGATGTTCTCGGCACGCTCAGCGTCAGCCCCGATGTGAAAATTCTCGAGCCGGCCGAGCAAGACGGTTTTCTCGCCTACCTCGTTGCTATCGGCTTTGGCATCATTTTTCTCATGTCGGCGACCACCTTCGGCGCCACCATCGCCCAGAGTGTGGTCGAAGAGAAGCAGACCCGCATCGTCGAGATTCTCATGTCGACCATCTCGGTGCGGGCACTGCTGGCCGGCAAGGTGCTCGGCAACAGCCTGATGGCGTTCGGACAGATCGTATCGATCGGCCTGCTGGTATCGATCGGCCTGACGGTGACCGGGCAACGAGTGCTCCTGGCCGATGTCGGCCCGGCCATCGTCTGGTTCGCCGTGTTCTTCGCCTTCGGATTCGTGCTGCTCGCCGCGCTCTACGCGGCAACGGCGTCGATGGTGTCCCGGCAGGAAGACGTGGGCTCAGCGACCTCACCGGTGCTGTTCCTCGTCATGATCCCCTACTTCATGGTCGTTTTCTTCAACGACAATCCACTCGTGCTGGCGATCATGTCGTACGTGCCGTTCTCGGCGCCGGTCGGGATGCCGGTGCGCATTTTCCTTGGCCAGGCCGAATGGTGGGAACCCATGTTGTCCCTGGTCGTGCTGGCATTGTCGACAATGGTGGTGATTTTGATCGGGTCGCGCATCTACTCCAACGCGCTGCTGCGCATGGGCGCCCGCGTGTCGCTGCGCGAGGCCCTGAAAGGTTAGCGAGGGGCCGAGTCGTACCGGCTCGCTAGCTTCGACTCCCGAGGAACTCCGCCAGTGCGGCCAGATCATCGGTGTTGATGTGGTCAACCCCGGCCGAGTGCAGCTGGGTCCAGATCGCCTCGCGGGCTGCGCCGGGCACGTCCAGGGTTCCCCAGAAGCGCACGCGGTAACCGTCGGCGTGCGCCAGCTCCACATAGTCGCGCAGCTTGACCTTCTCGCTCTCGGGCATGGGACCCGTACCCTGCCAGGCGAAGAGCTTGTTCCAGTTCTCGCTGACCAGCGGCATAAGATCGGCCGGCAGCCCGGATGCCAGGTCGGTGGAGCGTCCATCGTAGAAGGCGAACCGCGAGTTCAGATTTTGCATGGTTTTCAGGGGCCGGTTGCCGCTGACGACGGCGATGACCGGTCCGGTTTTTGTCTTGCCGTTGCTGTACCGGGTCATGATGGAACGGTGCTCCGCCAGCTCTTTCTCGATCGCGGCGTAGCTGCTCTCACCGTCGCTCTTGATATCGATCAGCAGTTGGAAGCTGCCATCCCATCCGGGGTAGACGCTGCGGCCGTGCCCGCGCAGGAGCTCGGACAGTGGATCAAGGTAGAGGCTTTCCAGGGTGACCCCCGTTTGAACATTCTCGAGATCGTGGGCGACGAGTAGTTCACCGTCCACAAGCCAGACATCCGCTTCCACGCTGGTGAAGCCTTGTTCGAGGGCATCGAAGAGAGGGCGGTCATGCTCGTAGTCATTGTGAGCATGGGCGGCATCCTGCGGGGTGCCAAGGACGACCCGCAACGGTGCCTCCGCCACACGTGGGGAGGCACCGGTGACGGTGGTGACGGCGACAAGAGCGATGAGGGCCGAAGCCGCAACTCTGAAAAACATGGGGTCTCTTTCCAAGCGGAGGAAGCTACGCGAAGGCGTATCGCTTTACGGTTTATCGGCACTCTGTGTCCGTCCGGCAAACGAATGATGAACCGGCCATGGACCGGAGAGGTTGCTCGTACTCGAGGTGTCGATGCGCAACGAATCGCGAAAGAATGTCTGGAGCCCGAATCGCCCAGCCGGATGCGGGAGGATGGAGGGGTGACCCCACTCCATGATCTACGCGACCGCGGTTTCGCCTCCGACAACTACTCCGGAATTCATCCGGAAATTCTGGAGGCGATTGTCCAGGCCAACGGCGCTCACCAGATCGCCTACGGCGAAGACGTCTACACGGCCCGGCTGCAGGAGGTCTTCGCCCGACAGTTCGGCGAGGGCGTCGAAGCTTTTCCGGTGTTCAACGGCACCGGCGCCAACGTCACCGGCCTGCAGTCGATGCTGCCGCGCTGGGGCGCCGTGATCTGTACAGCCACCGCACACATTCACAACGACGAGGGCGGCGCCCCCGAGCACGTCGGCGGCTTCAAGCTGCTGCCGGTGGTCACCCCCGACGGCAAGCTCACCCCCGAACTCATCGACCAGGAGGCCTGGGGCTGGGGCGATGAGCACCGCGCGCAGCCGCTCGTCGTGGCCATTACCCAGACCACCGAACTCGGCACCGCCTACACGGTGGACGAGGTGCGCGCGATCGCCGATCACGCGCACTCCAAGGGAATGACGCTACACATGGACGGCGCCCGCATTTCCAACGCCGCCGCCAGCCTCGGGCTTCCGTTGCGTGCCTTCACCCGCGATGCCGGCGTCGATGTGCTCAGCTTCGGCGGCACCAAGAACGGCATGATGCTCGGTGAGTGCATCGTGGTACTCAACCCCGCAGCATCCACCGGCCTGAAATTTCTGCGCAAGTCGAACATGCAGCTCTCCAGCAAGATGCGTTTCGTCTCGGCGCAGCTCATCGCGCTGCTCGACGGGGACCTGTGGTTACGGAACGCCTCCCACTCCAATGCGATGGCTGCCCGGCTGCGCGACGCGCTCGAAAGTGCAATCGCCCAGGGCACCATCACCGGGCTGGCTTTCAGCCAGGCCACGCAGGCCAACGCCATCTTCGCCACCCTGCCCGCTGGCGTCGCCGACCGGTTGCGCGACTCCTTTCGGTTCTACGACTGGGATGCCACCAAGAACGAGGTGCGCTGGATGTGCGGCTTCGACACCACCGAGGACGACATCGATCAGTTCGTGGCAGCGATCACCCGGGAGCTGTCGTGACCTTCACGAACCGGCCGTGGCTCGCCTCGTACGCCCCCGGCGTTCCCGGCACGATCGCCGAGACCACCGAGACCCTCACCGACATGATGGAGACCTCGGCCGAACGGTTTGCGCCGGCCGTCGCACTGGACTTCTTCGGCTCCAGCACTACCTACGCCGAGCTCGGAGAACAGATCTCCCGGGCCGCGAACGGCTTGCGCAAACTCGGCGTGACCCCGGGCGACCGGGTGGCTCTCGTGCTGCCGAACTGCCCACAGCACGTGGTGGCGTTTTACGCGGTGCTGCGCCTCGGCGCCATCGTGGTCGAGCACAATCCGCTCTACACCGACCGGGAGCTGCGCCACCAGTTCGAAGACCACGGCGCCCGCGTCGCGATCGTCTGGGACAAGGTCTACGAGGCGGTCCGCGCTTTTCCCAAAGACATGGGGGTAGCGGATGTCGTCACGGTCGACCTCACCCGCGCAATGCCGTTCTCGAAACGGCTGGCGCTCAAGCTGCCGATCAAGAAGGCCAAGGACGCTCGCACCTCCCTTACCGCGGGCCCCGGACAGGGCGCGATCACCTGGGAGTCGATTGTTGGCGCCCGCAAGCTGCACCCCTCACACCAACGACCGCTGCTCAGCGACACCGCAGTGCTGCAGTACACGAGCGGCACGACCGGCACCCCCAAGGGCGCCATTTTGAGCCATTACAACCTGCGCGCCAACGCCGCGCAGGGCTCGGCCTGGGTCGCGGGTCTTCGACCCGGTGACGAAACCGTCTACGGCGTGCTGCCGATGTTCCACGCCTACGGCCTCACGCTCTGCCTCACCTTCGCGATGAGCATCGGCGCCCGTCTCGTGCTGTTTCCCAAGTTCGACGAAAAGCTCGTACTCGACGCGGCCAAGCACGCACCGCCCACCTTTTTGCCGGCGGTACCGCCGATCTACGACCGCCTGGTCTCGGCCGCAGCGAAGAAAAAGGTGAACCTCGCGGGCATCCGCTTTGCTATTTCAGGCGCCATAAACCTGCCAGTTTCCATCGTGGAACGGTGGGAGAAGGCCACCGGCGGGCTGCTGGTCGAGGGCTACGGCATGACCGAGGCGTCACCGATCGTCGCCGGCAACCCGATCGGCCCGAGCCGTCGCCCCGGAACGGTCGGTGTGCCGTTTCCAAGCACCGACATTCGTGTGGTCGACCCGGAAGACCCCACGATCGAGCGCGGCTTCGACGAGGAGGGCGAGCTACTCGTAGCCGGTCCGCAGGTCTTCTCCGGTTACTGGGACCGCCCGAGCGAGAGCGCCGAGGTACTGCTCCCCGGTGGCTGGCTGCGCACCGGCGACATCGTGCGGGTCTCGGCCGACGGCTTCATCACCATCGTCGACCGCCTGAAGGAACTCATCATCACCGGCGGTTTCAACGTGTCGCCGTCCGAGGTCGAAGAGACTCTGTTGTCGCACCCCGACATCAACGACGCGGCCACGGTCGGGCTGCCGAGCCCGAACGGCGGCGAAGACGTCGTGGCGGTCGTGGTGCTTCGGTCCGGCGCCGAACTCGACGTGGCCGCGGTGCGTGAGTACTGCCGCACCCGGCTGTCGGCCTACAAGGTGCCGCGGCGCATCGTCGAGGTGGACGACCTGCCGCGCAGCCTGCTCGGCAAGGTGCTGCGCCGCGAGGTGCGCAATCGGTTGCAGGGCCGCTAATTGTGGTTGGGACAGTAGGACCGTAGCTGCGTCTGATACAGACTCTCCCCCTCGCCGGCTGGCATCGGTGTGATCGGAACGCCGCAAAACAGCACGGTTGCGTACAATCCGTTTCCACCCGTGGTCAGCAGGCCAGAGCCGACGTCATCCCCAGCGCAGCGCAGATCGAACGCGACCTGAATCTGGCCCGTTTGAAAGCCGATGATAGTGACGCCGACCAGCGGAACGGACGGTTTGGCCGCCTCAAAGTCTGCCCGCGGATGGCCAAGGTCGGTCATCTCGGTCTGTCCGGTTCGTGCGAACTCCGACAGCAGGAAGTCGATCCAGTCGGGCGTGAAATAGTCGCGTGATCGCAAAGTGTCGCTGACCAGGCTGGAGTTGTACGGGAGCTCGGTGTCCACCGCAGACTCACTGGCGTCCGCGGTGACGGTGAGTTCCCGGTGGCCGAGCGCGGCCGGCTCCGCATCCTGCATCGGATGCCAGGTCAGTTGCGCATCCTGTTGGCTGCAGGCAACCGGTGCCGGGCTCGACACGGATGCCGTCGGGGTCACATTCTCTGGAAAGAAGGCACTGCAGCCGGTCAATACCACCAGCAGAATCGGAACGGCCATGACCAAACGGCGCCGTGCACAGCGCCCCCTGGCCGAACGCGGAATGCCCGTTGCGCGAGATTTCACAAAAATCAACTCCCCGAGGTTTCGTGCCACCCTACTCGCCCGAGAGCGCACGAAGTGCCCGTTTGCACAAGCCAAACGGGCACTATCGGCGCTCTCACGGGAGGTTTAGGGGCGCAGCAAGACCTTGATGGCTCGGCGTTCGTCCATCGCGGCGTAGGCTTCGGCTACCTCGGACAGAGGAAGCTCCAGGTCGAAGACCCGGCCGGGGTTGATCTGACCGGAGAGAACTTCGGGCAGAAGCTCGTCGACATAGTTCCGAACGGATGCGACACCGCCGTTCACGCCGACGTTGCGTGCGAACAGCGAGCGAATCGGCAGCTCAGCACCGCCGTTGGGCACGCCGACATAGCCGACCATTCCCCCGGGCCGTGTCGACCGGATGGCCTGGTCCATGGATTCCTTCGTGCCGACGCATTCGAGCACGAAGTCGGCGCCGATTCCGTCGAACAGGGCCTGCACGGCGGCAACACCCTCATCGCCACGTTCTTCAATGATGTCTGTTGCACCGAATTCGCGGGCCACAGCTTGGCGGTCCGCGTGACGGGACATGGCAACGATGCGGCTTGCGCCGAGTCGCTTGCTCGCGAGAATGGCGCAGAGCCCGACGGCTCCGTCCCCGACGACAACGACGGTACTGCCGACGGTGACGCCGGCAGAGACGGCCGCGTGGTGTCCGGTGCCCATGACATCGGAGAGGGACAAGAGTCCCGGAATCAGAGCGTCATCGGGCACCTCGGGCGTCGCTACGAGCGAACCGTCAGCGTGGGGAACACGCACTCGCTCACCTTGGGCGCCGTCGGCGAAAGCACCCATTTCGTCATTCTCACCCCACGGACCGCCATGGAGGCAGGAGAAGCTCACACCGTTGCGGCAGTTGATGCAGGTGCTGTCGCAATCGTAAAAGGGTGCGATAACGAAGTCACCCACCTTGATGGTGGACACGTCAGAGCCGATTTCTTCGACGATGCCGACGAACTCATGACCAATGCGGTGTGGCTCCGTCGTTGGCGACACACCGCGGTACGGCCATAGGTCCGACCCGCAAACGCAGGCCGCGACCACTCGCACAATGGCATCGCCACCGGTCGACAGCACAGGGTCGGGCACTTTTTCGAGGCGGACATCCCGTTCGCCGTAAATCACAGTTGCACGCATTGGTGCAGCGTAGCCCGGGAACCCTGAATCCTCCCTCCGTGTTTATATCCCTCGCTTGATGTCCTACAGCAGATCGTCCCCCGAGGGGTCGGCCACGAGCGCGGGAGCGGATGCGACGGTGAGCGAGTCTCTGTCGGCGGCGAGCGAGACGAGCACCGTGTCGCCGTCCCGGATGTCGCCGGCCAGCAGTGCCCGCGCCAGGCGGTCGTCGATCTCGCGCTGCATCAGGCGCCGCAACGGACGTGCACCGTAGATCGGGTCGTATCCGCGCTCGGCCAGCCAGCGGCGGGCATCCGGCGTCACGGCGAGCTCGAGCCGACGCTCGGTGAGACGCCTCTGCATTCGGTCGACATCGAGCTCGACGATCTCGCCGAGCTCCTCCGTGGTGAGCGAGGAAAACACGACGATATCGTCGAGCCGGTTGACGAATTCGGGTTTGAACGCTTGCCGCACGAGCTGTTGCACGGCCGACTCCTTCTGGTCGACTGACAGGGTCGGATCGACCAGAAACTGCGACCCGAGGTTTGACGTGAGCACGAGGATGGTGTTGCGAAAGTCCACCGTGCGGCCCTGGCCGTCGGTGAGCCGGCCATCGTCGAGCACCTGCAGCAGCACGTCGAATACCTCGGGGTGCGCCTTCTCCACCTCATCGAACAGAATCACCGAGTAGGGCCGACGCCGCACGGCCTCGGTCAGCTGCCCGCCCTGCTCGTAGCCGACGTAGCCCGGCGGCGCTCCCACCAAGCGTGACACCGAGAACTTCTCGCCGTACTCGCTCATGTCGATACGCACCATGGCTTTTTCGTCGTCGAACAGAAACTCGGCGAGCGCCTTGGCCAGCTCGGTCTTACCCACCCCGGTCGGGCCGAGGAACAGAAACGATCCGGTCGGCCGATCGGGGTCGGAGATGCCGGCCCGGCTGCGCCGCACGGCATCAGCGACCGCGCGCACGGCGCGCTTCTGGCCGATCAGGCGGTGGCCGAGCTCATTTTCAAGGTTCAACAATTTATCCGTTTCGCCCTGCAACAGGCGACCGACCGGAATGCCTGTCCAAGCGGCGACCACAGCGGCGATGTCCTCACTCGTCACCTGGTCGTTGACCATGCGCGGGCCGACGGATTCTTCTTTCTCGGCGTCGGCGAGCGCCCGTTCCATCACTGGAATGTCGCCGTAGAGCAGCCGCGACGCCTTCTCCAGGTTGCCCTCACGCTGTGCCCGGTCGGATTCGATCCGGGCGGTGTCGAGCCGCTCGCGCAGCTCGCCGACCCGGTTGAGCGAGGCTCGCTCGCTGTTCCAGCGCGCCTGCAACTCCTTGAGGGTGGCCTGGCGCTCCGTGAGGTCGCTGCGCAGTTTCACCAACCGTGCCTTCGAGGCGTCGTCTTTCTCCTTCTTCAACGCGAGCTCTTCGAGCTTGAGGCGGTCGACACTGCGCCGCAACTCGTCGATCTCGACCGGCGAGGAGTCGATCTCCATGCGCAGCCGGCTGGCGGCCTCGTCGATGAGGTCGATCGCTTTGTCGGGCAGCTGGCGGGCGGTGATATAACGGTTTGAGAGGGATGCTGCGGCCACGAGGGCAGAATCGGCAATCGTCACCTTGTGGTGGGCCTCGTACCGTTCCTTGAGCCCGCGCAGAATAGCGACGGTGTCTTCCACTGACGGTTCGTCGACGAGCACCGGCTGAAAGCGGCGCTCGAGCGCGGCATCCTTTTCGATGAATTCGCGGTACTCATTGAGGGTCGTGGCACCGATCAGGCGCAGTTCGCCGCGGGCGAGCATGGGCTTGAGCATGTTGCTGGCCGCAACGGAGCCTTCGCCGCCGCCCGCCCCCATCAGGGTGTGGAGCTCGTCGACGAAGGTGATGATCTGTCCATCGGCGTCGTTGATCTGCTTGAGCACGGCCTTGAGCCGCTCCTCGAACTCGCCGCGATACTTGGCGCCGGCCACGAGTGCGGCCAGGTCGAGCGAGACCAGCTGCTTGTCTTTGAGCGAGTCGGCCACGTCTCCGGCCACGATCCGCTGGGCTAAACCCTCCACCACGGCGGTCTTGCCCACCCCGGGTTCGCCGATGAGCACGGGGTTATTCTTGGTGCGTCGGGTGAGCACCTGGCTGATCCGACGAATTTCGGCATCCCGACCGATCACCGGGTCGAGCTTGCCGCTGCGGGCGATATCGGTGAGGTTCACCCCATACAGTTCGAGGGCCGTCTGAGCGTTTTGTTGCGGTGGTCGCTGACCGGCTTGCATCGCTATCTCCTCTAAACCTGAGCCTTGTGGACTCAAGTTTAGTACCCCGGCCATCTCCTCGGCGTCGAATATTCGAGGGCTGAACACCTCGTCTGCCACATGCGGCTGACACTAGTCATCCACCGTTGTCGCGGCACTCGTCAGAGGTCGGGGCACCCCTGGCTAGGAGTGCCACCGTCTCCGACACGTGCCCCCAGAGTGCCGGGATCAGAGCGGGGCCGGGCAGCCTCCCGTGAGACAATGGAGGTTGGTCCTATTTTCTTACGGAGCTCCCATACCTATGGCCCATTCCCTCAGCACTCATGAGATCGCCCGCATCGTTGGCAGCCAGTCATTCTCGCGCGGTGAACGGTACGCTCGCAACGGGCACGTCACCGAACAGTCCTGGGCCCCGTCGGGAACACATCTCACCGGTCGCGTCAGCGGCAGTAGCCCGCAGCCGTACACGGTGCTCGTCTCGTTCACACTGAATGCCGCCGGCCAAGCGGTCCGGGCCAGTGGAACCTGCACCTGCCCCATGGGCAGCAACTGCAAGCACGTCGCCGCGCTGCTGCTGGCCAGCCGGAGCACCCCGGCAGAGTTGGACGCTGCGCGCGGCACCTCCCACGTGCGCGCCATCGGCGATCGCCGCACCCCCGTGTTCGAGTCGACCTTCGTGCCGGCCGCCTACCAACCGTCCACGCCGGCGCCCGTCATCCCCATCCGCCCGCCGGTACCCGCCTGGCGCGCGGCCCTGGCCCCGATCGCCAAACCCAGCGCCGGCGAGGCGACCACCAGCACGGCGCTCGCGCTGCAGTTCGACCTGCTCGACCCCGCTTACAGCCCTAACCGACGCACGGGACCCCGCCGTCTCGGCGCCCGCCCCATGATCATGGGCAAGAAAGGCAAGTGGATCCGCGGTTCCCTCACCTGGGACAACCTGTCCTGGACCCCGGGCACCTACAATCGCGGCCACCGCAAAATTCTCAACGCCCTCTACGCCCTCTCGGCGACCGGGCAGCGCTACTACAGCTACACCGACCACTGGCTCTACCTCGACAACTTCGAGAACAAGGCCCTCTGGGACCTCCTGCACGAGGCCCAGCTGAGCGGTCTGCCGCTGGTCTGTGTAACGGATGCCCAGAATCCCGTTCTCCTCTCGCCCACGCCGGCCTCGCTCGAGGTCGACATCCGACGCGACGCCGACGGCTTGCAGCTGACCCCGCTGCTCGTGCTGAACGAGCAGCTGCACCGCGGCGCCGAATTTGGTTTCATCGGCGATCCGGCGCACGGCGCGTACACTTTCGCCCGCCCCGCCGACCCGCTCGCAACCGGCCGGCAGCTCACCCTCGCTCCGTTGAATGCACCGGTGAACTCCGAGATCCGCGCCCTGGCCGTGACCGGCGGCTTTGATATCCCGGCCGACGACGAAGCGGCATTCCTCGCTGACTTCTACCCCTTTCTGCAGCAGAAACTAGTCCTGACCAGCCACGACGCGTCGTTCGAGCTGCCGCAGACGGCCCGGCCGCAGCTGGCCCTCACGATCACCCACCAAACGGATGCGCGCATCACCCTGGCCTGGGAGTGGCAGTACGTCGCACCCGCCGACACGGACCAGGCCGAGTCCACCGCCGTGCTCGACCGTCACCCCCTGCGTTCGGCCCCGGGCGACACGCGCTTTCGCGATCCGACTCGCGAAAGCGCCACCCTGCGTACCGTCGAACACGAGGTCGCGTCGTTCGCTGGGCTCTGGCAGTCCGCCACCCCACTCAGCGAGGCCCGGCTACTGGAGCACTCCGAGCTGCAGGGCGCCGTCATGATCAACTTCCTCGGCCAGGCCCTGCCGCTGCTCGAAGCTGCCGGCATCGTCGTGCAGGTCTCGGCCGACGCCCCGAGCTACCGCGAAGCCGACGAAGCGCCCGTGATCAGTCTCGCCACCTCCGAAAGTACCGATACCCGCGACTGGTTCGACCTCGCCGTCACCGTGACGATCGAGGGCGAAGACATTCCCTTCGACGACCTCTTTCGCGCGCTGGCCACCGACCAGGACCTGATGATCCTGGACAGCGGCACCTATTTCAGCCTCGACCGGCCCGAGCTGCAGCAGCTCCGACGCCTGATCGAAGAGGCGCGCGGTCTGCAAGAGAGCAACGCCGGTACGCTCGGCCTAAGCCGTTTTCAGGCCGACCTCTGGGACGAACTTCAGCTGCTCGGTGTTGTCGCCGAACAGGCCGCCACCTGGCGCAGCGCCGTCGAGGGCCTCGCCGCCCTTCAGGGTCTGGCGGAGGCCGCTCCCCTCGCCGAACGCCCGCTCCCGCCCGCCGTGCACGCCACCCTGCGCGCCTACCAGCAGACCGGATTCGACTGGCTCAGCTTTCTCTACGACCACCAGCTCGGCGGCGTGCTCGCCGACGATATGGGCCTCGGCAAGACGCTCCAGGCGATCGCCCTGATCGCCCACGCCCGCGACAGCCAGCGCGCCGAGCCCGGTACGGCCCGCAAGCCGTTCCTCGTCGTCGCCCCGACGAGCGTCGTCTCCAACTGGGCCACGGAGTGTGCCCGGTTCGCACCGGCCCTGGCGACGGTCGCCATCACCCAGACCGCCGGCAAGCGCGGCTCCAGCCTGCCTGACGTGATGGGGGAAGCGGATGTCGTGATCACCTCATACACGCTCTTCCGCCTCGACTTCGAGGAGTACAACGCTCACGACTGGGCCGGGCTCCTGCTCGACGAGGCCCAGTTCGTGAAGAACCACCAGAGCAAGGCGCACGTCTGCGCCCGCCGCCTGCGTACCCCGTTCAAGCTCGCCATCACCGGCACCCCGATGGAAAACAACCTGATGGAACTGTGGTCACTGCTCTCCATCACGGCGCCCGGCCTGTTCCCGAGCCCCAGCCGCTTCGCGGACTACTACCGCAAACCCATTGAAACGGATGCCGACGCCGACCGGCTTGCGCAGCTGCGCCGCCGCATCCGTCCCTTCATGCTGCGGCGCACCAAGGCCGAGGTGGCCAGCGACCTGCCCGAGAAGCAGGAGCAGGTGCTCGAACTCGACCTGCACCCCCGGCACCGCAAGGTCTACGACATGCACCTCGCCCGCGAACGCCAAAAAGTTCTCGGCCTGATCGATGACATGAACGCAAACCGGTTCGAGATCTTTCGCTCACTCACCATGCTGCGCCAGCTCAGCCTGGACGCGAGCCTCTACGACAAGAAGTATGACGCCATCCCCTCGACCAAGCTCGACGCGCTGCTGGAGCTGCTCGAAGACACCGTCGCCGAGGGCCACCGCACCCTCATCTTCAGCCAGTTCACCCAGTACCTCGGCAAGGCGCGCGACCGGCTCGATGCGGCCGGAATCAGCTATTCCTACCTCGACGGCAAGACCCGCAACCGCGCCAAGGCCATCAGCGACTTCAAAGAGGGCTCGAGTTCCGTCTTTCTGATCAGCCTCAAGGCCGGCGGATTCGGCCTCAACCTCACCGAAGCTGACTACGTCATTCTGCTCGACCCCTGGTGGAACCCGGCGACCGAGGCGCAGGCCGTGGACCGCGTGCACCGGATCGGCCAAACCAAGAACGTCATGGTGTACCGTCTGGTGTCCAAGGACACGATCGAACAGAAGGTCATGGCCCTCAAAGCCACCAAGGCCCGCCTGTTCGAAAGCGTCATGACCGACGGTGCACCGCAGGGCACCGCCCTGACCGCCGCCGACATCCGAGAGCTCCTTGCTTGAGGCGACACCGACATTTCATGTAACACCCCTAGACTGCACGCACCGGCACCTCCGTGCACGCTGCAGAAACGGTCCTATGTCCACCATTCTCGATCGGGTCGATGCCCGCCTGGCGCGGGCACTCACCCCGGCTCGGCGCCTCACGCTGCAACGCCCACGCACCCTCGCGCTCGGTTTTCTCGGTCTGCACGCACTGTTCCTGTTCGCCCTGCTCCCGACCATCCTCACGGGCAGGGCGCTCGGCGACCTTCCGCTCTACCGCACCTGGGCCGAGCTCGGACTGGAGCACGGCGTCTGGCAGGGCATCGACACCGTCTGGGTCTACCCGATCGGGGCCCTGCTTCCGATCGTGCTCGCGGGCATCGCTGGCCCGCTGCTCTACCAACTGCTCTGGTTGCTCATGACGACCGCGCTGAACGCGGTTGCTGTGGGGGCACTCACCGATTGGGGACGTCGCCGCAGCGGCTACAAGTCAGCCTGGTACTGGCTGCTCGCGTCATTCCTGCTGAGCCCGGTCGGGCTGCTACGGCTGGAAGGACTCACGGCACCACTCGTCATCGTCGGGCTCGTACTGCTGGCACGCCGACCAGTCGTCGCCGCGATCGTGCTGACCCTCGCCACCTGGATCAAGGTCTGGCCGGCCGCCGTGTTCCTCGCGGTGGTCACCGCGTCGCCCCGCCGACGTACGGTGGTGCTCACCGGAGCGGTCGTCTCGGCCGGGGTGGCGGCATCCGTTTGGCTGCTGGGCGGTGTTCGCTATCTCACCGGATTCGTCACCGAACAGTCCGACCGAGCACTGCAGCTCGAGGCACCCATCACAACCCCGTGGGTGTGGTTGGCCTCGCTCGGCCATCGCGGCACGGTCATCTACGAAAACTATTCGATAGCCACTCGCGAGGTGAGCGGCCCCGGCACCGATCTGGTCGCCGCCCTGATGACGCCCGTCATGTTCGGCGCTATCGCGGTGATCTTCGTGCTCATGCTCCTGGCCCAACGTCGGCGAGCGGATGCCGGCCAGCTGCTGCTGCTCGGCGCGCTCGCCCTGGTTGGTGCATTCATCGTCTTCAACAAGGTCGGATCGCCGCAATACATGCTGTGGCTGGTGCCGGTCGTCGCGGTCGGCGTCGGCCGCAGCTGGGCAGCATGGCGCGTGCCGGCCATGCTGATGCTGGCCATCGCGGGCCTGACCACGCTGATCTTCCCCATTTTCTACCTGCCGCTCATCGACGGCGACCTGTTCTCACTCCTGCTGCTCACCGTGCGCAATGCTCTGCTCGTCGTGCTGTTCGGCTGGTCCGTCACGAACCTCGCGCGATTGGCCAGGCCTGCGCCGCGGCGAGACGCCCTGATCGTGGGCCGCCGCACACTCCCAGTCGGCCAAGGCAGAATAGACACGTGACCACGACGACAACCTTCGCCCTCATTCGCCACGGCCAAACCGATTGGAACGCCGCAGCGCGCATTCAGGGTGCCACCGACATCCCCCTCAACGACATCGGGCGCGGTCAGGCAACGGATGCCGTCGCCTCCCTCTCCCGCTACGACTGGGATTTCATCGTCTCTTCGCCGTTATCGCGGGCGGCCGAAACCGCTGACCTGATCGGCGAACGGCTTGGGCTCAACGTGGCCCGCCGCCTCCCCACACTGATCGAGCGCGACTACGGGCCAGCCGAGGGCTTGTGCGCGGGCGCTGAACTTGATGCCCTGCGTTTTCCCGGCGGATTTCACGGTGCCGAGACCGAAGAGACGGTCGCGGCGCGCGGCATCGACGCCCTGCGCGAGCTCGCCCGCGAGCACCCGGGGGCCCGTATCATTGTGGTCGCGCACGGCACGCTCATCCGATTGAGCCTCGAAAACGCCCTGGACCAGCCCATCGGCAGCATCAGTAACGCTTCGCTCAACCTCGTGCAGCACCACCACGCGCACGCCGATGGCGGGGCTGCCTGGCAGCTCGACGTGCTCAACGGCCAGCCGCTCGTGCGCGCCTGAGCCAAAGCGGTCGGCGCTAACGGCCGGTCGACACCGTGACGGTGAACTTGGTGTTGCGGCCGACCTGACGGGTCGAGCCGACGATGCGGGTGAGCATCGGGCGGTAGCCGAGGTGCGTGTTCCACACGGTCCACAGCTCGCCGCCGGGAGCGAGTACCCGCGCCGCGTCGATGAACAGCTTCTCGGCGAGGCCCGCATGCACGGACGCCCCGATGTGAAACGGTGGGTTGAGCAGAATAAGGTCGGCGGAATCATCCGCCTGTCCAGACAGGCCATCGGCGCGCACCACGATGACGCGATCGGCGAGCGCGTTCGCATCGACGGTCGCACGAGCGGATGCCACGGCCACGGCCGACTGGTCCGTCGCGAGCACCCGCAGCAGGGGACGCTGCGCGGCCAATGCCGCGGCGAGTACCCCGGTGCCGCAGCCAAGGTCGATGGCACGCTCGGCGTCGAGCTTCATGCGGTCGAGCACCTCGAGCAGCGCACGGGTGCCGATGTCGATACTGGTGCCGGCAAACACGCCGCCGTGGCCGCACACGGTCAGGTCGAAGTCCTCATGCCGCTCGCTGTGCGGCCAGTTGGTCGTCGACGCGGCCAGTGGAGACGAGGCAATGAGCACCCGGGACTTCTGGCGGGCCGGGCGCACGTTGAGGGCGCCGAAGTGACGGCGCAGCACCTCGTTCATGCTCACGGTCATGTGCTTGATCCGGCCACCGGCAAAGACGATCACGTCCGGAGCGGCGTACTTGGCGATGGCACCGGCGATCTCATCGAGCGCGTCGAGGCTTTTCGGCAACTGCAGAAGCACGACATGGGCGTCTTTCAGCAGCTCTTCGCCGAGCGGAAGGGACCGGTAAGCCTCTGTGAGGTTGACGCCGGAGGCATTACTGTCAAGCGCGTATTCGCCCGAGAGCGCGTCCTGATAGACGCGGATGCCGCGGGCGTTGTGCAGGGCGGCGGCACCGAGGGTGAGGGCGCCGTAGCGGTCCTCGAGCACGACGACCCCGCCGGCACGGTACGCGGCAAGCGCACCGGCGGCTTCATCCAGAATGAGCCGATCGCTCGCATCGACAGCGAACAGGTTCTCTGCCTCGATGTCGGGGCGACGGCGCAAGCGATCGAAATCAAATTCATTCACGTTGTCGACGGCGCTCATCGACTGCGTCTTTGCCGTAGTGCCGGCGGTGGTATTCCGCGGCGCGGACTGGTCATGCGTGCCCGATTCGGACATGGTTCTCCCTGAAAGTGGTGCTGGTGCAACCAGTTCGTGCTGTGAAAGCGAAACGTGGAGCTAACTATGGTCTGGGCTGCCGCCAGATGACAATCTGGTTGCTGCGCCTGGTGCGGGTGCCCGCCTTCATCGAAATGACATCGCCGGCCGAGCCAGCCGCGAAGATGCGGCGGCCCGGACGGTTCAGTAGTTCGTCGGCGAGCGTCGATTCCAACTCGCGCAGGCGATTTTCGAGCCCGCGCACGTGATCCTCGAGTTCGAGGATACGACGGATGCCTTCCAAACTCACACCTTCCGAGCCCAATTCCGCAATTTCACGGAGCTTTGCCACGTCGAGCATGGAGTAACGACGGCTCTTGCCGGGGGTGCGTTCCGGGCTGACGAGGCCCAGGCGATCGTATTGGCGCAGGGTTTGCGGATGCATTCCCGCAAGCTCTGCCGCCGTGGAAATCACGAAAACCCGGGTGGTCTCGTCCACGATTAGCCCTGCGCCCGCGCGATCAGTTCATCTCGCGGGTTTTCCTTGGGCAGCGCTTCGGCAAAGGCGGCGAGTTTTTCTTCCGCATCCTTTGAGAGGTGCGAGGGCACAGCGACCTGCACGACGGCGAGCAGGTCACCCGTGCCCTTGGTCGTGGTGACACCGCGACCCTTGACCCGCAGCACGCGGCCACCGGGAGTGCCGGGGGCAACGCGCAGTTTGACCGGCGCGCCGCCGAGGGTGGGCACCTCGATCGTCGCGCCGAGGCTCGCCTCGACGAAGGTGACGGGTACGGTCACCCGCAGGTTGAGGCCGTCCCGTTCGAACACCGGATGCTTGCGCACGGTGATCGTCAGCACGATATCGCCGGATTCTCCGCCATCGGGGCTCGGCTGGCCCTTGCCGCGCAGACGAATCTTCTGCCCGTCGGCGACTCCGGCGGGAATCTTGACCTTGATCGGTCGGCCGTCCTGCGTCTGCAGACTGATCTGCTCGCCCTGGGTGGCGATGATGAAGTCGATGGTCGTCGAGGCGATCACGTCGCGGCCGCGGGTGGGTGCTCCCGATCCGCGGTAGCCGCCGGTGGGGTTGCCGAAACCGCCCGCACCACCGCCACCTCTTCCGAACATACCCCCGAGGATATCGTCGAAACCGCCCTGCTCGAAGGTATAACTCTGCTGACGACTTCCGCCACCGAACATTCCCCCGAAGGCGTCCTCGAACCCACCGCTTGGGGCCCGGCCGCCGGGCGCGGCGAACCGCGCCCCGCTGCCCATGGCTCGTACGGCATCATATTCCTTGCGCTGCGCGGCATCGTTCAGTACCGAATGCGCCTCGCTCAGTTCCTTGAACTTCGCCTCAGCGGCGGGGTTCCCCGGGTTGGAGTCCGGGTGGTACTTGCGAGCAAGCTTGCGGTACGCCTTCTTCAATTCGGCCGGCGTGACATCTTTCGATACTCCGAGAACCTTGTAGAAGTCTTTGTCGAACCAGTCCTGGCTAGCCATCGCTCGGTACCTGAACGACGACCTTGGCCGCGCGCAGCAGCGTAGAGCCGAGGTAGTACCCCGTCTCCGCGACATCGCCGACGGTTTCGGTGTCGACGGCCGCACTGGGCTGTTGGAAGATCGCCTCGTGCATGGTCGGGTCGAACGGGTCGCCGACCGCGCCGAAAGAGGTGAGGCCGAGACGTTCAACGCTCGAACGCAGCTTGGCCGCGATCGTGGCGAAGGCCGAGTCCGGCACGAGGTCTCCATGCTTCTCGGCCCGGTAGATGTCGTCGAGGACCGGAATCAGTATCTTGACGATATCCCCGGTCACGCGCTCTTTCTCGATGGCGCGGTTGGCCTCTGTGCGCCGACGGTAGTTGGCGTACTCGGCCGTCACGCGCTTGAGGTCGGCGAGGTGCTCGCTCGTCGGCTCCGCAACTTCGCGCTCCGCGGCATCCAGAATGTCCTGAACGGTCAGTTCGTCTTCTTCGATCCCGTCGGCCGAGGCATCAGCGTCGGCAGCGGATGCTGCGTCGGGCGTTGCGTCATCGGGCGCGGGCGCGCCCGCGGCGGTGCCGTCATCCGGCACCCCCGCAGCGGACGCGTCGTCGTCTGGATGTTTCTTGTCAGCCATAGTTGCGGCCTACTTCTTCTTGTCGTCTTCGTCGTCGTCAACAACCTCGGCGTCGACAACGTCTTCGTCTTTGTTCTCCTCGGCGGGAGTCTTATCGGTACCGGCTTCGTCGGAGCCGGCTGCGGCATCCGCCTGGCTGGACTTGTAGATGGCTTCGCCGAGCTTGCCCTGGCTTTCGTTGAGCTTGTCGAACGCGGTCTTCACCGCGTCGTCGTCGTCGCCGGCGAGGGCGGACTTGAGGGCATCGACGTCGGCCTGCACCTCATTCTTCACGTCTTCGGGCAGCTTGTCGACGTTGTCCTTGATCAGCTTCTCGATCGAGTAGGCGAGCTGCTCTGCCGTGTTGCGGGTCTCGGCGACTTCGCGCAGCCGCTTGTCTTCAGCGGCGTGCTCTTCACCCTCGCGTACCATGCGCTCGATGTCTTCCTTCGCGAGCGAGGATCCGCCCGTTATGGTCATCGACTGCTCGGTGCCGGTGCCCTTGTCCTTGGCGGACACGTGCACGATGCCGTTGGCGTCGATGTCGAAGGTGACCTCGACCTGCGGGATGCCGCGCGGCGCCGGCGCGATGCCGGTCAGCTCGAAGGTGCCGAGGTTCTTGTTGTCGCGGGTGAACTCGCGCTCGCCCTGGAAAACCTGGATTGCCACGGACGGCTGGTTGTCGTCGGCCGTGGTGAAGGTTTCGCTGCGCTTGGTGGGGATGGCCGTGTTGCGCTCGATCAAACGCGTCATGATGCCGCCCTTGGTTTCGATGCCGAGGCTCAGCGGGGTGACGTCGATGAGCAGAACGTCCTTGCGCTCGCCCTTCAGCACGCCGGCCTGGAGGGCGGCGCCGACGGCGACGACCTCGTCCGGATTGACGCCCTTGTTCGGGTCCTTGCCGCCGGTCTCGCTCTTGACGAGCTCGTAGACGGCGGGCATGCGGGTGGAACCACCGACGAGAACGACGTGGGCGATATCGCCGACCTTGACACCGGCCTCACGGATGACGTCCTGGAAGGGCTTCTTGGTGCGGTCGAGCAGGTCTTCGGTCATCTTCTCGAACTGGGCGCGGGTGAGCGTCTCGTCGAGGTTGGCCGGGCCGTTTTCGGTCAGTGACAGATAGGGCAGCTGGATGCTCGTCGACATGCTCGACGAGAGTTCCTTCTTCGCCTGCTCAGCGGCTTCCTTGAGACGCTGCTTGGCGATCTTGTCCTTGGAGACGTCGACGCCGGTGGTCTCCTTGAAGCGCTTAATCAGGTGATCAACGATGCGCTGGTCCCAGTCGTCGCCGCCGAGGCGGTTGTCGCCGGCGGTCGAACGCACCTGGATGGTGGAGAAGTCGTCGTCCTTGCCCACCTCGAGCAGCGACACGTCGAAGGTTCCGCCGCCGAGGTCGAAGACCAGGATGAGTTCGTCTTCCTTGCCCTTGTCGAGGCCGTAGGCGAGTGCGGCAGCGGTGGGCTCGTTGATGATGCGCAGCACGTTGAGGCCGGCGATCTCACCGGCCTCCTTGGTGGCCTGACGCTCGGCGTCGTTGAAGTACGCGGGCACGGTCACGACGGCGTCGGTGACCTTCTCGCCCAGGTACTGCTCGGCATCACGCTTGAGCTTGGCGAGGATGCGCGCCGAGATCTCCTGCGGGGTGTACTTCTTGTCGTCGATGGCGACGTTCCAGCCGGTGCCCATGTGGCGCTTGACGCTGGAGATGGTGCGGTCGACGTTGGTGACGTTCTGGCGCTTGGCGGTTTCTCCCACGAGAACCTCGCCGTCCTTGGTGAACGCGACCACCGAGGGGGTGGTGCGCAAGCCTTCAGCGTTGGCGATGACGGTGGGTTCTCCACCTTCGAGCACGGCCACCACAGAGTTGGTGGTTCCAAGGTCAATACCTACTGCACGAGCCATGTGGGTTGTTCTCCTTCAATCAGGTGCGAAACGAACATCAAAGTAATCTCAAGACTTGAGCCTCGATGGCTCAAGTATTCCAGACCGGCTGAACCGGTGTCAATTTTCGCGGCTGAAAGTTGAGTGTGAGTGACTCAACTCTGTTTCGCGCGGATGCCGTGGGCCGCCGAATCCAGATGTATCTCCCGGGGCAGTAGATTGTGCACATGACCGAGACTGTCGCCGTAGACACGGGTGCCGTTCCAACGCGGGGTCGGGTGCTGGCTTGGGCGTTGTGGGACTGGGGATCGGCAGCCTTCAACGCGGTCGTCACGACCTTCGTCTTCACCGTGTACATCACCGGCTCTTCCTTCGGCGACCAAGACGTCATCTCGGCCCAGCTCGGCTGGGCGCTGGCCATCGCCGGTCTGGTGATCGCCGCATTGGCCCCGATCACCGGGCAACGCTCCGACACCTCCGGCCGCCGCAAGTTCTGGCTCGGCGTCAATACCCTCATCGTCGTGGTACTGACGGCGGCCATGTTCTTCGTGCAGGCAAGCCCGAGCTACCTGCTCCTCGGCTTGTTTCTGGTCGCGGCCGGCAACGTCTTCTTTGAATTCGCGGCGGTCAACTACAACGCCATGCTCGGGCAGGTGTCGACGCCGCACACGATTGGCACGGTAAGCGGGTTCGGCTGGGGCATGGGGTATCTCGGCGGCATTGTGCTGCTGCTCATCGTGTACTTCGGCTTTATCCAGCCCGAGGTCGGCTTGTTCGGGGTCACCGCCGACAACGGTCAAGCCGTGCGGGTCTCCATGCTGCTCGCGGCCGCCTGGTTTGGGCTGTTCGCGTTGCCCGTACTGTTGCGGGTGCCGGAGTATCGGGCACCACAGGCCGCCCGCCGCGCGAAGGTCAGCTTTTTTCGCTCCTACGTCGTGCTCGGCCACGACATCGCCCGCCTCTGGAAGACCAGCCGCCAGACGGTCTACTTTCTCATTGCGAGCGCGGTGTTCCGTGATGGCCTGGCCGGCGTCTTCACGTTCGGGGGCGTGCTCGCAGCATCCGTTTTCGGATTCTCCCCCGGCGAGGTCATCATCTTCGCGATCGCGGCCAATGTGGTCGCGGGCGTGGCCACCATGAGCGTCGGCGCGCTCGATGATCGGCTCGGCGCCAAGCCGATCATTGTGACCGCGCTGGTCGGGCTACTGGTGAGTGGCCTCCTAGTGTTCCTTCTGCACGACGGCGGGCAGATAGTGTTCTGGACGGCGGGACTGGCCCTGTGCCTGTTCGTCGGGCCGGCCCAGTCGGCCAGCCGCACCTTTCTGGCCCGCCTCATTCCCCTCGGCCGCGAGGGCGAGGTCTTCGGGCTCTACGCCACGACCGGTCGGGCCGTGAGCTTTCTCGCGCCGACCGCTTTCGCGATCATGGTCACACTCTTCGGCGAGACCTACTGGGGCATTCTCGGCATCATGCTCGTGCTGCTCCTGGGCCTGCTGCTGCTCATCCCGGTTTCGGCGAAACAGCAGCAGATCCGTTAGCGGGAGACCCAGCGCATCCGTGTGCCGGAAAGTCTCGGCGCGCCCGGTTCCGGTGGGCGCACCATCTAGAGCGGGCGCGCCCACCGGTAGCTGGCGCGCTGACCTCCACCGCCCTACTTGGCTGGGCACAAACCCGTCTTTGCCTGAGTATCCGCTGAAATAAGGCTGTCCCCTCGCTTAGAGGGACGAAGCCGGACAGACTCAAAAGCATGACACCTACCCAGCTCCAGAAAGCCGAACTCCTGCTCTCGCTGCACGTACCGGGCGAGCCTCTCATCGTGACCAACGTGTGGGATGCCATCACCGCCAAGATCGTGGCCGATGCCCCCGGCGTCAAGGCCCTCGCCACTGCGAGCCACTCCATCTCGAACGTGCGTGGTCTGCAAGACGGTGAGGGACTCTCGCTCGACGAGGCCATCATCGCTGCCACGATCATCGCCGGCGCCGTCGACCTTCCTGTCTCGGCCGACTTCGAGAAGGGCTACGCACCCGATGCCCTCGGCGTGACCCGCAACGTGCGTCGCCTGATCGAGGAATCCGGCATCGTCGGCATCAACATCGAAGACTCCATCGGCGCCGGGAAGGCCCCGCAGTTCGACATCGAGACCGCCGCCGCCCGCGTGGCAGCCGCCCGTACCGGAGCCGACCAGAGCGGCATTCCGCTGGTGATCAACGCCCGCGTAGACACCCTCGCCGGCGGCGGCGACTGGGATGAGGCCGTCGCCCGCGCCAATGCCTACCTCGGCGCCGGAGCCGACGTCATCTTCTTCCTCGGTCTCACGGACGAAGACAAGGTGTCGCGCGCGATCGAACAGGTCAACGGCAAAATCTCGGTGATCGGCGCGCCTGGACTCGTTCCGCTGGGGCGCCTCGCCGAACTTGGCATCAGCCGAGTCAGCTTCGGCCCCGGCACCCTCGCCCTGACCCTCGCTGCCCTGCAAGCCGCAGCCACGAACCTCACCGCGCTCGGCGAGTACCCCGCCGACCTCGGTTTCAAGTTCGCACTCTAAGCAGCGCTCACACCGAGGCCATCAGCATCCGTTCTTCAGCGGATGCGGGTGGCCTCGGTGCGAGCGACCAGTTGCCAAGTCGCGCCCTCATCAGCCGAGACCCAGCCCTCCCAGTTGAAGCTGTCGGGGGTGATGGCGGTGAAATTCCAGCGGATCGGGCGACCGTCGGTGCGAGTACCCTCCTGGCGCACGCCGTGCCGGTACGCGGTGGCTACGAGCTGGCAGTATTCCCCGAGGGTCGGGGCGAAATAGCTCACCCGCCAGGCGCCGGCGAACGGGTCGTAGACACGCACGGTGGTGGCGACGGTTTCAAAGCCGGACGGATGCGTCGCGCTCGCGATGACCTCCACGTCTTGCACGGCCCGGCCGTCGAGAATGAATTCGACCATCCAGACAAAGTCGCGGTCGATCCATTCGCCCGTGGTCTCGTCGAGGCGGGAGCCCTTGGCGGCCCAGGATCCGACCATCTGGCCGAAGCGGCGCATGCGCCCGGGATATTCCGGCGTCGGGCCGTGCGCGATGAGCGCCTCGTCGAATCGGGTGGGCAGGGAGGTCATACCCAGATTTTACCCGACCGGAGGTTACCTGCGGATTACCCACAGGTATCCGCTCGCGCGAAGCGGTGGCGTCAGCGGTCGATGGTGGTGCGGTGAAAGTTTTGGAACGAGCGTGAGGCCGTCGGGCCTCGCTGGCCCTGGTAGCGGGAGCCGTATGCGCTGGAGCCGTAGGGGGTCTCGGCCGGGGAGCTCAGCTGGAAGAAGCAGAGCTGGCCGATCTTCATTCCTGGCCACAGCTTGATCGGCAACGTCGCGACATTGCTGAGCTCGAGCGTGACGTGGCCGGAGAAGCCGGGATCGATGAAGCCGGCCGTGGAGTGCGTCAGCAGACCGAGGCGACCGAGCGAGCTCTTCCCCTCGAGCCGGGCAGCCACGTTGTCGGGCAGGGTGACCTGCTCGTAGGTGGCGCCGAGCACGAACTCGCCCGGGTGCAAAATGAACGGCTCGTCGGGCTTGGTCTCAATCAGGTGGGTCAGCTCCGGCTGGTCTTCGGCCGGATCAATGTAGGCGTACTTGTGATTGTCGAACAGCCGAAACAAGCGGTCCAGGCGCACATCAATGCTCGAGGGCTGGATCATGGCGGGGTCGAGCGGCTCCAAACCGATTCGTCCAGCGTCGAGTTCAACCTTGATATCGCGATCGGAGAGCAGCACCGTGCCAGCCTAGCGGCGCGAGCTTGATATGCTGGCACGGTTCCGATTGTTGTTGGCCGACAGCGGGCGCGCGGATGTAGTTCAATGGTAGAACTTCAGCTTCCCAAGCTGATAGCGCGGGTTCGATTCCCGTCATCCGCTCCACTGTTTTGTCAGAGGTCGGCTGCTGCTGTGGCGTGGTCCTGCACCAACTCGACCAGCCATTCCTGCAGCTGTTGACCATCCGTCGATGGCGCATTGAAAGGCTCGTGTTGTTGTTCATGCAAAGCGGCCGCTCGGCTGGTCTGCGGCGTGTGGCGCTGCATAAAGTCGGTCAGCGGACATACCGATAGCGGCAGCGGATGCGGTGATTCCCAACGCAGAAATTTCCAATGGTAGGCCAGTGCGCCAAGTGCGGTCGTCACCGTACCAGCGCTAAGGGGGAATTTGTATGCCGCGACCCAGTTGGGTATCGACGAGGCGGGCATCGGTCGGGCAAGGAAGTATCCCTGGCCCAATGGCACCCCGAGCATGACCGCAGCTTCAGCGAGGCGAGCATCTTCAAGGCCCTCCGCTACGACATCGACTCTGAAATCGCGTCCCATTTGTGTGAGTGTGGCGAGCATGCTGAGTGTCTCCAGCGGACGATTATTCAGGCTCGCGAATAAGCCGCGGTCCAGCTTGATCGAGTCGAAAGGCAACTCTGACAAACGCTTCAGAGTCGCGTGACCGGAACCCAGGTCGTCAAGAGCCAACCCGACTCCGAGTGTTCGCAGGTCGTTGATTGCAGCGATTTGCACTGCGGACTTCGCTGACTCCGTCTCTAGCAGCTCGAGCGAGAGGCGGCTCGGATTTATGCTGTGGCGTTCTAAGGCGCTCTTTACCCAGCCGGTACAGTTCGAGTCGTAAAGCGTTGACGGAGACAAATTGACCGAGACCCGGGTTGACAGCCCCTCCCTGTCCCAACGTGCGAGGCAGCCTAATGCCTCGTCAAGACCAAGACGAAACAGCTCATCGTGGCCAGCATCGTCGAGTGAAGGAAGGAACTGATCGGGACCGACAACGGTGCCATCGACAAGTATTAGTCGCGCCAGAGCCTCTACTCGGCTTAAATCTCCGGTGCGTAAGTCAATGACGGGCTGCATGTACATAGACAATCCGCCGTTGAAGAGGCGCCACCGATGGGCTTCGAAGCGCTGGTTCAGCAAGGTCCGTTCCGCCTGCGTTGCACGCGGCGTCGTAAAAATGGCTATCGCCTGTGTGCCAGTCTCGGAAACCGGCGGTGCCACATACCACCAGCGCTTACGATCGTGTCGGCATCTCTGAGCCGCTTTCAACGCCGCCTCGGCGTCGCGAAGACAATTTAAAATGTCATCGCTATCCAGCGGGCAGAAAGCGACTCCCATGCTGATGCTGACGCTCACGCTTTGCCCCAGCACTTGAAACGGGCGCTCAACGGCCTCGTGCAAACGACGAAGGACCACTTCGAGCTGGTCGTTAATATCTGCACTACCGCGTAGCGAACCGAGGTCGTCGATCACGACGGCGAATTCATCGCCTTTCATGCTCGCCAGAAAAACCCCTTCACCGGCCGAATTGCGAAGCCGACGACCCAGCGCACGAAGGAGCTCGTCACCTCCGCGGAGTCCAACTTGTTCGTTGATCCGACGGAATTCGTTAATATTGATGAGACCGATGGCCGTGACACCCGCGTGCAGGTCTGCCCGGTCCCGCGCTAAATGCTGCTCAAGGTAGCGGCGGTTAGGCAGGTCCGTGACAACATCGTGCAGCGCTTGAAAGCGCAAAGTGTCTTGGAACGCTCGACGCGTGTTAATGTCGCTTTGCGTACTTACGTAGTGAGTGATCTCGTCTGCCGGGCCTCGCAGCGGTGTAACCTTCAAATCGTTCCAAAACGGCGATCCGTCCTTGCGGTAATTCAGGATGTCACCCTCGAAGGCGTCCCCGGCCCGCAATGTGGCGCTGATAGTGGCGACAACTGCACGATCTGTACCCGGGCCTTGAAGCATGCGGCAGTTGCGGCCCAGCACTTCGTCGGCGCCGTATCCCGTAATCGTGGTGAAGGAATTACCCACATGCAAGATGTTCTGTTGCGCGTCCGTAATCAACGACATACGCGCCGTCGCCGCGAACGCCCGCGCCAGAAGCTCTGCGCTGGCCGCAGGTATTCCAGTGGAAAATGAGTGCATCAGTAAATTCTGACACATGGCCACAGCACCTACCGCCGCCCATCACCTCATGGTCATTCCTGCTGCTCGCCGCGAACTAATATCCAACATCTTGCAGGGCCTGGTTGGCTTCGTCGGGATCGGCGCAGGCGAGCCCCACCGACTCCAAGTGCGCAATTCGACTATGCCGAGCATGGTGTCGTCGATCCCTACGTGCACGAGGAATCTTGCTCCAGTGGCCGGACCGAATTGCCTATCATCGACGAAGCTGACCGTCTCAAAGCAACCGGCCTCGAACAGGTCCGCGACTATTTCGACCGGGACCATATGGAAGTCATCCTGATCGGAATGCCCGGCATTGAGAAACGCTTCGCCCGTTACCCGCAGCTCTACAGCCGGCGCTTTCCCAGTGGGTGCGCTCCAAGGATCATCTTTTCTGAGAACGCGGCCGCCGCTGAAATAGTGACCTCCAGACTTCACACGGTGTCAAGTATCCTGAACCGGATCATCTAGCGGGGGAAGTCACAGCTGCCACGTCATGCCAGTGATGCACGATGTCGTGCAGAAAGTACGACCCCAGCGTCACCACCGTGAACGACGGACCGTCGCTGCGGCGCGCGGTGCGCTGGCGGGCAGCCGGCGGCACGGCCGCAAAGCTATCGGCAACGCTTTTCGCGGCGGCCACGAGCTGAAGGCCCACGGTCTCCGGCATCTCCAGGTCATATCGCTCGGCGAGCGCCGTCGCGTCCTGGTCCCAGTTCGCCAGCAGCGGGTCTTCCTCGTCGAGGATGCGACGAAGTCGTTCGTCGAATAGGCGACAGACATCGCGCACATGGGCGGCGTATTCCAGCGGCGACCAGGTGTGATCGTCGGGCCGCACCGCAACATCCGCTCGTGCCAGCACCGCAGGCCAGGCGGCGGCGTTCTCGCGAATCAGGCGCGGCAGGTCGTCGACTGCTACCTCACGGGCACGAAATTTGCAGGCGGGGCAGGGGCGTTGGAGCACCCAGGTCCAGTCGGACGTGTCGGGAACAATAGGCATGACTTCATGTTATCTGCAGTGTTTCGAGGCGTTATGAGCGAGAATCAGGTTGCGCCCGATACCGTGGAACCGGACAAGGAGACAGATGACGGTACTGATTGCGGGATGCGGCGACCTGGGCACCGAGGTAGGCCTGCGATTCGCCCGGCTTGGGCACACGGTGGTCGGACTGCGTCGCAACGCGAGCGTCCTTCCCGCGGATGTCACGGGCCAGTCCATCGACCTGAGCATCGAGAAACCCGTGATTCCGTCCGACACCGAGTTCGTCGTCGTGGCCATCTCCGCCGACAGCCCCACAATCGATGCCTATCGCGCGGCCTACCTCGACGGCCTGCGCAATCTACTCGATGCCCTCGATCACGCCCGCATCACCCCGCGCCGTGTGCTGCTGGTGTCGTCAACGGCCGTCTACGACGTCAACGACGGCAGCTGGGTCGACGAGCAGACTCCCGCGCACCCAAAACCGGGCACGGATTCCATCGTGCTCGACACCGAGCGGATGCTGCACTCCCGCATACCCACCGCCACGGTTTTGCGCCTGTCCGGCATCTACGGCCCGGGTCGTGAGCGCCTCATCGACCAGGTGCGCGGCGCACGCGCAATTCTGTCGGCCGACTCGCGCCACACCAACCGCATCCACCGGGACGACGCAGCCGCCGCGATCGTGCACCTGCTGGTTCGTGACGACGAACCGGCACCCCTCTATCTCGGCGTCGATAGCGCCCCGGTCCCTGGCAATGAGGTGCTCACTTTTCTCGCCGCCGAACTCGGCCTCGCCGAGCCCACTCTGGCGCCGGTATCAGGCCCGGTCGCCAATCGCGAAAGCCAGCGCGGTGGCGACAAGCTGCTGCGCAACCAGCTCCTCAGGGACACCGGCTTCACGTTCACCTATCCGACGTACCGAGAGGGATACCGAGCTCTTCTGTCCGGTCTGGGAACCCGCCACCCCTAGGCCGATCCCTGGCGGGATGCCTACGCCGTCGGCTTCGCCGCGCTCACGTCGCTGTCTGACGTGATAGCGACCGCCATCGAGGTGAGAAGCGACCCCAGCCGCGCTTGGACGTCTGGTGTCACGTTGCGGGCGGCATGGGCGAACAGCGTCTGAAATTCGTCGTGCAGTCTCTGGGCAGTCTGTTGCGCAGCCGGCGTCAGGACCAGCAGCAGGCTTCGACGATCGCGGGGGTGCGGCACACGGGTGAGCATATTCAGTGCCACGAGGTGATTCGAGATCGCGGTCACGGCGCCCGTCGTCATCTCCAGGGACTGTGCAAGCAATTTGGGGGTGATGCTCCCTACCTCGGCTATCCGAGTTAGAGCTCGCAGCTCACTGATAGACACACCGTTCTCGGCCGCTACCCGACTGCGATTGTGATCCATTGCTCGAAGAAGAGCGAGCGCCGGTACCGACAGGCAGTCCCACGTGCGGAGCACGTTGTCTACGTCGTCCATGTGTATTCCTGACCTCTGGTCTATGTTTTTGCCAACGTTGCAGGCCCGCAGAAACACCCATCCCACCGTTTCCGTACCGCAAGTGTACCGGATAGATCAATTCGTAATCTTCTCACAGCCTAAATAGTTTCATCTTTGAGTTATTTCCCGTACATTTGGAAATCAAGAGTGTTCGCGCTATTTCAGCGTGCAAGAAATTCTTCGCTGCGTCTTGTTGACCAGTGCGCCCACGGACTCGCCACAATGAAACGGACCAGGCAATGCAGAGCTACCGGTTGACGATCAATGATGAATGGTTTTACCTGTCGAACGAGTACAACATCGCAGATCTCAAAGCGACCGTGGCCGCTGCCGTCCATAGCGGCGGTGGCTTCATAGACATCGTCAGCTCCGTGCAGACGCACGTGTCCCTGCTCATCACGGCCTGCTCGGTGGTGAAGCTTGAGACCATCACCGACCAGAACGTGCCTGACGTCGCCGAAAGCGTTCCGACCGTCGGCCGGTCCTACGTCGAGGATGACTACTGGCTCGACTGAGCGCGTGCATGACGCGGGCGCACGGCTCACCCGCCGGCGGGCATCCGCTTTTCGCGGACTGCCGCCAAATCGTCGATTTCACGCCATTGACGACAAGCAGGCACATGGGTAGGTTCACGCGAACGGCACACGCCCGTTTTGCACACGTCTACTGGAAGGCAGTCTCATGAGTTTCCTCGGATTCCTCCTGCTCGGTCTCATCGCCGGCGCTATCGCGAAGGCAATCCTGCCCGGCCGACAGGGCGGAGGCTGGTTCATCACCCTGCTGCTCGGAGTCATCGGAGCCTTCCTCGGTGGGTGGCTGGGCGGGCTCCTGTTCAACGTCAGCCTGGGCGAGTTCTTCTCCGTGACGACGTGGGTCCTCGCGATCGTCGGTTCGCTCATTGTTCTCCTTATCTATGGCGCAATCGCCAACCGCCGCCACGCCAAGTCGTAATACCACCGCAAGACCGTTTCGCCTCCTTCCCGCAGCGCGGCATCCGATCCGGGTGCCGCGCTGCGGCATGTCCGGACCCGTGGCTGCACCAATACCCAAAAGGGCAGATTGGGGGCACAATCAGTACCAATCCGAAGTGGATGGAGCTCCGAACACTAAGCAACCACGGGTCAGCCGTGAATCACATAGGAGGCACCTAAAATGCGCACATCACCCAATCGCCTGATCGCCACCGTCTTCGGCGCGGTCTACGTCCTCGTCGGATTACTCGGTTTTGCCGTCACCGGCGGCGTCGGCTTCATCGCCACCCAGGGCGAATTGCTTCTCGGAATCTTCGAGGTCAATCCATTGCACAACGTTGCGCACCTTTTGATCGGTGCCGCCCTGCTCATTGCCGGCTTCTCCAACGCTTCGGCCGCCAAGGCAACCAACAGCACCATCGGCGCCGTGTATTTGCTCCTGGGCATCGTTGGATTCTTCATCGCGAGCACCTCGCTGAACATTCTGGCGCTCAACACCGCTGACCACTTCCTGCACCTCGCCAGCGCGATCGTGCTCCTCGGGGTTGGTCTCACCGCCGACAAGACGGTTCGCAACCACGCCACGGCCTAACGACCGGCCCCCAGCACCACTCCATCCCTTCGCAGCAGAAGATTCACCAAGGAGCATCATCATGTCCACGGTCATTCGCACTTGGCTCGGCTTTGCCGCTCTCGGCGCCGCCCTGATCCACCTGGCCGTGGGCGTGACCGCTCCGTTTCTCCTGTCGGTTCTCCTGGTCGGGTTCGGCATTGCTGAACTCAGCTGGGGAATCGCCACCCTTGCCAGCGGCCGCGTGATTGCACCTCGCGTCGTCGTGGGCGCGGCTCTCATACCGGTATTCATCTGGGGGGCTATCGCTGCCCTCGGAAGTGGTCTCGGCGTCCCGAGCGCCCAGACCGGTCTGCCCTGGTACCCGATGACCATGGCATCGCTGTTCAACATATATGTGGCCGCCACTGTGGCCCTCGCAATGCGGCGCGCTTCGAGCGGAAACCCTCCATCCGTCGGTGCAGCCAGTCCCGGTGGCTGGCGTTTCCTTACCGGCCTTGTCGTCGGGGGCTTTCTCCTCTCAGCGCTCACCACCCCGGCCCTCGCCGCCACAGACGTCGGCTCCCTTGCGGTACCCCACGGTTCGCACAGAGTGGTCGAGTTGGATGTGCCAGACCCAGGCGGCCACGGGGGTCACTAGGTTTGCCGCCGCGCATGAAACGGACCCCGCCGACAGTGTCAGGCGGGTAGCCCGGTTTCCGGGTCCGTCGGTCCCGCACGTGACGAATCCAGCCCCGCCAGGTCCGCCACCGGCGGTACGACCTCGATGTTCATGAACCGCTTGACGTTCTCATCGACGATGATGTCGCTCGGGCGCAGCGGCCGGGTGAGGTACAACCCATCGAGGCTGGTCAGCCGGCTCAACGCCACATAGGTCTGGCCAGGGCTGAATACCCGTGCACCAAGGTCGACGATGGCCCGCTCGTAGGTGGCACCCTGTGATTTGTGGATGGTGACCGCCCAGGCCAACCGCAACGGAAACTGCGTGAATTCCGCCACGACATCCCGGCTCAGTTTCTTGGTCGCGGCGTTGTAGGTGTACTTGTACTTCTCCCACACGGTCGGTTCCACCTCGTGCACATCGCCGTCGATGTTGACGAAAACGGTTGAGGTGACCTTGGTCACGGTGCCGATGCTGCCATTCACCCAGCGCAGGCCACCGCCCGGCGCCGAATCGTTGCGCAGAAACATCACCTGCGCGCCTACCTTGAGCTCGAGCACCTCATCAGCGGGAAACTGCTTGCCGCCGAAATCCCCGGTGATATCGGCCTTCGCGGTGAGCGACTTGCCCGACAGTTTCTTCAAAGCGGATGCGTTGATGCGGTTCACCGCGTCATTACGCGTCGCGAGGGTGATCACGCCCTCACTCGGCGGGGTTCGCGCTCCGGCGCCATTGAGCGCACCGCCGATCTCGGCAGTGACCTGGCCGTGACGCACGGCATTGAGCATGAGCTTGAAGTCGTTATCGTGCTGGCGGTGAATCTCGGTCAACTCGAAGATGCGGAGCTCGGCATCACGCCAGACCTTGGCGTCGAAGAACCACATCGACCGGTAGTGGTCGGCGAAATAGGCGCGTTCGTCGGGGCCGCCGGGAACCGGGGCCAGCTGGTACGGGTCGCCGAACAGCACGATCTGCACCCCGCCGAACACGTCGAACGGCCGCTGGCGAGCTTGGCGCAGACTGCGGTCGATCGCGTCCATCAGGTCGGCGTTGACCATGGACACCTCGTCGATGACGAGGGTGTCGATGGTATTGAGGAGCTTGCGCACTTGGTCGTTCTGGTCGATCGGGCTGTCGGCAATGACCCCGATCGGCAGGCGAAAGAGCGAATGGATGGTCTGGCCGCCCACGTTCAGCGCCGCGACTCCGGTGGGAGCGGCGATCACGATCTGCTTGCTCGTGTTCCACGACAGGTGGTTCAGCAGGGTGGACTTGCCCGTTCCGGCCCGCCCGGTGACGAAGACGTTCTGCTTGGTGCCCTCGATCGCCGCGAAGACCAGAGCCTGTTCACGGCTGAGCGGAATCTCGGACACGGCACACTTTCTCTGGCAGGCGAATGCTGCACGGGGGACGTTCCACTGTAACCGCCCAGCAGCCCGTGCGGGCGCGGGACCGGGCACTGGCTGCCTGGCCGACCCTCCCGCCATAGAATATTGGAGTGACCATTCCGGCCGAACAGCATCGGGCGAGGGGGCGCCGCGGCAGTATGCCCCGGGCCGTTCTCGCCATTGTGGTGGTCGCTGCGCTCCTCGCCGCCGGGCTCGGAGGCACCATCAGCGCCCTCAATCGCACGGTATACAGCGCCGGCGGCTTTGTGGAGCAGTACCTCGACGCCCTCGGCCGCGGCGACACCGTCGGAGCCCTCGCGTTCGGCGGGGTCATGCCCGGCAAGGCCGACTTGGCCGCCTGGGGACTGAGCGACGACACAGCGGCGGACCTGCCGAAGACGCTGCTGCGGGCATCCGTTCTGGGCGGCCTGCGCAACATCGAACTCGCCAGCGCTACCGCAACGCCCGCCACCAACGACGACGGGACCGCCCAGACCGTCGTGTTCGACTTCGTGTTGAACGGCACCGCGTCGAGCATGGCGTTCACCGTCGAGCGCGCCGGCACCTTCGCTGGTGTATTCAACGCCTGGAAGTTCACCATCAGCCCGCTCGCGGTGCTACAGGTGTCGGTACTGCATGAACGATCATTCACGGTCAACGGTCTCACCCTCGACACTCGCGCCCACACGGCAGCGGATGCCCCGGCCACCTTCTCGACCTCCGCCGCATATCTCGCCTTCGCACCGAACCGGTACACCTTTGAACACGAGTCGGCCATGCTGACCGCGAAGAAATCCACCGTGAGCGTGACGGCGGCCGGGCCGACCGCCGTCGAGGTGAACGCTTTGCCGAACAAGGTCATGGTGACCGAGGTGCAGTCGGAACTGGACAAATTCCTCGACGCCTGCGCCACCCAGACGGTGTTGCAACCCACCAGTTGCCCATGGGGCATCACGATCGATGATCGCATCGAGAGCACTCCCGCCTGGTCGATCACGGCGTACCCGCCCGTCACACTCACCGCCGGCGAGCTGTCGTTCGAGATGGTCGCCGCACCCGGGCAGGCCCGTATCGTGGTCGACGTTCAGTCGCTGTTCGACGGCGACGTCACCACTCGCGACGAAGACGTGCCGTTCACGATGGGGCTCAGCGTCACCGTGCAGCCCAGCGGCGCCCTGGCGATCCAGCTGCACTAGGGAGCTTTCGGCGTGAGCCGACCACGCGGCTTCGCGGCCCGTGGAGGCTGCCCGCTGCCCGGCCTCAGTGGCTACGGGGCTGCTTGTCGCGCTGGGCGAGTTGGGACAGCTGCGCGTTGTACGCGATCAACTCGGCATCCTCGTTGCGGTCGGCCTTGCGATCCAGCCTTCTCGTGACCTTGGTGTCGTCGCGGCTCCACTGAATTGCAACGATGACGGCCAGCACGAAGGTCGGCAATTCGCCGATTCCCCAGGCGACACCGCCGCCCATCTGCTGATCGACGATAGCCGAGGGGCCCCAGGTGCGGCCCATCGCGCCATACCAGTCGGCCAGGAGCAGCCCGGTGCCGCTCATCAAGGCGAGGCCGAAGAACGCGTGGAACGCCATGGTCACGAGCAGCAGTAGCAGGCGGAACGCGTACGGCAACCGGTACGGTACCGGGTCGATGCCGATCAGGGACTGTACGAACAGATAGCCGGTGATCAAAAAATGCACGATCATCCACTGGTGGCCGATGTGGTCCGTCGTCGCCCAACTGAAGATCGAGGTGTAGTAGAACACCCAGAGCGAAACGCCGAACAGTACGGCGGCGACGATCGGGTTGGCGACGATGCCGGCGAAACGCGAGTGCACGGCGGTGAGAATCCACTCGCGTGCGCCACGGCTGCCATCCTGCCGCTTGGCGATCGCACGCGCTGCCAGCGTCACGGGAGCGCCCGGCACAAGCATCAGCGGCACGAGCATGGTCAGCACCATGTGCACGAGCATGTGGGTAGAGAACAGGTACTTCTCGTACACGTTCACGCCACCGTTGGTGATGTAGAACAGGGTGAGCATGCCGAGAATCCAAAGCACGCTGCGGTAAATCGGCCAGGCGTCGCCGCGGCGGTGCAGCCGCCAGGCACCGGCCAGGTAGAAGAAGATGCCGAAGGCACAGAACAGAGTCCAGGCGAGGTCAAAATTCCACTCCGTGAAGTACCGCGAAAAAGTCAGCTCGGGCGGGAGCACTTCGCCGGTGAGAACCTGCGCCGGCGTGGACTGAGGAATCTCCGTTGCGACCACCTGGGCGATAGGGGTCGCCGTGCGGGCCAGCGCGGCAGCCACACCCGATGCGAGGCCAATGAAGCCGAGCTCGGTCACGACGAGCCACCAGAACCAGCGTCCGCGCGCCAGCTCGCTCTGCTGCATCCGCTTGATGAAGAATCGACGTTGCAGAATGCCGAAACCGCCGAGGGCGACGAGGGCGATGACCTTGACCAGCACGAGGAAGCCATAGGGACTGAACAGGTTGTCCCAGCTGCCAACGCGCAGTTCAGCGTTGACATAGCCAGAAGCGGCCACCACGATGAAGGAGATCAGGGCGAGCGAGGAGTACCGCCCGATCACCTGACGGATGCGTTCGCCGTCCAGCTGGGTGCGTAGGACGATGATGGTGAGCAGGCCGCCCAGCCAGATGGCCGCGAAGACGAGGTGCAGGCCGAGGGCTGTGATCGCGGCGTTGTGGCCCGCAGCGCCTGCCGAGTGGCCCTGCTGAGCCATCGGCAGCAGCGCGGTCAGGGCCAGCACGGACACGAAGACCAGCGCCGTCTGGTTGCGCACGGCAAAGCACAACACGGTGACGCCGGCGGCGATCAACGTCGTCGCAAGCCAGGCCTGCCCCAGTTCGATCTGGCTGAAAAACTGTCCGACCGTGGCGCTGAACTGATCGCTGACGCCAAACGGCACATTGGTGACCTGCAGAAAGGTCAAAAAGCCCGTGACAGCGGATGCCACGGCGAACAGTGCCGACGACGCTGCGGCGAAGTCCAGGGCGGTGTTGAATTCGCGTTCCTTGGGGCTGAGCGCGAACAGCGTGAGCACCAGTGCACCGATGGTGCCCGCCGCCGCGATGTTGACCACGAGCTTGGCCAGGGGGAGCCCCCAGCGCACCACCGGCCCCGGGTCGGCGAGCAGCTGCGCCGCAGCGCCACCACCGTAGGCCAACGCGACAAGGGTAGACAAGACAGCGACCAGCAGCAGGGCTGCCGGTCCGAGAACGCGGACGAGACGGGGCACTCTCCTAGCTTATTCGCCCAGTCCTGAAGATCCGTCGCGTACGGTGCCCGGGAAACCAGAAAGGGACGCCGACTCGCGTCGACGCCCCGTTCTCACTAGAAGCTACTTGGCGGCAGCCTTGAGCTTGCTTCCGGCGGTCAGCTTGACGCGGTGGCCGGCTGCGATGGCGATTTCTTCGCCGGTCTGCGGGTTGCGGCCGGTGCGGGCGGCCGTAGCGGTGCGCTCGACTCCCAGCCATCCCGGGATGGTGACCTTACCGTCGTTGGCAACGGTGTCGGCCAGGGTTGCGAAGAAAGCGTTCAGAACGCCATCAACGGCGGCCTGGCTCTGTCCGGAGTCAGCGGCAACCTTGGCAACGAGCTCGGTCTTGTTCAGCGACTTGTCAGCCATTGAGTGTCCTCCTCGGACCTTCGTCTGTGTTAACAGCGATGTTTGTGATGCGGGCGCGGCAGGTTGTGCCGCTCCGTTGGTCGGTTCGACCGAGATGAAATCTAGCAGACATCCGCTAGATTCCGCGGATTTGCGACCGTTTTTGACACTTTCACCCGGCGATTCGCGTACTTTTCGCTGTGCGCGCAAACCTTTGCCTTCACCGGGCGCAACACAAATCGGGATGCCGACTGTGAGTCGACATCCCGATCGGATGAATCAAAGGCCGTTGAAGCTGAACATCATCGGCTGCCAGAAGGAGTTACCAGCTGGACTTGGTGATGCCGGGCAGCTCGCCGCGGTGCGCCATATCGCGGAAACGTACGCGCGAGATGCCGAACTTGGAGAGGTGGCCACGGGGCCGACCGTCAACGGCGTCACGGTTGCGCAGGCGCACCGGGCTCGCGTTGCGCGGCAGCTTCTGCAGGCCCTTGCGAGCGGCTTCACGCGACTCGTCGGTGCCAGCAGGGTCAACCAGGGCCTTCTTGAGCTCCAGGCGCTTGACGGCGTAACGCTCGACGATGACCTTGCGCTGGTTGTTCTTGGCAATCATGCTCTTCTTCGCCATTTTTAGCGCTCCTCACGGAAGTCAACGTGCTTGCGGATGACCGGGTCGTACTTCTTGAGCACGAGACGGTCGGGGTCGTTACGGCGGTTCTTCTTGGTTACATAGGTGTAACCGGTTCCGGCCGTGGAACGAAGCTTGATGATCGGACGTACGTCATGAGCCTTAGCCATTAGATCTTCACCCCACGAGCGAGAACGTCTTTGACAACACTCTCGATACCACGAGCATCAATGACCTTGATGCCCTTTGCGGACAAGGTCAAGGTGACCTTGCGACGAAGCGACGGCACGTAGTACGTCTTCTTCTGAACGTTCGGGTCGAAACGACGCTTGGTGCGCCGGTGCGAGTGCGAAATGTTGTGTCCGAAGCCGGGAACAGCTCCGGTCACCTGGCAAACAGATGCCATGGTTTCCTCCATTACCGAAGGGCGAATGCCCTTCCCAAGATCCCTTGTCGGCGGACTGCACCTAAATGGACAGGCCGCAATGCGCGCGCAGAGGCGCAGCAGGCTTCAACGATACGGGGTCGACGGCCCGGGCGCAAACCGGGCGACGCCGCCGGCGGATACGGCGGCGGCGGCCGGGCAGCGCCTCCATCGCCTCCATCGCCTCCATCGCCTCAGACGATCCTGGCCTCGGCCGCCGGTGTGAAATCGGCACCTGCCATGGTCGAGATCACACTGGCCAGAGGCGCTGAACCGACGAGCCGCGTTTCCAGCGTCGGTTTCGGGCGACCGAACAGGTAACCCTGAACCAGAACGCATCCACTGGCTCGAAGAATGTCGAGTTGCTCGATGGTTTCCACCCCCTCGGCAATCACTTCCACGTTGAGTTTGGCTGCGAGCGCCAGGATGCCCTGCACGAGAGAGGTGGAAACCTCGTCGGGGACATTGGTAATGAAGCTTCGATCGATCTTGATCTGGTCGACCGGGAGGGTATTGAGCCACGTGAGAGTGGAATACCCGGTGCCGAAGTCATCGAGTGAGATTCGAACTCCCAGCCGACGCAACTCGACCAGCCGCTCGACGATGCCGGGCAGATCGATGAGTGCCCTGCTCTCGACAACCTCAAGGAGGAGCCGTTCAGGACGCAGGTTGTTTCGATTGAGCGCCGCTCGTACGGTCGGCAAGAGTCGCTCGTCTTCGAGCGTGGAGGCATCGAGATTGACCGCTACGGTGAGGGGTGACTCGCCTGGTTGCGGCCACGCTGCAGCGGCCGCGCACGCTTCCCCGACCACCCACAGGTCGAGGTCGGCAATGAGGCCCATCTCCTGTGCCAGCGGCAGGAATGCCGCTGGCACCAGTATTCCGAGCCGCGGATGCTCCCAACGGACGAGTGCCTCGGCACCGACCACCCGATCTGTTGTGGGGCAGGAAATGTCAACAACAGGCTGGAAGAACAATCTCATCTGGTCCGCTTCCAGCGCGGAGGACAGCTCCGAAACAAGCGAATTTTGCCCGTCGGCACTCCTTACGCGGCCGGCAACGGCAACCTGATTGCGCCCCGTTCGCTTGGCCGAGTACATTGCGCTGTCGGCCGCGTCCAGAAGCCTCTCCCCATGACCGCCCTGGCCCTCGTGCACCGACACCCCGACGCTGGCGGATATGCGCAGGTCCCGGCCGTCCACTCGGAATGGCCGGTTCAGAGACTCGACGACTCGGTCGGCCATGTCGATGGCCTCCTGTTCGCTGGATACATCGTCGATGACGAGGGCAAATTCGTCGCCGCCCAGTCGACCGAGGGTGCCCGCGTTACCGAGTTGCGTGCGCAACCGTGCGGCAACCTGCCGCAGGAGTTCGTCGCCCGCACGGTGGCCCAATTGATCATTGACCCGCTTGAAGTCGTCCAGGTCGCAGAACACAATTGCGGTCAGGGTGTCGGCACGGCAGGCCGAGAGCGCGGCGTCAAGGTTCAGTGCGAACAAAGCCCGGTTGGGAAGGCCGGTCAAGGAGTCGTGCTGCGACTGATGTCTGACCGTGGCGAGCAACCTCGCCTTTTGCATCGCTGTGGCGCACTGGTGGCTCGCCCCGTCCAGCCGGACGGCGGCGTCCGTCATTCTTTCAGGCCCAACCGGAGCGCCCCAGCTGACCGTGGCAACTCCCAGAAATACGTCGCCGGCGAGAAGCGGTACAGCGACTGTGCTGTGCGCACCGATAGCGCGGAGCAGACTGGACAAGGCCGGGCTGGCCCCCTCCGCGGTGACCACGACGCGTTCCCGTTTGGTGAGCAGTCCCATCAGCTCCGGGGTCTGCTCCACATGGATGGTCGACTGCAGGAGGAGCTCCCGTTCAGATTCCCCCAGCCCCTCGGCCGCGATCGGGCGAAGCTCACCCCGCTCGGCGTCCCACAGCAAGACGGATGCCATCTCGGCGCTGACAATAGCGGGCAAGGCCGAGGCGACGATACCGGCGAGGACCTCGACGCTGTCGCTGGTTGCGAGCTCGTGTGCGAGGCCGAGCAGCGCAGCCGTTCGCGCCCCTTCACACCGGGACTCTTCGAGCGCTGTGAACAGGTCGAGGGCCGCCGCCGCGTGTCCCGCATAGGCCTCGAGCAGAGAGCGATCTCCGTTCATGGCTGCATGCCCCTCCGCGAATACGGCGGCCAGATACCCGTGGAGCTTGCGAGTGGAACAAATATCTACAACCAACGCGGACGTGCTCAAATCCTCTGCGCGCAGAATCCTTTCGGCCAAATCGTCGGCACGTTTGGCACTGAGTCCGCGATGGCGGACGATCGGTGCACCGCCATCGTCAGACGCCAGGATGAGGAGGTACCCGGGCGCGAGCACTGCCGAGGCGGCGCCTTCGACAATCCGCGCCAGCACCTCGTCGACGTGATCGCTGCGGACCAGGTCGGCGGCGGCCAACTGCACCTCACGCACCTTGTCGCGAAGAACCGAAAGGGAGTCCTCCACGAAGCGTTTCCTCCTGCGCCACGACCACCAGTGAAAGCGCATCGACCAGGTGACCACATATTCGCACGCGGCGTGTCCATCGGACTGACACGTCGGGTGAGCAACCCGCGCCGGTGAGAGGCCGAAAACGACCGGAACAGCCGAGAACAGCCCTTGAGCATATTGGCAGTCCAAGCGGGAGTGGGGATAACCATCGTGCAGCCGGTAGCGCACCGTGGCGCTGGTCCGGCCGACCTGCATGTCGTCGATCGTGGACGTCGTGGTGAATTTCGGCACCATTCGCGGCAGCGCGCGATAGATTGCGGCTGGGGAAGCCAGCATGCTCAGCAGCTGCACGAGCACCGGCTGGATGTCGCCCGTTACAGCGTCGGCACCCACCGCGAACATGGTGTTCGGGTCATCGAGTACGGCTGTCGCAGCCTCGAACAACCGAATTCGCGTGTCGTAGCTCACCCACGAGGAGGCATCCTCGAGCATTGCCGCACCCTGCTTCACTCCGGCGCGGTTGAGCACCTCGACGACCGCCGTCTCTCCGCCGTGCCGTCGTACATGTCGCAGGAGCAGGCTGATCGTCGTGCTCGCAGTCTCGCGCGGCTCAACCTCCATTGTTCCCCCCACCCACAATCACGCTTCACCCCCGGCAATGTACGCTGCTCGAGCGCAGAAGCTCATGTCTACAACCTAAGCGACCCTTGTGATCTAAACGGCAGTCAGGACCGAATGTTGCGCAACGTCTCTGTCACGTAAGATTTGCGGACGTCGCCGCGACGGCCGTGCAACGCTCGCACAGCCCGAAAACGTCCACGACGTGGGCCGCCTGTGTGAAGCCGTGCTCCGTGGCGACATTGTGCGCCCACGTTTCTACGGCATCCGCTTCGATTTCGACCGTGAGTCCGCAATGGCGGCAGATCAGGTGATGGTGGTGTTCGTTGGTGCTGCACGAGCGGTATAGGCTCTCGCCCTCTGGCGACTGCAGTGAATCTGCGTAACCCGTGGTCGCGAGGTCGGCGAGGGCGCGGTAGACCGTAGCGAGGCCGATGGGAGATCCGGTCGAATGCAGCGCGGAGTGCAGCGCCTGGGCGCTGACGAAGCCGTCGTTGGCGCCGAGGGCACCGCGCACGGCCTCACGCTGCCAGGTATTTCGCTTCATGCCTTTAACCGTAGCGATCTTCGCGGCGCTCGGCGTGCATCCGCTTCGCGGGGTGCCCGAACGGTAACGGCGAGCCGTTGAAGCACAAGGGCCAGCATGAACAGCCCGGTCGCCGTCAGGGCGATCGTCGGGCCGGCCGCAACGTCGAGTGAACGCGACAGCAGCACGCCGGCCAATCCCGACACCGCACCGAGCACGGGGGCGATGACAAACATCTGGGTGGTCGTGCGCGAGACGAGGCGGGCCGCCGCGGCCGGAGCTGCGATCAGGGCGATGGCCAATATGGCACCGACGGCGGGCATCGCGGTCACGACCGTGGCAGTAGTGAGGACCAGGGTCAGCAGTTCGATCGGCCATTCCCGATAACCGGCGGCGCGATAGCCGTTCACGTCGAAGGTCGAGAACATGATCTGCTTGCCCAGAAAGACGATGGCGAGCACGGCGAACGCCAGCACGATGGCCACGAGCGTCACATCGTTGGCAGTCACGGTGAGTATGGAACCAACCAGGTAGGAATCGACCTTCACCGGCAAGGAGGGGTTGAGTCCCTGCAGCAGAACGCCGAGCGCGAACCCGGCGGTCAGCAGAATGCCCGACGCCACCTGATTCCCCTGTCGATTGACGCGCCCGATCATCGTCATGATACCCACGATGAAGATGCTCGCTATCGCGGCGCCGAGGGGAATGCTCACTCCCAGTATCGCCGCCCCTACCGCTCCCGGAAAGGTCGCGTGCGTGAGGGCCTGGGCGAAGAAGGTGCGCTGGCGCAGCACGACGAGGGTACCCACGAGCCCACTGAGCGCCCCGATCAGCACAGCCGCGAGGAGGGCCTGTTCGAAGTAGCCCATCAGGGCGCCGCCGGTTCGGCCAGCTGGCTTGCCGTGCGCCGTGTTCGGTGGTGGCTGCCGATTCGGTCGAGTGCGAGTCGTAACACCAGGGCCACACCGTAGCCGGCGACGAGCACGAGCACGACGGTTGCTCCGCTCGGCAGGTCGACGCCGCCATTCACCGATGCTTCGTAGCCAAGGGCGAGCCCAACCCAGGCGGCCACAACGGCGAAGCCTGCCGCCACCGGAAAGAGCAACCACAGGCGATTGGTCACCAGGCGCGCGACGGCGCCCGGCACAATCAGTACGGCGAGCACGAGCAGGTTGCCAACGGCGCTGCTCGCGGCCACCACAACGAGTGCGATGGCGACGTTGAGCACGATGTCGAGAGCGAGCAGCCGATACCCCGCCGCCGCAGTTCCTTCACGGTCGAAGGCCCGGAAGACCTGTTCCTTGAGCGTGAATCCGACCATGACCAGCGCAATGAGGCAGACGATGACGGTCTGATTGACTTCGGCCGGGCTGACGGTCAGCAAGCGTCCGAACAGCAGGGCGTCGAGCTGGCCGACGTAATTTGTTTCCCGTGAAACCACGATGATCCCCACGCTGAACATGGCCGTGAACACGACGGCGATCGCGGCGTCCGACGTGACTGCGCGCTTGACGATCACGGTGAGCACGACGGCGGCGATGAGGGCCGCCACCATGGCTCCCACGAACAGGCCGTCGCGGCCACCCCAGACGAACCCGATGGCCACGCCGGGAAAGACGGCATGGGTGAGCCCGTCGCTGATGAACTCGAGCCCGCGCAGGTTGACGAGCACGCCCACGAGCCCGGCGACCAAGCTGAGCACGACGAGCACGAGCAGCGCCCGAGCCATGAACGGCAGGTCGAACGAGGTGATCAGCGGGGTGAAGACATCCACTCAGTGACCCCCGTGCCCGGGAACCACGATGGTGTGTTCGTCCATCTCCACACCGACCGAGCCGAAGGCCTGCTGCACGTTGGCCAGGGTCAGCACCGCGTCGCGCGGCCCGAATGCTACTTGGGCGCCATTGAGCAGCAGCACACTCTCACAGACGGCGCGAGCGAGGTCGAGGTCGTGGGTCGATACGAGCACCGCGACGCCCTGCTGCTTGAGCCGTTTCACGGTTTCGATGAGGGCGTCCCGGTTGATTTGGTCGAGACCGTTGAAGGGCTCATCGAGCAGCAACAAACGCGGGGCGGATGCCACGGCGCGCGCGAGCAGACCGCGTTGCTGCTGTCCACCCGACAGTTCACCGAAGCGTGTCCTCGCACGGGCACCGAGGTCGACGGTCTCCAGGGCTTCGGCGACGGCCCGATGGTCTGCTTTGGAAGGCAGGCGCCACCAACCGAGCGACCGGTAGCGGCCCATCATGACCACCTGTTCGAGCGAGACCGGAAAGTGCGGGTCGAGCTGGTCGGTTTGAGGCACGTAACCGATATAGCCGGCCGGCGCCGGCCACTGTCCGAGCACTTCGACCGTGCCCGACGTGCGGGTGATGAGCCCGAGTATGCCCTTGAGCAGGGTGGACTTGCCCGACCCGTTCGGGCCGATCAGGGCAACGGCCTGGCCCGGTGACACCGCGAAGTCAATCCCGGTCAGGGCGGGTTCGGCACCGTACGCAAACGACGCCTCCGCCACTCGAAGGGCGGCAGCAGCTTGTACTCGTGGTGTTTCTTGAGCAGCGTTCTCGATCACGGGGGAACTATTCCAGCTCGGCGGGCAGCGAAGAGGGTGTGACGCCCCACGAGTCAAGCATGACCGTTGCGTTGTGCAGCTGCGCCTTGATGTACGTGTCGCCCGCGCTTCCCTCAGGGCCGAGCGAGTCGACGTAGAGGGCGTCATCGCCGGAGTAGACGGTGACGCCGGCTTCAGTCGCGATCGTCTTGGCGGTTTTGGGGCTCAGGGAAGCTTCGGAAAAGACGGCTGTGACACCGGTGGCCCTGACGGCAGCGACGAGAAAGTCAATCTCGGCGGCGCTCGGCTCGGCGTTGTCGTCGAAGCTCGGTATCACCGAGCCGACATAGTCGATGTGGTACGCCGCGGTGAAGTAACCGAGGGCATCATGATTGCTCACAAGCAGGCGGTCGCTCTCGGGAACCGTATCGACGTTGGTGCGGATCCACGTGTCGAGGGCGCGCAACTGGGCCGTGTACGCGGTCGCATTGGTTTCGAAGTTGGCGGCCTTGCCGGCGTCGGCAGCGGCGAGGCCGTCGGTGATCGTCCGCACGATTGTCTCGGCATTGCGCACGTCGGTCCAGATGTGCGGGTCGCCGCCGTCGTGGGCGTGAGCATCCCCGGCCGCATCCGCAGCTTCGGTCTGATGCTCGCCGGCCCCGACCTCGGAGATGGTGATACCCGCGTCAGCATCGATCAATACGCCGTCGAAGCCGGACGCAGCAATGGCGTCGTCAAGCCACTCTTCGAGCCCGACACCGTTGATGACGAGCACGTCGGCTGCGCCGAGCGCGGTCAGATCCGCCGCAGACGGATCGTAGCTGTGGGCGCTCTGGTTCGGTTGGATGAGCTGCGTGAGATCCACGCCGCTGGCGTCTCCCACGACGTTGCGGGTGAAGTCAGCGACCTGGGTTGTCGTCGCAACGACCCTGAGGCCAGCGGTCGGGCCGTCGGCTCCGGCCGTCATTTGGGCCGAGCACCCCGAGAGGACGAGGGCGGCCGATGCGAGAAGTGCCGGAACTACGAGATGTCTCTTGGGCATCTCTCAAGAATAATCCTGTTGATAATGATTGTCAAAACCATTAGCAACGCGTGCGACCACGACTATTCCAACAGCAGTGCGGGCTCTTCAATAATGCTCGCGACGTCGGCGAGAAAACGGCTCGCGACGTCGCCATCGACGACGCGATGGTCGAAGCTTGCACCGATGGTGGTCACGAACCGCGCCCGCACCTCACCGTCGACGACCCACGGCCTCTGCTTGATCGTGCCGAGAGCCACGATGCCGGCCTCACCCGAGTTGAGAATGGGAGTGCCGGTGTCCATGCCGAACACGCCAATATTTGTGATCGTGATCGTGCCGTGGCTCATCTCGGCCGGGCTGGTCTTACCGTCGCGTGCAGTCATGGTGAGCTTCTCGAGAGCCGCAGCGAGCTCGAGCAGGCTCATGTCCTGCGCTTCCTTGATGTTCGGCACGATCAGCCCGCGCGGAGTCGCAGCGGCGATGCCGAGGTTCACGTAGTGCCGCACGATGATCTCCTCCTCGGTGAACGTGGAGTTCACTGTGGGGTTTCGCCGCACGGCCCAGATCATGGCCTTGGCCATGATCAACAGGGGCGAGACGCGGATGCCCGCGAAATCGGTGGACGCCTTGAGCCGTTTGACGAATTCCATGGTTCGGGTGGCATCCACGTCGACGAACAGGCTCACGTGCGGAGCCGTGAAAGCACTTTTCACCATCGCCTGCGCGATGGCCTTACGCACACCCTTCACTGGAATGTGTTCGTCGCGGTCGACGGGCCATTCCGGCGTCTGGATGTTGCGGAACACGCTGGCCTGGGTCGCACCACGCAGCACGTCCTCACGGGTCACATCGCCAACCGGCCCGGTCGCCTCGACGAGGGAGAGGTCGACGCCAAGGTCCTTGGCGAGCTTTCGAATCGGTGGCTTCGCCATGACCGGTCCCGCGGATGCCGCGCGCCGGGTCGGCGCCGCCGGCACGGCGCGGGTACGCGTCGGGGCCTCGGGGGCGAGGGATTCGTGGGCGACGCGCGCGCCGGTGTGTCGCCGCCGCCGGGTGGACATCGTGGCGGCGGCGCCTCGGCCGACGAGCACCGGCTCGGGGGCCTCGTCGCTGATGCTGTCGCTCGTATCCAGGGCCAGCGTGTCGGCGGCCGATGCTGCGGCATCCGCTGCCGGAGCTGCCGCCGGTCGGTCTGCGCCGGCGGTCGCATCGGAATCGATCGTGATGATCAGCGTGCCCACGTCGACGGTGGTTCCCGCGGCCACCAATATTTCACCGACCACGCCGACGAACGGCGACGGCAGCTCGACCAGCGATTTAGCTGTTTCAATCTCGACCAGCACCTGGTTGATCGTCACGGTGTCGCCCGGAGCGACCTTCCACTCGACGATTTCGGCCTCGGTCAGGCCTTCGCCGACGTCGGGGAGGGTGAACTTCGACACGCTCATACTGTGCCTTTCCTGCTGCTGGTGGAAGTAAGGATGATCAGTAGGCGAGAACGCGGTCGACGGCTTCCAGCACACGGTCGGGGCTGGGCAGGAAGTGCGTCTCGACGGCGGCCGGCGGAAACGGCGTGTCAAAGCCCGAGACCCGCAGCACGGGCGCTTCGAGCGTGTAAAACGCGCGCTCGGCGACCGTGGCGGCAATCTCGCTGCCGACGCTCACGAAGCCGGGAGCTTCCTGGGTGACGACCAAACGACCGGTTTTCTGCACCGAACCCAAAATCGGTGCGTAGTCGATCGGGGAGAGTGAGCGCAGGTCGATGACCTCCAAACTGATGCCCTCGGCCTGGGCGAGGTCGGCCGCCTGCGACAGCACGCTCACCATGGCGCCATGGCCGACGACGGTGACATCGGTGCCGGCCCGCACCACACGGCTGGCGTGCAGCGGTGTTCCGCTCTCATCAAATCGCACCTCACCCTTGGGCCAGTAGCGGCTCTTGGGCTCGAAGAAGATCACCGGGTCGTTACTCGTGATCGCTTCCTGCATCATCCAGTACGCGTCGTGCGGATTTGATGGGCTCACCACGCGCAGGCCGGGAGTGTGCGCGAAATAGGCCTCTGGGCTCTCCTGGTGGTGCTCGATCGAGCCGATGTGTCCACCGTACGGAATGCGAATGACGACGGGCATGATGAGGCCGCCCTCGTGGCGGTTACGCATGCGGGCCAGCTGGCTGGTGATCTGGTCGAAGCCGGGGAAGACGAATCCGTCGAACTGAATCTCGCAAACCGGCCGAAATCCGCGCATGGCGAGGCCGATGGCCGTGCCGATGATGCCGGACTCGGCGAGCGGCGTGTCCAGTACCCGCTTGTCGCCAAACTCAGCGATGAGGCCCTCGGTGACCCGAAAGACTCCGCCGAGCGAGCCGATGTCTTCGCCCATCAGCAGCACCGAGGGGTCGTCAAGCATTGCTCGACGCAGCCCGGCGTTCAGCGCTTTTGTCATTGGCAGCGAAGCGGATGCGACGCTCGTGTCAGTCGCAGCGGTCATCAGTTCTCACCCTCGTCGAAAGAGGCTTCGTAGCGGTCGAGCCAGGCCTTTTGCTCTGCCACGAGCGGATGCGGTTCGGCGTAGACGTTGTCGAAAATCACCGATTGCTCCGGGCCGGTGATGTCGAGCGCCCTTCGTCGGGTGTCGGCGGCGAAGTCGGCGGCTTCTTCGTCGACGGCGTCGAGGAATTCCTGCTCAATGCCGCGGCCCTGCAGGTAGTTGCGAAAGCGCACGATCGGGTCGCGCGCCACCCAGTAGGCGAGCTCGTCGGGATCTCGGTACTTGGTGGGGTCGTCGGCCGTGGTGTGTGCGCCGACGCGGTAGGTGAGCGCCTCAATCAGCGACGGACCATGGCCGGCGCGGGCGTCGTCCAGGGATTTCGCCGTGACGGCGAAGCTCGCGAGCACATCGTTGCCGTCGATCTGGGTGCCGGGCATGCCGAAACCACTGGCGCGCAGGTAGAGCGGCGTGCGGGACTGCCGTGCGACGGGGACCGAGATAGCCCAATGATTGTTCTGCAGAAAGAACACCTGAGGCGTCTGGTAGCTTGCCGCGAAGACGAGGGCCTCGCTGGCGTCGCCCTGCGACGAGGCACCGTCACCGTAGTAGACGATGACGGCCTGATCGGTCTCGGGGTTGCCGGTCGCGGTCGACCCGTCGAGCTGCATACCCATGGCGTAGCCGGTGGAGTGCAGGGTCTGCGAGGCCAGAACGAGGGTGTACAGGTGAAAGTTTCCGTGCTCTTCCGGCACCCATCCGCCCAGGGTGACGCCGCGCAGCATGCGCAGAATATCGACGACGTCGAGGCCGCGGATCATGCCGACGACATGCTCCCGGTAGGAGGGGAAAACGTGGTCCTGCGGCCGGGTCGCGTAGGCCGACCCCACCTGCGCCGCCTCCTGTCCATGGCTCGGAACCCAGAGAGCGAGCTGGCCCTGACGCTGCAGGTTGGCCGCCTCGGTGTCGAACTTGCGCACCACGACCATGTCGCGGTAGAAACGTCGGTGGTCCGCCTCGGTGAGCCGGTCGAGGTAGGGCAGGAACTGTTCGGCGGCGGCGTTCGGTTCGAACACCCCGGCCGGAGAAATCATGCGCACGCAGGTGTCGGCCCCATCGAGACCAAAGGGCGTGGGCGCTGCAGGGGTGGGCGCTGCAGAAACCAGTGCAGTCGCGTCGTTTCGGGTGGCTGACACCGTACTAACCTATCTGCCGAGCCGGGTGATCGGCGGGAAGGGCGTCGACAAGATCCGCGCTCAATAGTAGGAGTGTCGCCACAGCCTGCTCCTCACCGATTGAGATTCGAATACCCTCGGCCGCGAAGGGTCGCACCACCAGGCCGGCTGTGCCGAGTGCCTCGGCCACACTGGTCGTTTCGGCGCCCGTGGGCAGCCAGAGAAAGTTGCCCTGGGGCGCAGGGATGTTCCACCCCTGGCTGGTCATCACCTGCCAGGCCGCGTCGCGACGCGTGGCGAGGAGGCGAACCCGATCGAGCAGCTCCCTCTCGGCCTTGAGCGAGGCAATAGCGGCCGCTGCGGCCTGCGCCGTCACCGAGAGTGGGATGGCCGTTGATCGTGCGGCGTTCAGAATATCCACCGCACCGAGCGCATAACCGACCCGCAATCCCGCCAGACCGTACGCCTTGGAGAAGGTGCGTAGAACGACCAGATTGGGGTAGCGGGCGAGCAGCGGCGGGCCGTTGACGGCATCCGCTTCGGTGACGAACTCGATGTATGCCTCATCGAGAATGACCAGCAGGTCGGTCGGGACGACGGCCATGAAGGCCTCGAATTCGTCCTTCGTAACGATCGTTCCGGTCGGATTGTTCGGCGAGCAGACAATGACGACGCGGGTATTGTCACCGATGGCGGCGGCCATTTCGGGGAGGTCGTGGCCGTGATCGGCGCGATTGGCCACCCGCACGCTCGTGGCCCCGGCGACGGTCACGAGCGAGGGATAGGCCTCGAACGACCGCCAGGAGTAGAGCACTTCATCGCCGGGTCCAGCTGCGGCGAGAATGAGCTGGGCCAGCAGGGCCACCGAGCCGGAGCCGATGTGCACCTGGTCGACGTCGAGGCTGAACTTCCTGGCGAGGCGTTCGCGCAGGGCGAGCGCCGAAGCATCCGGGTAGCGATTGTAGGCCGTTTCGGCCGCGACCGCCTCGATAACGCCGGGCAGGGGGCCAAACGGGTTCTCATTGCTCGAGAGCTTGAACGCACTGGCGTCGGCCGGCTGGCCCTGCCGATAGGCCGGAAGGGCAATGATCTCCGGGCGCAGGCGAACTGAGGGTCGGTCTGAGAGGCTCACTCGGTGAGTCTACGCCCGGGCATATTCGCAATGGCGAATGAACGTGCCCTGGCTTTCGCCAGACGTGCGCCGGTGGGATAGTGGGGACATGGCCAGATTCCTGATCAAGCTGATCGTCAACGCGGTGGCCCTGTGGTTCACCACCCTGCTCGTGACCGGGGTGCACGTCATCCCCTTCGCCCCGGACGCGGGTGCCAGCGTCATCACCTATCTCCTCATCGCGCTCATCTTCGGGTTCGTGAACACCGTCATCGGTGGTGTGCTGCGCGTCGTCGCTTTTCCGCTCTATGTTTTGACGCTCGGCCTGTTTGCGCTGATCGTCAACGGCGTGCTGCTGCTGCTTGTGGGTTGGATTTCCGGATTTCTGGGCTTCGGCCTGGTCGTCGACAGCTTCTGGTGGGGGGTGCTCGGCGCCCTGGTGCTCGGCATCATCTCCTGGCTGCTCGGCCTGATTTTGCGCCCGGTCACCGCGCGCAACTGAACCGGCCGCGACCCGAAGCCCGCGTCTACTGCGACGACGGTCCTGGCGGCAAGCGGGTGCCCCGCCACAGGACAGCCTCCCCGGGATCGCTCCCGAGAACGCCCGTCACGGTGTTCCGAAATTCCTGCAGGTTTGTTTCCGGAGAGGTGTCGATGAGCAGCGCCGTCTCGCGGTAGCGGTCGAGGTGGTGAGCTGGCAGGGTCTCTCCAACCGGTGGTGCCATCGCAGCGAATACCTCGCGGCGCACGGTCACACGGTCGTCGGAGTCGACCAGGCTCGCTCCGCCGAGCGCGGTGACCACATCGTCGGTGTGTTCAACGGTGAGGGTGGCCACGCCGTGCGGCACCGGAACACGCGATTCGGGCGCCCCGAACGTCGCGACTGCCTGCACGTTGAACCGGTTGTAGGCGGCAACTTGGGTGGCGACCAGGCCACCCTGGGAATGGCCGGCAACGACAACCGGGTCGGACGGAGCAATTCCGGCCGCTTTCATGGCGTCGATGACGGCCGAGAAGGAGCCAGCGTTCTGCTTCGCGATCGCCGTCACATTGGCGGTAAGGTCCCACGGCTCAGTCGTGGCTACGGCATTCCAATCGACCGTTCCACCGATATACACCGCCCAGGATGAACGCTCAGAGGTACCGTAATTCTCGATGCGCACCTGCGGCTGCCCAGCGACGGCTTTTGGAATTCTCTCCGCTAAATCGCCGGCACCTGTCGGTGGTGTGGCGTGCACCGGCGCTCCCACCGCTGCTACGTTCACCGAGCCCTCCGTGAACAGGCCTCCGCTGCGCGCCGCAGCCAACAGACCGAGGGCAGTGCTCGAGACGCCGATCATCCCCAGGCCCTCATCGCCGAACATCACGCCGACAGACCGCGGCATCCCTGCCAGACCAGCGCCTACATCGTCCAGCGACGAGACCGCAACCCGCACGAGGGAGACCAGAGACGGGTTTGTGAGCAGGCGCGGGTCGATCGCAACCCCGTCGGCAGAACCGCCGGTCGATTTTCCGAGCAGTCCCGCCACGAACAGTCCCGGAAGCGCCGCGGCGAGCGGAGTACCGGCCCCGAAAATCAGCGCAGATCTCAGGAACTGGCCGAGATCATGGCCCAGCTGTGCGCCGTGGGTCAGGGCCATCTGCTGCGCAACGCGCTCCGCGTAGCCGTACCGCTCGGCCGCCGCCACGAGGCACTGCGCCAAATGCTGGCAACTGTGCTGGAGACGATCGAGCACCAACGCGGCGTGAAAAAGATCCGGCGAGGGATCCGGCCCGAACCACGAAAACGCGGCCGCCGGGTCCATCTGCCGAATCCGATTCGCTCGGGTATTCCAGTTCATCGCCTCGTTGTGCATGGAGAAAAGGAATTGAGATTGAACCAACAAGACTTCGGTTGCGACAATGGTCGTTCCGCCAACGGAGATGACCAGTTCACCCCGGGTTCTGTTATCGTTCAGGCTCGACACAGGGTCTCCGCGTCATAAGTTTGCAGGCGCACGCTGTGGAGCGCTTCGTTCAGATAGTGAAGAACGAGATCCACCTGTTCCACCACGTCAGTCACGCACAGGAGATACGCTCGCTGAGATTGAGAGGTCCAGGACTCGCTGGGGTCAAGATCGGCCAGCCGTCGACGCATTGCGGTGATCTCGGCGCACAGGGTGAGCAGCAGACTGCGCTGAGTACGCAGCATCGCTAGGCGTTCAGCGCGATCCTGACCGTACGGCAATACCTCCACACCGTCCATGACTCCTCCTGGTCATGGCCGATCCTCACAGAATCAGCCGCTCGCTCGGCCAGTCGGGGCGCACTCGGTGTAGAGACACTGAATACTGGGCGTGTGGAGAAGGCGAAACTGCTCCACAATGGGAGGCATGCCCTTCGCGTCACTCACCCCCGATGAGTCGACGCCGTTTCGAATCATTTTCGTCTGCACCGGAAACATCTGTCGATCGCCTATGGCCGAGGTCGTACTGCGTGACCACGTCACGAAGCTCGGACTCGGGCGTCTCATTGCCACCAGCTCGGCCGGCACCGGAGACTGGCATGTGGGTGAGCAGGCCGACGACCGTACGATCACGGCTCTGGCCAAGCGCGGCTACGACGGCAGTCACCATCGGGCCCGCCAGTTTGATCCGCTCTGGTTCGCCGAGTACGACCTCGTCGTTGTTCTCGACCGCAGTCAGCAGCGCATTTTGCGCAACTGGGCACTCGAGGATCGCGATCGCACCAAGGTGTGCCTGCTACTGAGCTTTGACGCCGAGCAGGCCGGCCTGTTCGACGTGCCCGATCCCTACTATTCAGACGATGCGTTGTTTGACGCCGTTTTAGGCATGATTGAGAGGGCAAGCCACGCACTTGTGAAACAACTTGCACCCGCAATTCGACAGGGAGTCCGATGAGTCACCTACCCGTACAGGTTCTGAGTCCGCTAGACGGCCGCTACCGAGCCGCCGTTTCTGATCTGGGCGAATACCTGTCCGAGGCCGGCCTCAACCGCGCTCGTGTGCGCGTGGAGGTGGAGTGGCTGATCACCCTCACCGACCGCAGCCTGTTCGGTTCCGCCCCCCTCACTTCCGAGCAGAAGCTCGCTCTGCGCGCCCTGGTGACGAACTTTGGCCAGGCTGAGATCGACGAACTGGCCGAGCTCGAGGCCACCACCCGCCACGACGTGAAGGCCGTTGAGTACCTCGTGCGCCGGCGCCTCAGCGCGCTCGACCTCGACCACATCAGCGAACTCACCCACTTCGCCGCGACCAGCGAAGACATCAACAACCTCTCGTATGCCCTGACCGTGCGCGACGCCGTGCAAAACGTCTGGCTGCCGAAGCTACGCCTGGTCATCGAGGCAGTGCGCAGCAGTGCGTTGGAATTTCGAGCGGATGCGATGCTCGCCCGCACCCACGGACAACCCGCGACACCGACGACCATGGGTAAAGAACTCGCCGTGTTCGCCTACCGCCTCGAGCGCATCGCGCTGCAGATCGATGCCGGCGAATACCTGGGCAAGTTCAGCGGTGCCACCGGCACGTTCGCCGCCCACGTGGCCGCCGATCCGTCCGTCGACTGGCCCACGGTCTCGCGCGAGTTCGTCGAGGGTCTCGGCCTCGGCTGGAACCCACTCACCACGCAGATCGAATCGCACGACTGGCAGGCGGAGCTGTATTCCCGCGCCTCACACGCGAACCGCATTCTGCACAATCTGGCCACCGACATCTGGACCTACATTTCTATCGGCTATTTCCGCCAGATTCCCCAGGTCGGCGCCACCGGCTCCTCCACCATGCCGCATAAAATCAACCCGATTCGCTTCGAGAACGCCGAGGCGAACCTCGAACTGTCCTGCGCCATCCTGGACTCGCTCGCTGCCACTCTCGTGACCAGTCGTCTGCAGCGCGACCTCACCGACTCCACCACCCAGCGCAACATCGGCGTCGGTTTCGGGCATTCGCTGCTCGCGCTCGACAACATGCTGCGCGGCCTCGGCGAGATCGACATCGACCGCGCCCTGCTCGCGCACGACCTCGACTCGAATTGGGAGATTCTGGGAGAGGCGATTCAGACTGTGATTCGCGCCGAAGTCTCGGCCGGGCGCTCGAGCATCGCGGATCCCTACGCGCTGCTCAAGGACCTGACCCGCGGCAAACGCATCACGAGCGCCGACCTGGCAGCTTTCGTCTCCAGACTCGACATTGGAGACGCCGCCAAGACCAGGCTCCTGGCCCTGACCCCGGCGAGCTATGTCGGCCTCGCCGACCCGCTGGTTAACTACTTGACCTAGTCCGTCGTCACAATCACTGACTACTTGACCTAGTCCGTCGCCACAATCACTGACTACTTGACCTAGTCCGTCGCCACAATCACTGACTACTTGACCTAGTCCGTCGCCACAGTCACATGGGCACCCTCGTCACGATCGACGCCGGTGCCCCTGTGACGTTCAAGCGTGAGCTAGTGGCCGTTCTGCTCGTCCAGGTCAGACTGCTCCGACGCGTTCGGCTTCATGCCGAGCACGAGCATCGCAATCACCACGAGCGCCACGATAAACGTCACCCCGAGCCCAATGACCGAGAGCATGACTTCGCGTGTCGTGAGAAGAATGGTCACTCCGACGAACAGGGCCATCGCGCCGGAGATGGCGAGCAATTCGGCCGGCTTCAACCGATCGGATCGGCTGGGCTGGTGTGCCGAGTTGGGAGTACCAGGAGTCTTTTTGGTCACAGGGAATCCGAATCATTGGGTGCGGTGTTCGCGGGTGCCGTGTTCGCAGGTGCGGTGCGGTGCGGTCGAGGTGCATCCCACTTGAGGGAGAGCCCGGCAATGGGCAGGAAAACAGCGAGAAAGACCAGGTAGGCACCGAATAATCCGACCGAGACAACCGGGTTGGGCGGAAGCAGCAGAAAGAGCAGGGCGAGGAGCGCACCGCCGATGCCAGTGAACAGCCAGTCTTTGGCCGGCAGGGGGCGTTTACGCACCCGGATGCCGGCATAGATTTCGAGAAAACCGGTGACGGCTCCCCAGACGCTCACGATGAAGAGAAAGAACCCGTGGCCACCGGTGTGGACAGCAAGGGCCAGCGCGCCAGCGATCATGCTCACGACGCCGTGTATGAGGAACAGGCTGCGGTCGGTCGCAACAGTCAGGGTGCGCGGGCCGGTCAGAATGAGCAGCAGGCCGCTCGCCAGGGCGAATGCGCCGAACACGACCAAGCCCAGCTGGGCGGAGTGCTCCCGGTTGAACGTAATGATCACGGCGGGAATGACCGCGATCAGGGCGCGCCCGACGAGCACGGTCCAGTAACGGGGTCCGACGTTTGATGGTGCCTGGGCGTTCGCCACGCACGACCTCTTTCGTTGCAAAATTTGTCAGTTCCAGTCTACGCGGCGACTCGACGGCGCAACTGCGAGCCGCCTGCACGCACCCGCTGAGCGAGTTACCCGCCGGCCACCATATCGGCGAAGCGGGAGTAGTGGCCGTGGAAGGCAACCGTGACCGTGCGAGTAGGGCCGTTACGGTGCTTGGCCACGATGAGGTCCGCCTCACCGGCCCGCGGGTTGTCTTTCTCATACGCGCTCTCGCGGTGCAGCAGGATGACCATGTCGGCGTCCTGCTCGAGCGATCCCGACTCACGAAGGTCGCTGATCGCCGGCATCTTGTCGGCGCGCTGCTCCGGGCCACGGTTGAGCTGCGAGAGCGCAATCACGGGAACCTGCAGCTCCTTGGCGAGCAGCTTGAGGGCCCGGGAGAACTCGCTGACCTCCTGCTGGCGTGACTCGACCTTTTTACCGCTGGTCATGAGCTGGAGGTAGTCGATGATGACCATTTTGAGCCCGACGCGCTGCTTGAGCCGGCGGCACTTCGCGCGAATCTCCACCAGGGTCATGTTCGGACTGTCGTCGATGTAGAGCGGGGCATCGTTGATACGGCCGCGCGTGGCGGCAATCGTCGTCCAGTCACGGGCCTCGACGGTGCCCTTGCGCATACTCTGCAAAGGAACCGATGCCTCCGCCGCGAGCAGGCGCATAGCAATTTCACTTCGCCCCATTTCGAGCGAGAAGAAGATGCTCGGCATGTTGTGATGAATGGATGCCGAACGAGCAAAGTCGAGGGCGAGCGTGGACTTACCCAGCGCCGGGCGAGCCGCAACGATGATGAGCTGGCCGCCATGGAACCCGTTGGTGAGTTCGTCGAGGTCGGCAAAGCCCGTGGGGACGCCGCTCATCTGGCCGTCCTTGAGCTTGGCGGCTTCAATCTCTTCGATGGCCGCCGTTACGGCATCGGTGAGCGGAACGTAGTCTTCGGTTTCCGTGCCACCCGTGACGGAGTAGATCTCGGCCTGGGCCGTGTTCACGAGGTCGAGCACCTCGCCTTCGCCCGCGTAGCCCATCTGGGCGATGCGCGTGCCAGCCTCGACCAGGCGACGCAGCAGAGCGCGTTCGGCCACGATGGTCGAGTAGAAACCTGCGTTGGCAGCAGTGGGCACCAGGCTGGTCAGGGTGTGCAGGTAGTCGGCACCGCCGGCCCGTGAGAGTTCACCGACCTTGATGAGCTCATCGGTGACCGTGATGACGTCTGTGGGCTCGCCCTGGGCGTAGAGCGAAAGAATCGCGTCGAAGATAATCTCGTGCTTGGGGATATAGAAGTCACCGCCGCGCACGGTCTCCACGACATCGGCGACAGCGTCTTTGCTGAGCATCATTCCACCGAGAGCGCTTTGCTCGGCCAGGAGGTCGTGCGGGAGGGCTCGCTCCGACTTCCAGGCTTCAGCGGGCCGCTCGCCACGGTTCTGATCGAGCGCGCCGCCGCGCGCCGGGGAACCATATTCGGGTGACGCTGGCTGATGGGCCAGGCCCAGGTGAGCGATCGACACTCGGCACCTCTTTCTCTGGCGTGCTACTAGGTGTATCAAGAACCACCGACACGGGACGTAACGCACCAGCCTGTGCGAGATGCGGGTACTGCATCACCCTAGGGAGCCGGTAGCACCCGCCACAAACCACCCTGTGGATAACTCTGTGGAGAAGCTGCGCGAAACGCCGTGAAGATTGTGCAGAACCTGTGCACTCGGCTGTGGATAAACATTGAATAAAAGTGAATAAAATAGTGCTGATCAGGTATTTTAGTCTCACAAACGGGTGTGAATAAGATAACTTCAATCCGCCCTTGAACCTTGTCGATACGAATGCTCACCTGTGCATAAAAGCAGAGGGTCGACGCTTCGAATTCGGCTTTTAACGCCCCATAGCGGGGGGTTCCTTTCGGAACCCCCCGCTATGGGGCGTACACACTGACCGGCCATACGATACCCGGCCGACCGCGGTGCGGTGTTACTTGGCAGCGACGACCACGAGGGTGATCGTAGCGCTGAGCTCGTCGCGAAGACGAACCGTTGCCGTGTGCTCACCGGTCAACTTGATCGCGGTGAGCTCGATCTTGCGCTTGTCGACGGTACCGAGACCAGCGGCCGCAACGGCGTTCGCCACATCCGTGGTCTTGACCGAACCGAACAGGCGTCCGCCCACGCCGGCCTTGACGACCAGGGTGACCTTGGTGTTCTCAAGCTTGACCTTGAGCGCCTCAGCCTCTTCGAAGGTGGCGTGCTCGCGCGCTGCGCGGGCCGCCTTGATCTGCTCGATCTGCTTCTCGCCACCGCGGGTCCACGCAACAGCGAAGCCCTTGGGAACGAGGTAGTTACGAGCAAACCCGTTTTTGACGTCGACGACGTCGCCGGGTGCACCGAGGCCGGAGACCTCATGCGTCAGAATCAATTTCGACATTTGGTTTCCTTACCGGCCTGAGCCTGCGTAGGGCAGCAAAGCCATTTCGCGGGCGTTCTTGACGGCACGGGCGATGAGGCGTTGTTCCTGAACGGAAACGCCTGTGATGCGGCGGGCGCGGATCTTTCCACGCTCGGAGATGAACTTGCGCAGGGTCGGGACATCTTTGTAATCGATGACACCAACCCGAATCGACTTCGCGGGAGCGGCGTTCTTGCCACCCTTAGCTCCGCGAAGCGGCTTGCGGCGGTCGCCGCTCGACTTTCCAGCCATGATTTCCTTACTTTCTTAAAAAGGTGTTAGCTACGCGCGCGGCGTGGCTTAGAAGGGGGTCTCGTCGCTGAAGTTGCCGGGGCTGTTCCAGACGTCTCCACCGGATGCTGCGGGTGACGCAGTCTTGGTGGGGGCGCTGGGAGCCCACGGCTCATCGTTGCCCTGGCCTCCGACAGCGGGAGTGCCGCTGCGGGGGCCGGACGACTGCGCGCGAGTGAGGGAAGCTGTGGCGTAGCGCAGCGAAGGACCAATCTCGTCGATCTCGAGCTCCATGCTCGTGCGCTTTTCACCTTCCTTCGTCTCATACGAACGCTGCTTGAGACGCCCGGAAGCGATGACACGCGACCCCTTGGTCAGTGAACCTGCCACGTGCTCGGCGAATTCACGCCAAACGCTCGCACGCAGGAACAGCGCGTCGCCATCTTTCCACTCGTTGGCCGCACGATCGAACGTACGCGGAGTGGAAGCGATGGTGAAGTTGGCAACCGCCAGCCCGTTCTGCGTGTAACGCAGTTCAGGATCGCTGGTGAGGTTGCCTACCACGGTGATTACGGTCTCGCCAGCCATGGGCTACTTGTCGCTTGCCTTGTCGGCAACAGCGGCCGGAGCCGGAGTGGCCTTGGCAGCAGCAGGCTTGGCGGCAGCAGGCTTGGCAGCGGCAACCTTCGCGGCGGGAGCAGCGGTGGAAGCGGCAGCAACCGGAGCGGCAGCCTCGACCTTGGCAGCAACCGGAGCGGCAGCGGCCGGAGCCTCGGCAGCGACAGGCTTGGCAGCAGCGGCAACCTTGGCAGCCGGAGCGGCAGCGGCAGCAGCAGCAGCAGCGTCAGCCTTGGCAGCAATGACCTTCGGGTTGGCAGCCTTACGGGCTGCCTTCTCTGCGGCCAGCTTGGTTGCCACGACGACCTGGGCGATACCCTCTTCGGCGCGAAGCACCTTGGTGCGCATGACAGCCTCGGACAGGCTCAGCTGGCGGTCGAGCTCGAACGTGGCTGAGGCGTTTGCGGTGAAGTCCACGACGGCATAAATGCCTTCGGTCTTCTTGTTGATCTCGTATGCGAGACGACGACGACCCCAGACATCAACCTTGTCAATGGTGCCACCATCGTTGCGAACAACGTTGAGGAACTTGTCAAGGCTGGGAGCTACGGTGCGCTCATCGATCTCGGGATCGAGGATAACCATAAGTTCGTACTGATGCATGACTAACCCACCTCCTTCGGACTAAAACGGCTACAGACTTTCTGTAACAGGAGGGTTGTGCATGTGCTGAACGCGGAGGCCGGGAATCCGGCACGCAGGCAACCTGCCCAGACTACCCGATGCCGAGTCCATATACCAGTCGATCTGCCCGGCACCCTCTCGACCGCGCAACTCGACCGAACAACTCGATCGAATACCTCGCACCGAACACGTCAAGTCAGACACCTTGAGTGTGTTCCGAGCCACGACCACTGCGCAGGAATTACGGCAATCCGTGCATGATGTCACGGACCCCGATCGATGGAGGAGCGGGATTATTCGGTCCGAGCGGCATTGGCCGCTTTCTGCGCGGCGCGCACACCGTGGTCGACCGATGTGCGACCGAGGAAGACCTCGTCGAGCAGCGGCCGCATGGCGTTCTCAGCGGCCGGCCAACCGGCACCCTGCGGCGCTGGCGCCGTACCGGCGGCCAACACGTCGTAGAACGCGCTGATGTCGACCTTTTTGGCGGCCCAATACGCCGCGTAGGCCGGTTGCGCAGCCACCACGGCCGGAGACGCCGCTCCGGAAGCTCCGACGAACTCGGATCCGGCGGTACTACCGAGCCATTCCAGCACGCGCTGGGTTTCGGCCGGATGCTCCGACGCGGCATTGCCGGCTGCGGCGATGCCATCGACACCGCTGATCGCACCGGCGGGACCGCTCGGCAGGTTCACCACGCCCCAATCGAAGTTCGCCCCGGCGCTCACATTGGCGAGGTTGTACACACCGCTCTGGAACAGGGCCATCTTGCCCTGCAAAAACTGCTCGCGGCTGAAGTCGCCGTTGGTGTTCGTATCGGCGGCCGACGGGGACACGTGCCACTTGTTCATGAGGTCGACGAGGTACTGGAACGAGGCGATACCGGCGTCGGACGCGAAGACGTATCGGTTGGACTCATCCTGAAACTGGGCGCCACCGGAGGCCAGGTAGTTCAGCACCATTGCCTGCAGGTCATAACCCGCGTTGTAGCCGTATTGGCTCAGATTGGAACCGTCGAACTCGGCGCTGTTGGCCGTGTTGCCGTTGTAGTCCTTGGTGAGTTTCTGCAATACCGGAGTGAGAGTGTCATTGTCACCGGTGGGATCCCAGGAGAGAGCGGACACATCAGCGGGGCTCAGACCGGCGTCACGCAGCAGGTCGGCGTTGTAATACACCGCGATGCCGGGATCGGCCAGCTGCGGCACGCCCCAGAGCGTGGCAGCCCGGGTGTATTGCGCCACCACGGACGGAGCCCAGCCGGCCTGCACATCCGCTGGGATGGCCGTCGTGATGTTCAGCAGCGCGCCCGCGTCGGCGTAGGCGGGATAACTGCCACCATCGACCCAAAAAACATCGGGGGCGCCGTCACCGGCCACATCGGTGCGCAGTTTTTCGAAGTAGTCGTCGTAGGGGACAAGCTCCACATCGACCTGTATGTCGGCGTTATCTCTTTCGAAGGCTTTAAAGGACTTCTCGTAGGCGGCGGCAACCTGGTCATCCCAGAGTCGCACGGTCACGGTGGTGGCATCGCTGGGCGATTTTGCGGCAGACAGGTTGAGGGCGGCAACAGCCCCGGTAATGACGAGCAGCACCGCGGCGGCGCCGGCGGCAATGATGGTGGAACGCTTGGCCATGATGTCCTTTGTTGACGGATCGAACCTTCCCCAGTGGACCAGCCTACGCAGATCCCGTGATGGCGATCGACCGCACGAAGCTGCGCTGGAACATCAGGAACAGCACGAGGAGCGGAACCAGGGCGAGCGTGGTGGCCGCCATCACGAGTGTCCAGTTGCCGTTGAACTGGCTTTGCAGGCTCGCGGTAGCCACGGTCACGACCCGCCATTGCGTACCCGTCGTGATCACGAGCGGCCACATGAAACTGTTCCAGTGGCTCACGATCGTAATGAGGGTCAGGGTGGCGATAATCGGGTGTGACAGCGGCACCACAATCTCGACCAAAACGTCGAGGGTGTTCGCGCCGTCGAGCCGGGCAGCATCGATGAGTTCCTGGGGAATTCCGCGAAAATATTCGCGCAACAGAAAGATCGCGTACGGGGATGCGAACGCGAACGGCAGCACGAGGCTCCAGAACGAGTTGCGCAACCCAACCTCGGTCATCATCAGGTACAGCGGCACAACGAGCACGACCGGCGGAATCATCAGGGTCGACAGGTACACCCAAAACAACACCTGACGGCCGGGAAAATCTACCCGAGCGAAGGCATAGGCGGCGAGAATCGAGCAGATCAGCTGCCCGACCAAAATCAGCACGGCGGCCAACACCGTGATCAAGATGGCGCGACCGAACTGCGCCGGCCCGTTCAGCAGCAGCGCAAAATTCTCCAGGGTGAACGGGTCCGGCCAACTCAGCGCCGGCTGCTGTGCGAACTGCTCGCGGGTTTTGAACGCGGTCAGAATGCTCAGCAGGAACGGGCCGAGGGTGAACAGGGCACCAAGTACCAGCACCAGGTAGACAGCAGCCGTTGAGGAGAATCTAGTCCATTTCATAGGTGACCCTCCGGCGAAAAAAGAGCTGATGGGCGAGGGTGATGAGAACCAGGATGACCAGCAGAACAACGGCCATGACGGCCGCGCGGCCGAGGTCGAAGGCGTCGAAAGCCTCGTAGTAGATGCGCGCGGCCACAACGTCCGTCGATCGTGCCGGGCCGCCCTGGGTGAGCGCATATACCTGGTCGAAGACCTGAAAGGCCGAAATGACCGTGGTGACGAGCACGAAGAACATGGTCGGACGCAACAGTGGCAGCGTGATATGCCAGAACATCTTCACCGCGCCGGCCCCGTCGATGCGGGCCGCCTCGAGAATCTGCCCGGGAATGTTGAGCAGCCCGGCCATGAAGAACAGCGTGACGTAGCCGACGTTGGTCCAGATCACCACGGCAGCCACGGCCGGTAGCGCCAGTGCGGGGTCACTGAGCCACTCGGCGCGCTGACCGAGCAGGGTGTTGAGTGCCCCATCGGTGGGCGCGAGGATCCACTTCCACACGACGCCCAGAGCAAGCGGAGCGCAAATCCACGGCAGCACGTAGACCGTACGAAACCAGGCTGACCCCGGAAGGCCACGGGTGAGCAGGGTGGCCGCGCCGAGACCGATCAGGGTTTGAATCGGCACCACGAGCAGGGCGAAGATGAGCGTGACCAGCAGGGAGTTTCCGAAGACGCCGTCACTGAGAACGGATTGGTAGTTGTCAAGACCGACGAAGGTGATCGGGCCGATCAGGTTCCAGCTCTGAAAGCTGAGCCAGAGCACGACGAGCACCGGGAGCAGGAGAAAGCAGACCACGCCGAACAAACTGGGAGCGAGCAGGGTGTAGCCGGTGATCGCACTGCGTCGACGCAGGCTGCCCTTATTGGACACGCTCCGCCCACCAGACCACTAACCGGCGGGTGGCTTCGTCCTCGCCGAGGGGTCCATCGTCCAGCCGCTGCTCGAGCAGATAGCGGTAAGCCTCGCCCACTTCGCGTCCCGGTTTCATGCCGAGAACGGCCATAATCTGCTCGCCGTCGAGGTCGGGGCGTACGGCGCCGAGTTCTTCTTGCTCGGCCAGGGCGGCAATGCGCTGTTCCAGGTCGTCGTAGGCGAAGCCGAGCCGATCGGCCTTGCGCCGGTTGCGGGTGGTGACGTCGGCGCGGGTGAGAATATGCAGCCGTTCCAGTTGGTCCCCGGCGTCGCGCACATATCGGCGCACGGCCGAGTCGGTCCAGGCGCCCTCGGTGTAGCCGAAGAATCGCAGGTGCAGTTCGATCAGGCGAGCGACGGCGTTGATCGTGTCATTGTCGAAGCGCAGGGCGCGCAGTCGTTTCTTCGCCAGCTTCGCCCCGACCACGTCGTGGTGGTAGAAGCTCACGACTCCGCCCGGTTCGAGTTTGCGGGTGGCCGGCTTGCCGATGTCGTGCAGCAGGGCGGCGAGGCGCACGATCAGGTCGGGAGCCTCGAGGTTGCCGCGTGATTTCTCATAGCCCATGGCCTGCTCCAGCACGGTGAGGGTGTGCTGGTAGACGTCCTTGTGGTGGTGGTGTTCGTCGATCTCCAACCGCAGGTCGGGAATTTCGGGGAGCACGATCTCGGCCAGGCCCGATTCCATCAGCACCTCGATACCGGCGCGCGGATCAGCGGAGAGCAGCAGTTTCGACAGTTCGTCACCGATACGTTCGGCCGACACGATCCGAATGCTGTCGCGCATTTTTTCCATGGCCAGCGCGGTGTCCTGGTCCAGCGTGAAACCGATCTGGCCGCTGAACCGTGCCGCACGCAGCATCCGCAGAGGGTCGTCTCCGAAAGAAACCTCCGGAGTGCTCGGCGTGCGTAGGCGCTGGGCCAGCAGATCGTCGATACCACCGGCCGGGTCGACCAGGGTCAGCTGGGGCAGGCGCAGGGCCATCGCGTTGACGGTGAAGTCCCGGCGCAGCAGGTCCGGTTCCAGACTGGTGCCGAACACCACGTCGGGCTTGCGGGTCGTGCCGTCGTAGCTGTCGGCGCGATACGTGGTGATCTCCACGGTCTCGCCGGCCAGGCTGGCACCGATCGTGCCGTAGGCCCGGCCGATGTCCCACTGCGCTTCGGAGAGTGGGGTGACGAGGGCGAGGATCTGCTCTGGTGTCGCATCCGTTGTGAAATCCAAATCGTGCAGCGGTCGGTCTAGGAACGCATCGCGCACCGGACCACCGACCAGGGCCAGCTCGTGGCCGGCGGCCGCAAATGCGTTCGCCAGGCGGGATACCGTGGGAGTGGCAGCCAGGTCGCCCAGTCGTGCGAGGGCTGCCGCGACGCTCTGCATATGCCCCATATTAGTTGTCATCGGGCGCGTGCAGGCGCGGTACAGACGGCTCTAGGCTGGCACGCCGTAGAATCCCCCTATGGTGGCCGAGTCAGATTCCGCGCATCGGCCCGCGCTCCCGGCCGCCGCGTGCACAACCGTGCGCCCGGCCCTGCGCACGCAACGTCATCGACGGTTGCTGCCGATTTGGGCGCTTTTGGTCGGATTCCTGACCCTCGCGTCGCTGGTTTTCGCGCCGGAACTCCCTTTCACGGCCCACGCTGAACCTGCGAGCAGCACTGCTGCGATCGCCACTACCCCCGCTGACAGCGTCGAAGTCACCGTTTCTCCGACCGTTACACCGGAACTATCGCCCGGCCAGGACTTGCCCCTGACCGTGACCATTCACAACAACACCGCCGCCGCCATACCGATCGGCCGAGTCGATGTGTATCTCGCGCAGCTCGCGCTCACCACCCGCGCGGCGCTCGATTCCTGGCTGCGGCCCGATGCAGACGCAAATTCCGGCGACCAGCTGATGAGCGTTCCAACAGCAGGACTCATTCCGGCCGGGGCCAGCACGAACATCGCGATCACGGTTCCGGCTGGTTCCGTCGGGTTGACCGACCAGAACGCGTGGGGGGCGCGCGGAATCGCCGCGATTCTCATCGCGGATGACGAGGTTCAAGCCGAAGGCCGCGGCACGTTCGTCTGGTCGCAGGGCAGCGCGATCACCCCGGTCGGGCTCGCGTCTATCTTGCCGATCACCACCCCGGAAGACGCGACCGGCCTGATCACCACCAAGGCCCTCGAGTCGTACACGAGCTCGGCCGGTCTGCTCTCCCGCCAATTAGATATAGCAATCGATGCACCCACGGCCACGATCGCCATCGATCCGCAAATCATCGCGTCCATTCGGGTGCTCGGCAGCGCCGCTCCCGCGTCGGCCGTGGCTTGGCTCGACCGCCTGGCCGGAGCGAGCAATGACATTTTCCCGCTCGGCTACGCAGATGCCGACATCGCGCTGCAAGCACAGGCCGGTGCCACGACGCTACTCGCACCCACCTCATTCGAACCGGCGATCGACCCGAGCCTGTTCGTGGTGCCTACGGCCGCGCCGAGCACGGACACCACCCTCAACCCGAGCGATGTGCCCACCATCACGCCCCCGACCAGTACCGAAACCACCCCGTCCCCGACACCGCCCCTTCCCCCCACGGTTGAGCCGGGCGAGACGGTCGTTCCCACGGCCAGCGAACTGTTGGCCTGGAACTACACGAGTAGCACGATCGGCTGGCCGGCCAGCGGGCAAGTCGCGCGCACCGATCTCGACGTGTTTGCCGCGAGCGGCCTGACCACGACCATTCTCTCCAGCGACAATGTGCAGCAGTCCGACGTCTTCACCCCGAATACCGCCGTCTCCCTTCCGAGGGGGCTGGGCTTGGTCAGTGACTCCACGCTGTCGGCGGCTATCCGTGCGGCCGCCGAGGCCACGACGGAGGATGCCTGGCGGAAGAACGTAGCCGAGGCGGCATCGCTGCTGGCGATTGTGTCTGCGGAGAACCCCAATGCGGCGCGCACCCTGTTGGTCACGTTCGATCGCGGCAGTCCAACGAGCGCGACCCGGGTCGGTCAAACCCTCGCGGCCCTCAACTCAGCCCCCTGGTCGAACGCGGCCTCACTGCAGTCGGCTCTGGATTCCACCCCGGCATCCACGGTGAGCTTTCACGAGGAGGCGATCGACAGCGACCGGGTCGCGCTCGCCCGATCGCTGCTGCAGCGCGAGGGCGCGATGGCCGAGTTCGCCACAATCCTGGCCGATCCGCTGTTGGCCACCGCCCCGGCGCGACTTGAACTGCTGGCCCTTCTGGACACCACCTGGACGGCACAGTCGTCGGCCTGGCAGGAACAAGTCCGGGCGAGCCTCGCCGCCTCCTTCGACCTGATGCACGCCGTGACCGTGACTACGCGCGGTCCGATCATCGTGGTGGGCAGCAAGGTCGACCTGCGCATCACGCTCAACAATGCCCTGGATCAGGCGGTCACCGTGCGCACCGACATCGTGCCATCCAACGGACGGCTCGTCGTCGGTGAAACCCTCGAGACCACAATTCAGCCCAATTCCGCCCAAGCCGTCTCGGTGCCGCTCAGCGCGGCCGTCGGCAACGGCGACGTCGTCTTGCGAGTCACCCTGTTCACTCTCAACGGCACGCCGCTCGGGCAGCCGGCCCCGATCGAAGTGAGTGTGCGGGCCGATTGGGAAGGTGTGGGTGCGAGCATCTTCGCGATCCTCGTCGTCGGTTTCTTCGGGTTCGGAATCTGGCGCAATATCGTGCGCCGACGCCGAGACCGTGCCAGTGGGGCTCCCGTCGCTTCCGGGCAGTTGCCGCCCCCCGCCGCGGAACCCAATGTCTGACACCGTTACCGGTAGCGGCGGCATCGGCCGGGCCAGCGCCTTCCTGGCCTCCGGCACCATGGTCTCGCGCATTCTCGGGTTCGTGAAGCTCATTGTTCTGGCCGGCATGATCGGTCAGCTCGGCGACAGCGCCGACGCGTTCGCCCTGGCCAACCAACTGCCGAACACCGTCTACGTCATTGTCGCCGGCGGTATTCTCACGGCCGTTCTGGTGCCGCAGATCGTGCGCGCCAGTGCGCACCTCGACGGCGGCACGGCCTACATCAACAAACTGCTCACCCTGGCGCTATCGATTCTCGCTGTGACGACAATTGTCGGCACCCTGTTCGCGCCGGCCATCACCGGATTCATCGGCATCAACCTGCCAGCCGACCAAAAAAATCTCGCGGTCGCGTTCGCCTACTGGTGCCTGCCCCAGATGTTCTTCTACGGCCTGTACACGCTGCTCGGCGAGGTGCTCAACGCGCGTCGCATGTTCGGACCGTTCACGTGGGTGCCGGTGCTCAACAATGTGGTCGCGATCGCCGGACTGCTCGTTTTCGGCGTCATGTTTGGGGCTGATGCCACCGGTGAACGGGCGGCGGGCGAATTCACCCCGGCCATGATCGCGCTGCTGGCCGGCACCGCGACGCTCGGCGTGATCGTTCAGGCCGTGGTGTTGTTCTATTTCTGGAAACGCATCGGCCTGCGTTTTCGCCCCGACTTTCATTTTCGCGGGGTTGGCCTCGGTGCCGCCGGAAAGATGGCCACCTGGACCTTCGGCATGCTGGTCCTGACCACCATTGCCGGGATCGTCGAGACGCAGGTGGTCTCGTACGCCACCGGTAAGGCGTCCATTGCCGTACTCGCCACCGCCTGGCTGATCTTCATGTTGCCGCACTCGGTCATCACGGTCTCCGTGGCCACCGCCTACTTCACCCGCATGAGCGAGCACGCGGCACTCGAGAAGTTTGATCTAGTGCGCACAGATGCATCCTCTGCGATACGAGGCACGACCTTGATCATCGTGATCGCGACGGCCGTGATTGCCGTCTGCGCGTATCCGTTCGCCGCCGTGTTCGTGTCACCGTTCGACCAGATTCAGGGCATCGGGAACGTGATCATCGCTTTCATTCTCGGACTCATCGCCTTCTGCATCCTGTTCGTCGTGCAACGCACCTTCTACGCCCTCGGAGACACCCGCACACCGTTCTTTTTCACCCTGTTCCAGGTTGTACTCATCGTGCTCGGTGTGCTCGGCTGCGCCCTGCTGCCGGTGGAATGGATTGCCGTCGGTATCGCCCTGGTCATCACGGTCTCCGGCGTGCTGCAGTGCGTTCTGGCGACCACGCTGCTGCGGCGCCGACTCGGTGGCATCGACGGCCGGCGCATCGTGCGCAGCCTCGTGAAATATTTCGCGGCGGCGATCATTCCGGTCGGCCTCGGCATCGCCCTGCTGTTCACCCTGGGGGGGACGGTCGAGGGCGGATTTGCCGTCGCGTCCCGCCTGAGCGCCATCACCTCGATGCTCGTCATCGGTCTCGTCATGTCCCTGTCCTACTTCGGATTACTCCTCGTCATGCGCAGCAGCGAGCTCACGGCCTTCCTGGCGCCCCTGCAGAAGCGTTTCGGTCGATAAGACGCAACCTGCCTGCAGCGCCGCTTAGACGTCGTGTCAGCACTGCGAGTGACTTCTTCGGCAGCTGAGTGCCTGCGGCAGAAGCTGGAGGGGCCGGAATATCATTTGATTAGGATGTGTTGTATCGAAACGTGAGCCGGGATCCTGCCCGTCTCGCCCATCATTGCAAGGAGCGTGCACGTGCGTCAGATCATCATCATCGGTTCCGGACCGGCCGGTTACACCGCGGCGATCTACGCCGCGAGAGCCAATCTCACACCGCTTCTGATTGCCAGTTCAGTGGAGGCCGGCGGTGAGTTGATGAACACGACCGACGTCGAAAACTTTCCCGGCTTCCCGGAGGGGGTACAGGGACCCGATCTGATGACCAAGATGCAGGAGCAGGCTGAGCGCTTCGGCACCGAGGTCATCTATGACGACGTCGATTCGGTCGACCTGACGGGCCCGTTCAAAACGGTGACCCTGGGTAACGGCGACGTGGAGCAGGCTCTCGCGGTCATCTTCGCCACCGGCTCGGCGTACCGCAAACTCGGTCTCAGCGACGAGGAACGCTTGTCCGGCCGCGGCGTCTCCTGGTGCGCCACCTGCGATGGTTTTTTCTTCAAGGGCAAGGAAATCGCCGTCATCGGCGGTGGCGACTCCGCCATGGAAGAAGCTACTTTCCTTACCCGGTTCGCCTCCAAGGTGCACGTCATTCACCGTAAGGGCGAGCTGCGCGCCTCCAAGATCATGCAGGATCGTGCCTTCGCCAACGACAAGATCCAGTTCACCTGGAACAGTGAAGTTGTCGGCATCACCGGCGCCGACGCTGTCGACGGTCTCATCCTGCGCGACACTGTCTCTGGCGCCGAGAGCAGCCTTCCCGTCGGCGGTGTGTTCGTGGCGATCGGTAACGACCCCCGAACGCACCTCGTGCACAAGCAACTCGATCTGACCCCGGAGGGCACCATCGCAGTAGCCGGCCGGTCCTCGCTCACCAGTCAGGTCGGCGTCTTCGCGGCCGGCGACGTGATCGATTCCAGCTATCGTCAGGCCATCACCGCGGCCGGCTCCGGCTGCGCTGCCGCTCTCGACGCAGAGCACTACCTCAGCACCCTCCCCCCCGCCTTTCTGGCCCAAGCCGGCGACACCGAACTCGCATCAGTTAACTAAGGAGATTCACATGACCGCACGATCCGTCACCGAAGCCAACTTCGATCAGGAAGTCATCAACAACGAGAAGACCGTACTGGTCGACTTCTGGGCCGAGTGGTGTGGCCCCTGCCGCGCCGTCAGCCCCATTCTCGACCAGATCGCGGCCGAGAACTCCGACAAGCTCGACATCGTCAAGCTCAACGTCGACGAGCACCCGGCCCTGGCCGCCAAGTACCAGATCACCTCCATCCCCGCGATGAAGGTTTTCCAGAAGGGCGAGGTCGTCAAGACCGTCATCGGCGCCAAGCCGAAGCCGCAGCTCGAGAAGGACCTGGCCGACTTCCTGGTCTAAGTCACACCCTGAATGCTGAAAACCCGTCCGGCAGCAGCTGGGCGGGTTTTTCGGTGTGCGCTGCCACCCCATACGATGAAGTGAACAGCAGAACGGATGTGACGTGACAAATCAGGGTTCCACTGAAACTGGATTCGAGCAGGCCGGCAACAACCTTGATCCGTGGTACCACCAGTACGCGGACCGAGCCGCGGGCCTGAAGGCCTCCGAGGTGCGCGCCCTGTTCGCCGTGGCCTCGCGCCCCGAGGTGGTGTCTCTCGCCGGAGGCATGCCGTACGTCGCAGCCCTGCCGCAGGACAGCATCAGGAATGCCATGGATAAAGTCATGCGCGAAAAGGGTGCGACAGCCCTGCAATATGGCTCTGGTCAGGGATTTCCCCTGCTGCGCGAGCAGATTCTCGACGTGATGGCCCTCGAAGGCATCAAGGCGAACGCCGACGATGTCGTGGTCACAACCGGCTCCCAGCACGCCCTCGAACTGGTGAGCAAGCTCTTTTTGAACCCCGGAGATGTCGTCGTCTCCGAGGGTCCAAGCTATGTCACCGCGATGGTCATCTTCAAGTCCTATCAGGCCGAGGTCGACCATGTCCCCATGGACGAGAATGGCATGATTCCCGCTGCCCTGATCGAACACATCGCCGCCCTGAAGGCCGCAGGGCGCACCATCAAGTTCCTCTATACGATCCCCAGTTTCCACAACCCGGCCGGCGTAACCCTTAGCTGGGCACGTCGCCTGGAAATTCTTCAGATTTGCCGCACCAACAACATTCTGGTCCTGGAGGACAACCCCTACGGTCTGCTGTATTTCGACAAGCCGGCACCGGATGCGATCCGCTCACTCGAGCGCGACGGCGTCGTCTACCTCGGTACCTTCTCAAAAACCCTCGCTCCCGGCTTTCGTGTTGGTTGGGCCCTTGCCCCGCACGCCATTCGCGAGAAACTCGTCCTCGCCAACGAGGCGGCCGTACTCTCCCCCAGCTCGTTCACGCAGATGGTCATCTCGGAGTACCTCTCCACCGCCGATTGGCAGGGCCAGATCAATACTTTCCGCGGCGTCTATCACGAGCGCAAGAATGCAATGCTGACCGCGCTGGACGAATACCTGCCCGACCTGACCTGGACGAACCCGACCGGTGGGTTCTACGTCTGGGTGACCCTGCCGGAGCAACTCGATTCCAAGGCCATGCTGCCCCGCGCAGTCAAAGAACTCGTCGCCTACACTCCCGGTACTGCCTTTTACGCTAACGGTGACGGCCGCCAGCATATTCGCCTCGCGTTCTGCTATCCCACCCCCGACAGCATTCGCTTGGGCATCCGTCGTCTTGCCACCGTGATTCGCGGCGAGCTCGATCTGCTCGACACCTTCGCCGGCACGGGATCCCTCGGTCCCGCCCCTGAGCGATCAGGTCCCCGGAATCAGCGCTACGCCGGCCCGCCGGCCAATATCTCCTAAATTCGCCGCCCTACCCCTAATCAGCTAGGAAAAATCCTGATCATGAGCGAATCGAATCCTCTCAACATCACCATCCTCGCGGGCGGCATCTCGCACGAGCGCGATGTTTCCCTCCGTTCCGGCCGTCGCGTAGCGGATGCCCTCACCGATTCCGGACACTCCGTCACGGTGCTCGATCCCGGCGCAAACCTGCTCACCACCCTCACCGCGCAGGCGCCCGACCTCATTTGGCCTACCCTGCACGGCGCTACCGGCGAAGACGGCGCGCTGCTCTCCCTACTTGAGACGACCGGCATTCCCTTTCTGGGCTCCCGCGGTCCCGCTGCAGCCCTGGCCTGGAATAAGGGAACCGCGAAAGAACTCGTATCGCGCGCCGCTCTGGCAACTCCCCCGGCGATCGTGCTCTCCACTGAAACCTTTCGGGACCTCGGTGCTACGGACGTACTCGAGCACTTGATCAGTGCGATCGGCCTTCCCCTCGTCGTCAAACCAGCGCAGGGTGGCTCCTCGCAGGGCGTCACTATCGTACGAACCCCCGGTGAACTGCCCCGTGCCATGGTTGATGCGTATACCTACGCCAATACCGCCCTCGTCGAGGCGTACATCGAGGGGATCGAGGTCACGGTGGCCGTAATCGATGCCGGGAACGGTCCCACAGCGCTTCCCATCGTCGAAATCGTGCCCGTCGACGGAGTTTACAGCTTCGAGGCCCGCTATAACGCCGGCGAAACCGACTTTTACACCCCTGCCCGCCTCGCTCAGGACGTCTCAGGGGCGGTGAGTGCCTCCGCTGTGGCCATTCACACCCTGCTCGGCCTGCGTCACCTGAGCCGCGTCGACCTCATCATTGACGCAGCGGGCACCCCGTGGTTTCTCGAGGCCAATGTGCTTCCCGGCCTCACCGAGACTTCGCTGGTGCCGCAGGCCATCGAGGCCGCCGGTCAGACCCTCGGCGCCACGTACTCCGCCCTCGCTGCCCACGCCCTACGCACCCAGTAGACCGGCCCACCGTTTCACGTGAAACATACGGCTCGTGCGGCCGCTTCACATGAAACGAGCCGCCGTGGCACCGCCGTGGCACCGCCGTGGCACCGCCGTGGCACCGCCGTGGCACCGCAATGTTCCAGTGTAGGAACTGAAACGTGCACCATGACGACTCGGTGTCTCCGTGAAGCCGTCGCGCTAACCCGACGTCGCCACTAACACGGTGGCCGGTCGCCGCGCGTAGTCCGCTCGTGACAAATGTGGCTCCGCGCCGGGCGAGCTCACCCGGTGGAACGGGCGCGTTTCACGTGAAACGGAACGCCACTTGACCGTCCGCTTACAGCGTGGAACCGAAGCCGGCCACGGTGCTGGCTACTGCAAAATTTTCGCGTGAATATGCCTTTGACTCGGGCGAAATCCCGACAACTTCTCGCTCAGCCTTGCGACACCCTCAGCATCCAGTGTTTCACGTGAAACATCCGAGCGAGGACAGTCGGAATGTTTCACGTGAAACGCCATCCACGGCACGGACCTAGGTGGCGCTGAAGCCGGGTTCTCCGAGGACTGTCAGGATGCGATTGAGATCACCGATTGTCGCGAAATCTACCGTGATCTGGCCTTTTCGTGCGCCGAGATGGATTTTGACCCGGGTATCGAGACGATCTCCGAAGTGTTCAGCGATCTCATCGAGGTGTCCCTGGCGCCGTCCGGGCAGCGGCTTCATGATGGATTTCTTGGGACCAGCGGTCGCCGCGGCTTCCGCCGCACGCACTGACAGGTCCTCTTCGACGATCTTGTCTGCCAGACGCAGCATGCCGTTCATGTCGCCGACGGACAGGATGGCCCGTGCGTGACCGGCCGACAGAACCCCGGCGGCAACACGCAACTGCACGGGTTCCGGCAGCTTGAGCAGCCGCAGGGTGTTGGTGATCTGCGGCCGCGATCGACCGATCCGCGTTGCCAGCTCTTCCTGGGTAATGCCAAAGTCGGCGAGTAACTGCTGATACGCAGATGCCTCTTCCAGCGGATTCAGCTGCGCGCGGTGCAGGTTCTCCAGAAGTGCGTCTCGGAGCATGTCGACGTCGGCGGTATCGCGGACGACGGCCGGAATGCTGTCGAGCCCCACCTCCCTGGTGGCGCGCAGCCGACGTTCGCCCATCACGAGCTCGTACTTGCCGGGCTCATCGGGCAGGGGGCGCACGACGATGGGCTGCAGCACACCGACTTCGCGAATGCTGTTCACGAGTTCGGCGAGGTCATCCTCATCGAAGATGGTACGCGGCTGGGCCCGGTTGGGAACGATGTCCCTGGGGTCCAGGTGCGCCAGCGTAGCGCCGGGCACGGGAACGAGCGCGGGGGAGGCGTCCGCTTCCGCGAGCGAACCCCGGGGAAAGAAGACGTCCACCGGACGCGGCGCCGAGGCGCCTTCCTGCACCGGAATGAGTGCGCCGATACCGCGACCGAGGCCGGTTCTTTTCGCCATTATCGCTGTTCTCCTAATTGTGGCTTGTCTCCTCTTGGGGGCTCCTGCGCTGCTCGCGGTGCCCCGCGATGGGCCATTTCTGCTGCTGCTTCGAGGTATGAGAGCGATCCTGCGGAGTTGAGGTCGTAGCTGACGACGCTCTGACCGTAGCTGGGCGCCTCAGAAACGCGCACAGAACGGGGAATTGCCGTATTCAAGACCTCTTTGGGGAAGTGATCGCGTACTTCCTTGGCAACCTGGGTCGCCAGATTGGTGCGGCTGTCGTACATCGTGAGCAAAATCGTCGATACGACCAGGTCGGGGTTGAGGTGCTTCTCAATAAGCTTGATGTTCTTGAGGAGCTGGCTCAGCCCTTCCAGTGCGTAATACTCGCACTGGATCGGAATGAGAACTTCACGTGCGGCGACGAAGGCATTGATGGTCAACAGTCCGAGCGAGGGCGGGCAATCGATGAAGACATAGTCGTAGGGCTCGGATGTCCCAGCCAGATACAGGTCGAGGGCCCGGCGAAGACGCTGTTCGCGAGCAACCAGCGACACCAGTTCGATCTCGGCACCGGCCAGGTGAATCGTCGCCGGCACGCAGAACAGGGCACCGAATTCGGGGCTTTTCTGCACGACTTCATCCATGGGCATGTCATTGATAATGACGTCGTAAACGCTCGGCGTCTCGGCCCGGTGCTCTACACCGAGGGCAGTAGAGGCGTTGCCCTGCGGATCGAGGTCGATGACCAATACGCGTGCTCCCTGACGAGCGAGCGCCGCAGCAAGGTTGACGGCAGTGGTGGTCTTGCCGACTCCACCTTTTTGGTTGGAGATCGTCAACACCCGGGTCTTCTCTGGCTTGGGCAGTTCGCCAGCGGCAATGACTTGCCGGCGACGCGTCAACTCAGCGATCTCCCTGGCCAGCGGGGTTGTACCGTCGAACCCCGGCGCCTTGCCTGTGCGCTGATCTTCAGCAGGATGTTTCACGTGAAACCTTTACGCTCGACGGTTGATGAGCCACCCGAAAGGGACCCCCGAACACCAAAACTGGTGACATTCGGGACTACTCCACTGTAGCTCGGATGACCCGGGTTACCTCCGGCAGCACGCCCGCGCCGAGGGTAATGACCTCGACATCGCGCAGACGGTATTTCTTGATGGGCTTCGCTGCGGCCACGACTTCACGCTGGGCGCCCTCGCCCTTCATGAGAATGAGCTCGCCACCGGTGCGCAGCAGGGGCGCCGTCAGGGGGATCAGTTTACTAAACGCACTCACGGCCCGGGCGGTGACCTGATCAAGCGGATTCGCTAATCGTGCTTCTTCGGCCCGCGCCCGTACTACGGTCACATTGGCCAGTTGCAGCGCGGCAACCTGGTCGTTTAACCACGCGACCCGTCGTTCCATCGGTTCGATCAGCACGAACTCCACATCGGGCCGCACGATGGCCAGAACCAGGCCGGGCAGACCCGCGCCGGACCCAACGTCTCCAACAAGACCGGGTCGCAGCAGGGGTGCCACAATGGCACAGTTCAGAATGTGGCGTGACCAAAGGCGGGGAAGTTCCAACGGCCCAATCAGCCCAAGAATTTCCCCCTGATCAGCCAAATTACTTGTAAAAGCACGAATGACGTCGATCTGGGGGCCGAAGAGATCGACCGCGGCGGCCGGCTCGATCTCCAGCGCCACCGGCACGGCAATGTCGAGTGCTGCCTCGGCGGACTCGGGCACGTTTGAGGCTGGTACGGCTGATTCAGGCATGACCGTCGAGGCTACGCTGCGGTGATGACGGTGTGCCGGTCGCGACCCTCGCCGGACGACTCGGATCGGTAATTACCGCTGGCTGCAACGATGTCGTGTACGAGTTTGCGTTCGTACGAGGACATGGACGGCAGATCGGCTTCGCTCGCGCCGCCTTCAATGCGTTCAATGGCCCGTGCCACCAGGGCCGCGAGTTCGGCTTCGCGCACCTCGCGGGATCCGCCAATATCCAGGATCAGACGTGAGAACGAACCCGTCTTATTCTGCACCGCGAGGCGCGTCAGCTCCTGCAGGGCATTGACCGTCTCCGGCTTGGAGAGCACCCGGAGGTTGTCGGCGTCGGACGCCTTGACGGCCAGATACGCCCGACCGTTGCGCGCGTCGATGTCGATATCGCCGTCGAGGTCGCAGATATCCAGAAACTCTTCGATGTAATCCGCGGCGATATCGCCTTCACGCTCGAGTTGGTCGGTCGTCAGTGGTGCCTCGGGGGCAACGGAGGGGGCATCCGCTGTGGAAGCGCCCGGGGAGACAACTGCGGGAAGCGGGCTGTCGCTCACCGCAGTGCTTTCCTCGCTGAGGCCGGTCTTGTCCGTCACGGTGATCTCCACTACTTTTTCGGGCCGGTCTGCTTCTTGGCGCGAGCCTTACCGACCGGCTGCTGACGCTGCACGGGCTTGGCGGGCTCCTCGACCACAATGATGTCACCGTCGGTCGCGATGAGCTTACCCTTGCGGGCCATGCGCTCTTCCCGCGCCTTAGCGGCTTCACTGCCGGGCGTTGGCATGTTTCGAATCACCAGGAACTGCTGAATCATGGTCCAGAAGTTCGAGGTGAGCCAGTAGAACATGACGCCGAGCGGGAACGCGACACCGGAGAAGGCGAAAACGAGGGGGAGCAGGTAGAGCATGATGCGCTGCTGCTTGAACATGGGGCTCGCCTTGGTCTCCGGCGACATGTTCTTGGAGACGATCTGCAACTGCGTGATGAACTGCGACGCGGTCATCAGCACGACCATGGTCGCCGCGATGATCATGACGGTTACGTTGAACGGCTGACCGGACGTCCAGAGTGACCACTGCGAGGCGAAGGTGTCGTGTAGCGGTGCTTCACCGAACAGGGTGGCGTTGCCGAAGCTGATTGCGAGGTCGCTGTTGAGCGGTCCGACGCCAGCCTTGGCGCGCTGGGCGTCGTTGAGCACAGAGAACAGGGCGAAGAAGATGGGCATCTGCAACAGCAGTGGCAGGCAGGAGCTCAGCGGGTTCGTACCCGTCTTCTTGTACATTGCCATGGTCTCGCGGGACATGGCCTCACGCGAGAATTGGTCTTTCTTACCCTTGTACTTGTCTTGGATCTTCTTCAGCTGGGGGGCGACCTCGAGCATCTTGCGCTGGCTTTTGATCTGTCGCACGAAGATGGGAATGAGGGCCGCACGCACCACCAGTACGAGGCCGACGATGGACAGCACCCAGGTGAGACCGTCGTCGTAGCCCAGACCTGCGATTCCGATCTGGGAAAAGAGCCAGTGGAAGGCGACAAGCAGTAGCTCGACCACCCATTTCAGAGGCCAGAGGATCGTACCTATGAGGTCCATACTGTGGGTTAGCCCTTTCCGTGGCTAGGTGCAACGACAAAACCGAACGACGTCACGGTGTAGCGACGTTTGCTTTTGAGAGGTACATCATCGATGCCGCCTTCAGACCACGGATGACAATGGCTCAGTCTGCGTGCAGCAAGGGCGCAGCCCCACGCTAGTCCGTGTTCCTGAACGGCCCCCAGTGCGTAGGCCGAGCAAGACGGGTAGAACCGACACACATCTCCATAGAGCGGAGAGATCACGGCGCGGTACACGCGAAGCAACAGCACACCCGCGTTACGGGGCAGCAGGATGATCGTCGTGAGCACGGAGTTCATCGGCCCGCGCTGCCCTTTCGCGCTGGTCGCGAGCGCGAGAGGGAACGTTGCACTTCATCGCGCAGCGTCTGCCACGCGGCATCTCGCGCAGTCGGCAGAGCGCGGATGACGACGTCCGTTCCCGGCGATACCGTGGACAGCAACTCGGACGTTACCGCCTTGAGGCGACGGCGAACGAGATTGCGTCTCACGGCGTCACCCACATTCTTTGCCACGATGAATCCGAAGCGAACCGGGACAACGACATCCGTGGGTACGGAGCCGGGCCGAACATAGAGGACGGTGTGTGCACCGACGATCCGTACACCACGCCGAACGACGCCCTGGTAATCGCTGCCACTCGTAATGCGATTTACGTGAGCGAGCACGAGAACCTGGCGACCATCAGAACCTACGCGGAGAGTTCGGTGCGACCCTTGCGACGGCGAGCACCGAGGATGGCGCGGCCCGCACGGGTGCGCATGCGCAGACGGAAGCCGTGCACCTTGGCGCGACGACGGTTGTTCGGCTGGAAGGTTCTCTTGCTCATAGTTCAATCTCCACGTATTTGAATCACCGCTGGCCAAGTTCCCCTCGGCCAGAACAGCAGCGCGCACAGAAGTCGGAAGCCCGCGGGATGGGGTCAACTGATTAAAACTACGGCCTGGGCCACGTCTGGTCAAACTCAGGCCCCGAATCAGGAGATTATCCACAATAATGACTCCAGCGTGGATACCGAACTGAGCAGGCGAGCCATGGGTGAATTCGCCTCGCTGAGTGGGATTGACTACCGTGAAGACAAGTTATCCACAGGTTGGTGTCTTCAACCTGAGAATTCGGTCGGTTTTATACACAAGCGGTGGATAACTTTAGCGATGACTCGAGAAAGACGCCGCGGGATGAGCCGTGACGGCAGATGAGCTGGTGTGCACCAGCGGCCCCGCATCACCGGCCTCCGCGGTCGAACAATGAAAAACCGAAACACAGAGATTGTAGGAACCATGGCAGACGTTGAAACGCCGATTGTCCAGACCTGGCGGTCCGTCCTGACCGCGTTGGAATCCGACGCCACCATCACACCCATGCTCTACGGTTTCCTCAGTCTGGTCGAGCCGAAAGGCATCGCCGCTGGCACCTTCTATCTCGAGGTGCCCAACGAGTTCACGGCGAGCATGCTCAACCAGCGAATGCGGGTTCCCCTGCTCACCGCAATGGGTCAGCTCGATGAGGCCACGGCAGTGTCCACTTTCTATGTGGTGGTGAACCCCGAACTCGAGCAGGAGTCGCTGCGACCGGTGCAACAGACGATGACTCCGCCCGACGTTGTCATCACGCCGTCCCCGTCGCAATCGGTGTTCGAGGGCGCTGCTCCGACACCGGTCCATGAAACTCGGCTCAACCCCAAATACAGTTTTGACAATTTCGTGATCGGGCAGTCCAATCGATTCGCGCACGCGGCCGCCGTGGCGGTGGCCGAAGCGCCGGCCAAGGCCTACAACCCGCTCTTCATCTATGGGTCGTCGGGCCTCGGTAAAACCCACCTATTGCACGCCATCGGTCACTACGCCATGAGCCTGTACCCGGGTATCCGTGTTCGTTACGTCAGTTCCGAAGAGTTCACCAACGACTTCATCAACTCCATCGCGAACAACCGCGGTTCCGCCTTTCAAGCGCGTTATCGCAACATCGACATTTTGATGATCGATGACATCCAGTTTCTGCAGAACAAGGCAGAAACCCAGGAAGCGTTCTTCCATACTTTCAACACCCTGCATGACCACAACAAGCAGGTGGTCATCACCAGCGATTTACCGCCCAAACACCTCACTGGCTTCGAAGACCGTATGCGAAGCCGGTTCGAGTGGGGTCTGATCACAGATGTCCAGGCTCCTGACCTGGAGACCCGCATCGCCATTCTGCGCAAGAAAGCGCAGAGCGAAAAGCTGCAGGTGCCGCACGACATTCTTGAATTCATGGCCTCGAAAGTGTCGTCGAATATTCGTGAGCTCGAAGGCACCCTGATTCGAGTCACTGCGTTCGCGAGTTTGAATCGCACGCCGGTGGATATGGACCTCGTTCAGACGGTGCTCAAAGACCTCATCACCCTCGACGAGGACAACGTGATCGCTCCGGTCGACATCATCACCAACACGGCCAACTACTTCAAGCTGTCAGTCGATGATTTGTACGGTTCCAGTCGGTCGCAAGCGATCGCCACGGCTCGTCAAATCGCTATGTACCTGTGCCGAGAACTCACGAACCTGTCGCTGCCCAAGATCGGCCAGCTCTTCGGTAACCGCGACCACACAACCGTGATGTATGCCAATAAGAAAATCAGTGAACTCATGAAGGAACGGCGCTCCATCTACAACCAGGTGACCGAGCTGACCAACCGCATCAAACAGGATCACCGCTACAAATAGCCGCACACGGCAGCACGGCCCCTCCGGAGGTTTCACGAGTTTCAGGTCGTGGAGACCAGGTTTGACCCGGAGGGGCCAAATTTTTTTTAGTTTTCACACCTGTGGATAACCCTGTGGAATTAACTCACACAACGTGGCCATTCCTGTAGAAACTTGAGGCCCGCCTGTAGAAACGTGTAATTACACCAAGTCCGAGTTGCTCAAACGAATGACAAACTTCCACAGCTCGCCCACAAGTTACAAACGTGTAGTTCCCAATGCCTGAGCGGTTTTCACAGAGTTATCCACAGTTTCCACAACGGTTAAGAAGATTAACAAGAATTCCTTAACTGGATCTAGCCGACAACCTTGACTGCCAAGCCCCTCGAAGAGGCACCGTACCGAACCGACCGGTGAAGACAGCTAGCATTGAGGCCCACCCATCCGCCGCAAACGCTAAGGAATGACATCGTGAGATTTCAGGCAAATCGGGATGTCTTCAGCGAAGCAGTTTCCTTCGCGGTCAAGCTGTTACCGCAGCGCACCACCCTGCCCATCCTCAGTGGCGTGCTTATCGAAGCGACCGCAACGGGCTTGATCCTGTCGTCATTCGACTACGAGGTATCTGCTCAAACCGAAATCGTGGCCGAGGTCGAAGAAACCGGCAAGGTTTTGGTCTCTGGCCGTCTGCTCGCCGAGATCGCCAGCCGGCTCCCCAATGCACCGGTGCGTTTTTCCACAGAGAATTCACGCATCAAGGTGAGCTGTGGCTCGGCAAGTTTCACCCTGCTGTCTATGCCGGTTGAGGAGTATCCGAGCATTCCGCAGGTGAGCACCCAGTCCGGCCTCGTGCCCGCGGAAGAATTTGCCGCTGCTGTCGCCCAAGTCGCCGTCGCCGCGTCGCGGGACGACGTCACTCCCGTCATCACCGGTGTGCAGCTGGAGGTAACGGAAAACAGTCTCAGTCTGGTCGCCACCGATCGCTACCGCGTCGCGGTTAGGGAAATCGATTGGGACCCGGGCAGCAACACCGCCGCTGGCACCATCACGGCACTTGTGCCAGCTCGAACCCTGCAGGAAGTCGGCAAGACCTTTGGCCACAGCGGAACCATCTCGGTCTCCATCACCAACAGCGACGACCGCGAATTAATCGCGTTCACGGCCAACAAGAAGACCGTTACGTCATTGTTGATCAAGGGTAATTTTCCTCCCGTTCGCCGTTTGTTTCCCACAGCAATTGACAACTATGCGGTGATGAACACGGCCGATTTGATTGAAGCCACTCGCCGCGTGCAGCTTGTGCTGGAACGTGAGGCGGCCCTGCGTTTCACGTTCGCCACCGACGGCGTCACGCTCGAAGCGGTGGGGTCCGAACAGGCACAGGCCTCGGAAACCATTGATGCCATCCTCTCGGGTATCGAGACCGTGGTCTCGCTCAAACCGCAGTTCCTGCTCGACGGGCTCAGCGCGGTGCACTCCGAATTCGTGCGGATCTCGTTCACGAAGACGGAAAACCCGAACAAGCCAGGGCCGGTGCTGATCACCAGCCAGACCTCGCGCGAGCAGGCCGGAGCGGACAGCTACAAGTACCTGCTTCAGCCCAACCTGCTGCTGCGCTAACACCGGTGCGGGTCACCCAGCTCTCGTTGACCGACTTTCGCAACTATGCGAGGGCCGAAGTCAGTTTCTTCCCAGGCCCAAACCTCATCGTCGGGCGCAACGGGCAGGGCAAGACCAACCTGGTCGAAGCGCTCGGCTTTCTCAGCACACTGGGTTCCCACCGAGTCTCCACTGACAAAGCCATGATTCGGGCCGGTCATGATTCGGGCATCATTCGGGCCAGGCTCGAATACAACGGCCGGGATATCCTCGCCGAGGTGCAGCTGAACCGTACAGGACAGAACCGGGCGCAGGTCAATCGGTCAGTCATCAAGACCCGCGATCTTCCACGCTACTTTTCGAGTGTGGTCTTTGCTCCGGAGGACCTCTCCCTCGTGCGCGGTGATCCCTCTGGTCGACGCAAATTTCTCGATCAGCTCCTGGTGTTGCGCAGCCCCCGACTCGCCGCGGTGCTCAGCGACTACGACCGGGTGCTCAAACAGCGCAATACCCTGCTGAAATCGGCTCGGGCATCCGGGATGCGCGGCAACCAGCTGTCGACACTCGATATCTGGGACGAACGTTTGGTGGAGTTCGGTTCGGAGATCATCGACGAGCGTGCAAAGCTTGTGCAGCAGCTCGGTGAACCGCTGCGAGCGGCTTATCGGGCCGTCGTGAATGAAGATCATGGTCCGGCGCTGGTCGCCAGCCTGAGCATTCTGGGTGCTGACGAAGACGCCGATCCCGGCGCGATGGCGGCCCTCAGCTCGCCGACAGCAGTGAGCTCGGTAGAGCCTTCCACCCAGGAGATCTTTCGAACGGCGCTGACCGGACTACGTAAACGCGAGCTGGACAGGGGTGTCACTCTCGCTGGTCCGCACCGGGATGATCTGGTCTTCATGCTCAACGCCCTGCCCGCCAAGGGCTACGCCAGCCATGGAGAATCGTGGTCGTTCGCGCTGTCGTTGAAACTCGCATCCGCCCAGTTGTTGCGCCAGGATTCGGCCAGTGGCGACCCGGTACTGATTCTCGATGATGTTTTTGCCGAGCTTGATCTGCACCGCCGGTCCCGGTTGGCCGCTGCGATCGGGTCATTCGAACAGGTTTTGATCACGGCCGCCGTGCTCGAAGATGTTCCGGCGGCCCTCGTGGCGCACACGATTCACATTCACGCCGGAGCGGTCATTGATGGCTGACCATGATGTTCCACGTGAAACGCAGGAGAACGACGATCCGGCGGAATCCAATACCAGTGAAGCGGCACAGGTCTACTTGCGTTTCAAGAGTATTTTCGGCGATCCGAACGCTCGGCGCTCGCGCGGCCGGAAACGCAGTGCGCCGGTCGCTGGCTCGAGCGTTCCCTTTGGAATCGGGCGCGACCCGCGCGGTCTCGGTGACACAATCAACTCGCTCACCATGCAGCTCGGGTGGAATTCACCGTTGGCTCAATCCGAACTTCTCGCGTCGTGGACGGAGTTGGCCGGCGAAGAAACCGCCAATCATTCCACCCCGGCCGGCATCGACGATGGCGTGCTCACCGTGCACTGTGAATCCACCGCCTGGGCCACCCAATTGCGGCTGATGCGCAACGTGATCATGGAACACATTGCAAATCGCTACCCGGACGCAGGCATTCAATCGATTCGTTTTCAGGGCCCCAACGCTCCGTCTTGGAAAAAGGGTCCCAGATCAATTCCAGGGCGTGGTCCGCGCGATACCTACGGGTGACCCAGCAATTATGGTCAACCCGATGAACAAAACGCGTCCAACGGCGATTATGGCCGGTTCATCTCCCCCCGTTTGGTAGACTTAGGGGTCGCCCGTGCGATGGTCAGGAGCCTAATTTCAGATGACAGTTGAACCGACGCCCGAACGCACGTCCCCAGATACGTCCCCAATCATTTCCCGGCAAGAAGTGGAGTCGGAGCGGGAGCCGGCACACGAGTACGGCGCCGACGACATCCAGGTGCTTGAAGGTCTGGAAGCCGTACGCAAGCGACCGGGGATGTACATCGGTTCTACCGGACCACGCGGATTGCATCACCTCGTCTATGAGATCGTCGACAACTCCGTCGATGAGGCTCTTGCGGGGCACTGCGACACCATTGACATTCGTATCTTGGCCGACGGTGCGATTCGCGTCGAGGACAATGGCCGCGGAATTCCGGTTGACATTCATAAAGCCGAAGGACGCTCGACCGTCGAGGTCGTTCTGACCGTGCTGCACGCCGGCGGAAAATTCGGCGGGGGTGGTTATTCCGTCTCCGGTGGACTGCACGGCGTCGGCAGTTCCGTGGTCAACGCCCTGTCGAGTCGCCTCGAGGTCGAGGTTCGTCGTCAAGGGTTCATTTGGCGTCAGAGTTTCGCGAACGGTGTTCCGAATGCTCCCCTGGAACAGGGCGAAGCGAACGATGAAACCGGCACGACCATCACGTTCTGGCCGAGTTCCGAAACCTTCGAAACGATCGATTTCGACTACGAAACCCTGCGCGCACGGTTTCAGCAGATGGGCTTCCTCAATAAGGGGCTGCGCCTCACCCTCACCGATGAGCGTGAAGCCAACCGTACCGACGACGGCAAGGCCGTCAGCAACACCTTCAAGTACGACCAGGGACTCGTCGACTACGTCCAATACCTGAACCGCGCCAAGAAGGCCGACCTGGTCAACGATGAGATCATCTCGTTCGAATGGGAAGACCACGAACGCAAGATGGCGCTCGAAGTCGCCATGCAGTGGACCACCGCATACACCGAGAGCGTGCACACCTACGCAAACACGATCAACACCCACGAGGGTGGTACCCACGAGGAGGGTTTTCGCGCCGCGCTCACCACACTCGTCAACAAGTACGCCCGCGAGAAGGGCATCCTGAAAGAAAAGGATGACAACCTCACCGGTGACGACGTGCGCGAGGGACTGACCGCGGTCGTCTCGATCAAACTCGCCGAACCGCAGTTCGAAGGCCAGACCAAGACCAAGCTCGGCAACACCGAGGCGAAGTCTTTCGTGCAAAAGGTCGCCAACGACCAGCTCACCGACTGGTTCAACCGCAACCCGATCCCGGCCCGCGAAATCATCCGCAAGTCCCTGCAGGCTTCGAACGCTCGAATGGCAGCCCGTAAGGCCCGCGAAACCGCGCGCCGCAAGGGACTGCTCGAGGGTGGTGGCATGCCGGGCAAGCTCAAGGACTGCCAGAGCAAGGACCCGTCGCTGTCCGAGATTTTCATCGTGGAGGGTGACTCGGCCGGCGGCTCTGCCGTGCAGGGTCGTAACCCCGAATTCCAGGCCATCCTGCCCCTTCGCGGCAAGATCCTCAACGTGGAGAAGGCTCGTCTCGACCGTGCCCTCGGCAACGCCGAGGTTCAGGCGATGATCACGGCCTTCGGCGCGGGCATGGGGGAAGAATTCAACCCCGACAAGGTGCGCTACCACAAGATCGTTTTGATGGCTGACGCCGATGTCGACGGCCAGCACATCACCACCCTGCTGTTGACCCTGCTGTTTCGCTACATGCGACCGCTGATCGACCTCGGCTATGTGTACCTGGCCCAACCGCCGCTGTACCGTCTCAAATGGAGCAACTCTGCGCACCAGTACGTGTACTCCGACGCCGAGCGTGATGCGCTTCTGGCCGATGGTGTCACCGCCGGCAAGCGCATCCCGAAAGATAACGGGATCCAGCGCTACAAGGGCCTCGGTGAGATGGACTACAAGGAACTGTGGGAAACCACCATGGCCCCCGAATCCCGCACCCTGCTGCAGGTCACCCTGGACGACGCGGCATCCGCCGACGAAATCTTCTCCACCCTGATGGGTGAAGACGTCGAATCACGACGCAACTTCATCCAGAAAAACGCGAAGGACGTGCGTTTCCTTGACATCTGACGACACCACGGGCAACTCCGAATCGATCACCCCCGAAGTGACGGCCGCACATGCGGCTGCTGCGGCTGCCCACCTCGTGCAGCACGGCAGGATCGATCAGGTCGATCTGCAGCTGGAAATGCAGCGCTCCTATCTCGACTATGCGATGAGCGTCATCGTCGGACGAGCGTTGCCGGACGTGCGTGACGGCATGAAGCCGGTGCACCGTCGCGTGATCTACGCCATGTTCGACGGTGGCTACCGCCCAGACAAGGCGTTCTCCAAGTGCGCCCGCGTCGTCGGCGACGTGATGGGCCAGTTCCACCCGCACGGTGACTCCTCGATCTATGACGCGCTCGTGCGTCTCGTTCAGCCCTGGAGCCTGCGGTATCCGCTCGCCCTCGGCCAGGGAAACTTTGGTTCCCCCGGCAACGACGGTGCTGCTGCCCCGCGATACACCGAAACGAAAATGGCCCCGCTGGCCCTGGAAATGGTGCGGGACATCGACGAGGACACCGTCGATTTTCAGGACAATTATGACGGTCGCACCCTCGAGCCGACCGTGCTGCCGGCCCGATTTCCAAACCTGCTGGTCAACGGCTCGGTGGGTATCGCCGTCGGTATGGCCACCAACATTCCGCCGCACAACCTGCGCGAAGTCGCCGCGGGCGCCCAGTGGTATCTGCAAAACCCCGGGGCCAGCCGCGAGGAACTACTCGAAGCGCTGATTGCGCGCATCAAGGGCCCTGACTTTCCCACCGGCGCACAGATTCTAGGCGTCAAGGGAATCCAGGACGCCTACCGCACTGGTCGCGGCTCCATCACGATGCGGGCCGTGGTCAGCATCGAAGAGATTCAGGGTCGCACCTGCCTCGTGATCACCGAGCTGCCTTACCAGGTGAATCCCGACAACCTCGCGATCAAGATCGCCGACCTGGTCAAGGACGCCAAGATCACCGGTATCGCGGACATTCGCGATGAGACCAGTGGCCGAACCGGCCAGCGCCTCGTGATCGTGCTCAAACGCGACGCCGTAGCCAAGGTCGTGCTGAACAACCTGTACAAGCACACCCAGCTGCAGGAAAACTTCGGCGCCAACATGCTCGCCATCGTCGACGGCGTGCCGCGCACGCTCGCGCTCGACGGCTTCATCTCGGCCTGGGTCGCACACCAGATCGAGGTCATTGTCAGGCGCACCCAGTTCCGTCTGAACAAGGCCGAAGCTGACGCGCACATTTTGCGTGGCTATCTCAAGGCGCTCGACGCCCTCGACGAGGTGATCGCGCTCATCCGTCGGTCGAACACGGTCGACGACGCCCGCGAGGGCCTGATGGCCCTGCTCGTCGTGGACAAACTGCAGGCCGATGCCATCCTCACCATGCAGCTGCGTCGCCTCGCCGCCCTCGAGCGTCAGAAGATCATCGACCAGGCCGCCGAACTCGAACTGCAGATCGCGGAATTCAAGTCGATTCTGGCCAGCCCCGAACGCCAGCGAACGATCATCAGCGAGGAACTCGCCGAGATCACCGGGAAGTTCGGCGACGACCGCCGTACCGAGATCATGTTCGGTTTCGACGGCGACATGTCCGTCGAAGATCTCATCCCCGAAGAGGAGATGGTGGTTACCGTCACCCGCGGCGGGTACATCAAACGCACCCGTAGCGACAACTATCGCAACCAGCACCGCGGGGGTAAGGGCGTCAAGGGGGCTCAGCTGCGGGCCGATGACGTGGTCGAACACTTCTTCGTCACCACGACGCACCACTGGCTGCTGTTCTTCACCAACACCGGCCGGGTTTACCGCGCCAAGGCCTATGAAGCGCAGGAATCCGGTCGTGACGCCAAGGGGCAGCACGTCGCCAACCTGCTCGCCCTGCAGCCGGGTGAAGAAATCGCCCAAATCCTTGACATTCGCGACTACGACGTCGCTCAGTATCTGACCCTCGCCACGCGTGACGGCCTGATCAAGAAGACCGCGCTTCGCGAATACGACACCAACCGCACCGGCGGCATCATCGCCATCAAGTTGCGCGAGGGCGATGAACTCGTCTCCGCACTTCTGGTCGAAGATGATTCCGACCTTCTGCTGGTCTCACGCAAAGGCATGTCGATTCGCTTCACCGCGACCGACGAAGCGCTGCGACCGATGGGGCGCAGCACCTCCGGTGTGATCGGAATGCACTTCCGCGGAGAGGACACTCTGCTGGACGCCTCCGTTATCAATGACGACGGATTCGTCTTCGTGGTGACCGAGGGCGGGTACGCCAAGCGCACCGCCGCCGACCAGTACCGGTTGCAGAATCGCGGCGGCCTGGGCATCAAGGTGGCCAAGCTGAACGACGGCCGTGGCGATTTGGTGGGCTCGTTGATCGTGAACTCCGAGGATGAAGTTCTGGTGGTCCTTGCCAGCGGCAAGGTGGTGCGCTCTGACGTCGCGGAGGTTCCGGCCAAGGGTCGGGACACTATGGGTGTTGTGTTCGCCAAGTTTGCTGATGAAGACAGAATCATTTCCATCGCGAAAAATATCGAACGTAATCTGGTCGCCACCGACGAAGACGGGGTTGTGGACACCGGCGCACCAGCCGGCACCATGGACACCAGTGCTGCAGACGGCGCTGCTTCCGTACGTGATCCAGGGAAAGTAGACTCACCGAATGAGTAGCGTCGCCGAAAAACTCGCCAAGAAGTCCACACGCAAGGCCCCGAGCAAGCAGGTTCGACTGAAGCTGGTCTACGTCGACTTCTGGTCGAGCGTGAAATTGTCGTTCCTGGTGGCGGTCTGCCTCGCGGTCGTCACGATCGTGGCGACCTTCCTCACTTACACGGTTCTCCTTCAGACCGAGGTATTGAGCAAGGTTGACGCGCTGTATGCCACTGTGGCGGCAGAATCGGGCGACCTGTCCGCCATCCTCTCCATCGGTAATGTCATGGGCTTCGCCGTCGTTGTGGCCGTGCTGAACGTGGTCGTCATCACCGCTCTCGGCGCGATCTACGCCGTGTTGTACAACCTGAGCGTGAAAATTACCGGCGGACTGCTCGTTGGTTTCACCAACAACTAGACCCACAACCGGCTTTTCACGCACGATCGAGGGCTGTTTCTGCCCGGAGACAGCCCTCGCAGCCCGAAATTTCGCAAACTTCTCCGTATGGAGGATCACTCGATTTCAGGATCCGGCCAGATTCCGGTAGTCTTCAATCTGCCCAAGAGGGGGATATAGCTCAGTTGGTTAGAGCGCTTCACTGATAATGAAGAGGTCCCAGGTTCAAATCCCGGTATCCCCACGCAGCACCAGATTCATTCCGATCCCAGCGTCCGCGCTGATGTCGGGCCTGAGAAATTGGGGCCATAGCTCAATTGGTAGAGCGCCTGCTTTGCAAGCAGGAGGTCCGGGGTTCGATTCCCCGTGGCTCCACAGCTGAGGTGAAAAGGCCCGTCCTCGGACGGGTCTTTTTATGTACCCGCACTCGGTCCCGGCGCAGGTGGCCCACCGCGCATTCCGTGGCTGAGCGCTTGTACAGCCCTCAACAGGCCCCTGTCGGCCGCAACGGGCGTCGACGCAGAAGGACCCGCATCCGGTGGATGCGGGTCCTTCACGAGCTGCTGACCGTTCTGGGCTAGTCTTCCTGGACTGTGGTCGGTTCAACTTCGTCGTCGGAGACCCAGAGTTCATCGTCGGCGCGGAACGTCTGCCAGACGGCATAGGCGACGCCGACAGCGGCAACCACGGCGAGGCCGAAAGCGAAATATGTTCCAGCTCCCGCACCCTTCGGTTCGACGACAACCGGCCTCTGCAAGCGGATGCGACCCAGCGCGGCACGCACACGGGCGTCGCGGGCAATATCGCCCACGGACATGACCGTGCCGATGGCGGTGCCGATGCCGGGAAGAACGTCGTGGACGACGCGGCGGCGAACACCGTCGGCGGCTTCCTGCGTGGCGTTCACGCTCGAGCGGAGATAATGGTCATAGCCCTCGCGGACACGTGGAGCCACCTCTTCGCGGGCGAGGATGCCGGCCTGGTGACCAGCCTGACGAGCGAGAACGTTCGCCCGCTCCAATACTTCTTGTTGGTGGCTCCATAATTCGTCTGCGCTTTTGCGCAGCCGAGCGAGCTCCTTGCGGCGCTTGCGTGACAGGCTCATCTGGACCCTCCATCGATGTCGTGTGGCGAATGTTTATCTATCTTGCCACTGAGTGCCTATCTTGCCACTGAATCGGCGACTTACCAGCGAATGCACTGGGAGCGAGGGTCGGCATTCAGAGTGGCTTGAGATTGCTGTGCAAGAATCGGGGTATGTCTAAGCACACCGCTGTCGCCACCCTGAACACCACCCTCGGACCGATCAAGGTCAACCTCTTCGGCAATCACGCTCCGAAAACGGTGAAAAACTTCGTCGGCCTCGCGACCGGCGAGCTCGAGTGGAAGCACCCCGCCACGGGAGTCGCGTCCACCACGCCGCTCTACGACGGCACGATCTTCCACCGCATCATCAAAGACTTCATGATTCAGGCTGGCGACCCGCTCGGCCAGGGAACCGGTGGTCCCGGCTACCAGTTCGATGACGAAATCAGCCCCGACCTCGACTTCACGCAGCCCTACGTACTCGCCATGGCGAACGCGGGCATTCAAGGCGGCCACGGCACGAACGGTTCGCAGTTCTTCATCACCGTCGTCCCGACGACCTGGCTGCAGGGCAAGCACACCATTTTCGGTGCCGTCGAAGACGAGGACAGCCGCGCGATCGTCGCCAAGCTCGCTACCGTCGCTACCGACGGGCGCGACCGTCCCCTCGAAGACGTCTCCATCCTGAGCGTTTCCGTCGAGTCCATCTAACCAGCACCCTCCCACAGAGAATGAGTAATCTGCCGACCTCGGCGGCGAATTTTTGTTTCCGCCATCCGGGGCGGCAGAGCTTCATTCTGTGTCAGCGATGTGGACGCACCATCTGCGCCGAGTGCCAGACCCAGGCCGCCGTCGGAGTCATCTGCCCCGAGTGCCTGCGTGAGCAGCGCAAAAACGCTCCCCGGACGAAGCCGGCGATTCTCACCCGGTTGACCGGCAGCGGACAGCCCACGGTCACATATTCCATTATTGGAATAACCTTGGCCGTATATCTGCTGCAATTCGTTTTCGGTGATCGAATCACCAACCTGCTGTTGTACGCAGGAGTCTTCTCGCAGCCGGACAGCTTTCAGCCCTGGCGCATGCTGACAACCGCGCTCGCGCACGGCTCTATCTTTCACGTCCTACTGAATATGTACACGCTGTGGATCTTCGGCCAGCTTCTCGAACAGTTGCTCGGTCGCGGTCGCTATCTCGCGCTCTATCTGCTGAGCGCACTGGCTGGTTCACTGGGGGTACTGTTTCTGGCGGATCCCTTCACACCCGTCGTGGGGGCATCCGGTGCCATCTTCGGTCTGATGGGCGCGTTCCTGGTGATTCAGCGTCGGCTGGGCGGTAATGCCACACAGCTTCTCGTGCTGGTCGGCATCAACCTCGTCATCGGCTTCATCCCCGGGTTGCAAATCGCCTGGCAGGCCCACATCGGCGGAATCATCGGCGGCGCCGTGCTCGGTCTGATCTTCGTGCAGACGCGACGCATCCGGCAGAAGTCCGTGCAGGTCGGTCTGATCGGCGCGTTAGCAGCCGTGCTGGTTCTTCTGAGCTTCGCGCGTTTCTTCGTCAGCTAGCGGTCGAGGCTGCCGAGGGTGGAAAGTTATCCACAGGGCTATCCACATGGGGATAATTACACCGGTGTCATTACCCGTGTTGATGCCCGCTGGTAACCGGACGGCAACGGATCGATGAGTGTCAGGCCATCAGCCGGTGCCAGCTTGGGGCCGCTGGATCAGCGCCAGCGCGTGGTCATCAGAAAGCCGATGAAGGCAATCCCGAAGCCGACCAGAATGTTCATGGCTCCCAGACCCGCGATGGGCAACTGGCTGCCACTGATGTAGAACACGATGATCCAGGCCAGCCCCAGAAGCATGAAACCGAACATGACCGGCTTGAACCAGACGGCATTGGGCGTGTCTTCGTTCGAGCGGGCAACTTCGATGCGGGCGGGCCGGGTGCGGGGATTCTTACGTGCCATCCTGTGATCCTAGCGTCTTCGCCTGTTTTAGTGGATTTGAGGCGGGGGCTGAGGTCAGTCATATCGGTACACTTGGATCATGTGTCCACCGGCAGATGACCTCACCGAGATCGTCATCAGGCGCCCGCGCCGCGCGAAGTCGGGCAAGTTCACGCTCGCTCCGGCCGCTGCCAAGGTCTTCGCAGTGCCGTATGTGCCACGTTTCGGCGCTGACTACCACCGCACCATTGCCGAGGGCACCGGCCGCGACGTCTTGAACAGCAACCAACTGGGCATTGGACACGACGCGGGGACGCAAATGCCGGGCGAGGTCGGCAACTTCGCCGTAGCCGCCCACCGCAGCGCCTTCGGCGGTGGCATGCACCTGATCAACGAACTTCAGCTCGGCGACGCCATCTACGTGCAAACCGTTGATGGCTACTACACGTACCGGTACCGCGATACCGAGTACGTGGCACCATCACAGGTGCAGGTGCTGGCCTCCCTTCCGAATAATCCCGACGCCACCCCGGTTCACCGTATTATCACCCTGACCAGCTGCAACCCGCTGTATTCCACTGCGGAACGCATCATCGCCTACGGCGTGCTTGAATCGTGGCAGCCACTCTCGGCCGGCGCTCCCGCCGAGCTGGCACCCATCATCGCAGCCCAGGCTTAGGAGGCTCCCATGTACGCAGCACTGTGGCGTATTCTTCCCGGACCAATCGGGGTGCGCATCATTCTTGTCCTGATCCTCGTGGCGGCCGTTCTCGCCGTTCTCGCCACCTGGGTGTACCCATGGATGGACGGCATTCTCAACAACCAGGAAGCGACGGTCGGCGGCGCATGACCCGTATTCTCGTTATCGACAACTACGACAGCTTTGTGTACACCCTCAACGGGTATCTGATGGAGCTGGGCGCTGACACCGACGTCGTGCGCAACGACTCGTTCGAGAAAGCGGATGCGCCCGCCCGCCTTGCCGAATACGACGGCGTGCTGGTCTCTCCGGGTCCGGGCAAACCCTCCGATGCCGGCGTCTCCATTGCCGTCGTTGAGGCGGCACTCGCCGCCGACGTGCCCCTGTTCGGCGTGTGCCTCGGCCACCAAGCCATCGCTGAGGCCTTCGGGGCTACCGTGACCAATGCTGAAGAACTCATGCATGGCAAGACATCACTGATCAGCCACGATGGCAGCGACCTCTATGACGGAGTGCCGCAACCATTCACGGCGACCCGGTATCACTCACTTGCCGTCGTCGCGTCGACCGTTCCGAGTGACCTCATCGTGACGTCGCGCACGCAGGGCGGCGTCATCATGGGACTGCGACATGCCTCAGCTCCCATTCTCGGGGTGCAGTTTCACCCGGAGTCAGTACTGACCGAGGGCGGTTACCTCATGCTCGGCAACTGGCTGACCCTGACCGGGCTCGAGGGTGCGCAGGAGACCGCGAAGACGCTGCACCCGCTTCTGCGCCTGAGCTAGCCACACCCGATCTCACGACGTGGGGCCGACGAACGTGGGGCTACGAGCCGGCGCAGTAGGTGAGAGTGATCTCGGAGCGCTGGGGAACGTCGCCGGGCGCGAGCGACTGCGCCTTGATTGGGGAACCGGACTCCTGGGCGCAGGTATAGTCTGCCTCGGAGACGGGCACAAGGCTGTCGCTGCCGACCAGGTCGATCGCGGCGACGAGGGACTGTCCGGTCAGATCCGCGAGGGTGACGACCCCGCTCGACACGGTGTAGTTGACGGTGGCACCCGCGACCTCGGCCGCTGATGCCGCCGGGTCGGTGCGCATGACCACGTCGGTGGCCACGGTCGCAGAGTTCTCTGCGGTGACTGACCCGGAAACAAAACCGAGTGCTTCGATTGCGGCCTGCGCATCCGCTATTGCCTGATTGGTGACATCGGGAACGACCGCGGTCACCGGACCGGTCGAAACGAAGACCTTGATGACGTCCGAGGGATTGACGATGGTGTCGGCCGGGGGGTCGGTTCGAATGATCTGATCGGCGGGCACCGTGGTACTCGACTCTTCGGAACGCGTGGCCGCGAGATCAAGGTCGAGGAGTGTGTTCTGGGCCTCATCGTAGGTCTGGCCGGTGAGTGACGGCACCTGGCGGGAGCTGGCGGGCAGTTCCATCGAGGGTTGCAGGTTCGCGACCCAGATCATGACCGCCACGACTATGACCACGACGCAGACGATGCCAGCCCACACCCAGATCACCGGAGGACGCCGCTGCGTGCGCACCATCGTCTGATCCTCGGAGAGCTGTTTGAGGGCGAGCGCTGAACCGGTGATGGCCGTGGGCGCAGCTCCGAACAGGCCGGCACCGACTTCTTCACCGACATGGTGGTTGGGAATCTGACCCGATCCGGCGGTCTCGACATCGTTGCGAAACTCGACGGCGCTCTGGTACCGGGCAAATCGGTCCTTGGCCAGGGCGTGCAACACGACCGAGTCCAGGGCCGGCGATACCTTTGGGTTGACCGTAGACGGCTTGACCGGCGTCTCACTGACGTGCTGGTAGGCGACGGCCACGGGGGTGTCCCCACGAAACGGTGGACGCCCGGTGAGCATCTCGAACAGCACGACACCGGCCGAATACAGGTCGGTGCGCGCATCTACGGACTCGCCCTTGGCCTGCTCAGGGGAGAAATAGGCTGCGGTGCCGAGAATCGCCGTGGTCTGAGCTACGGTCGTGGCCGAGCCGGAGATGGCGCGGGCGATGCCGAAATCCATCACCTTCACCTGGCCGGCCTTAGTGATCATGATGTTGCCGGGCTTGATGTCGCGGTGCACGACGCCAGCCCGGTGCGAATACTCGAGCGCGGTCAGAATGCCATCAATGATGCGCACAGCCTCGGCGGCCTCGATCGGGCCTTCCTGAATAATGTCTTTGAGCAGCCGACCGTCGACGTGCTCCATGATGATGAACGGAATCTGGGAGTCGTGACCGGCCGCGTCGGGAACGGTCTCCTCGCCGGCATCGAACACCCGGACGATCGTCGGGTGGGCCATGCGAGCGGCGGCCTGCGCCTCCTGGCGGAAGCGCGTACGAAACGCCGGGTCGGCGGCCAGGGTCGACTTCAGTAGCTTGATCGCTACCGTGCGGCCGAGCCGCGAATCGGTGCCGATGTGCACGTCGGACATGCCGCCACGGCCGAGCAGGGCGCCGACGCGATAGCGGCCCGCGATCAAACGGCCAGATTCAGGCACTAAAGCACTCCCCCATAATCAAACACGGTGTTCGGGTTGGACACGGTGAGCGCTACTTTACCTCACGGCGCTGGGGAGCTACTCCCCAGCGCCGGGGTCTCCAGTTACCAGAACGGTTGCCGTGGGAGAGTACTCCGAGCTGACCTGACCACAGAAATAGCGAAACTTGACTCTGAACTCTTCAGTTCCGGCGGTGATGGTGGCCGTTGTCGTTTTAGCGTCGGTCGGGTTGGCCGAGGTGATGACGGCCGCTCCACCCTCGGTGGCGATCTCATAACCGGCCAGGGTCTGGCCGGTCGGGCACGTCTGTGCATTCCAGCTCACCGTGACCGTGCCGGCCGGGGCGGCCGGTGACGGCGCTGCGGTTGGGGCCGACGTCGGCGCGCTCGGCGTGGCAACCGGCCCATAGACCGTGAGTGTCACCGTCGCGCCGGCCGGAACCGGTCCGGTGGGGTTGACCCGGTAGACCTTGTCGGCGTCAACACCGGTCGCGGCCGCATTACCGGTGACAATGTCGGAGACAAATCCCATCTCGACGAGCTTGGCGGCGGCATCCGAGCTGAGCAGGCCAACGAAGTCGGCCGGGTCGACCGAGGTATTGGCGGGGGTCGGTGATGGCGTCGGACTGGGCGTTGGTGTGGGCGACGGTGTGCGCGACGGTGTCGGTGAGGCCGCGGGCGTCGCCGACGTCTGCACCGGCGACGGAGTGTCGTTGTTCTGGCTGACCAGGGCGAAGAGCGTGCCGGCGAGCACGATCACGAGCAGCACGACGAGCGCGATGAGAGGCCAGGTCCACTTACTGGTCTTCTTCTTCTCCGCCTGGGCGGCGGCAGTGGATGCCCGCGTGACGGGGACACCGGTCGCCGGAAGGATGGTCGTGGCCTGGTCGTTGCCGGCGCCGGCGCCGGGCATGAGCATGGTGGCGCTCGTGGCCGTGAGACCACCCAGTAGTGACGGTACGGCCACGGCCGCTGCGGCCACGTCACCGCGACGCAGAGCGGATGCCGCGCGCGCCAGGTGAGCCGCCGAGGCCGGACGGTCGGCCGGGTTCTTGGCGAGGCAGGCAAAGACGAGGTTGCGCACCGGTTCGGACACGGTTACCGGCAGATCGGGCGCGATCTCATTGATCTGCGCCATGGCGATGGCCACCTGCGACTCACCCGTGAACGGACGTCGGCCGGCGAGTGACTCGTACGCGACGATGCCGATGGAGTAGATGTCGGTGGTCGGTGATGCTGGGTGTCCGCTGGCCTGCTCGGGCGAGAGGTACTGCACGGTACCCATGACCTGGCCGGTCGCGGTGAGCGGCACCTGGTCGGCGATGCGGGCGATGCCGAAGTCGGTGATCTTCACCCGGCCCTCGGGCGTGATGAGCAGGTTGCCGGGCTTGATGTCGCGATGCACGAGACCCGCGGCGTGGGCGGCGTGCAGCGCGGCCGAGGTCTGCGCGACGATGTCGAGCACCTTGTCGGCCGGCAATACGTGTTCGCGTTCAAGAATGGTGGACAGGGCTTCGCCGGGAACGAGTTCCATGACGAGGAAGGCGCTGCCGTCTTCTTCGCCGTAGTCAAAGACATTTGCAATGCCCTCGTGGTTGACGAGCGCGGCGTGGCGGGCTTCGGCGCGGAAACGCTCCAGAAAACCGGGGTCGCCGAGGTACTCGTCTTTCAAGATCTTGATCGCGACGCTTCGTCCGATGACAAGGTCGGTGGACTTCCACACCTCACCCATACCGCCAATCGCAATGCGCGACTGCAGCTCGTATCGTCCCCCGAAGGTGAGCCCTGCTGTGGGTCTCATTTGTTAAGCACCGCCTCTAGTACCTCTTTTGCGACAGGTGCGGCAAGTTTGTTGCCGAACCCGGTTTGTCCCATTCCCCCGCCGTCCTCAATGAGAACGGTAATGGCAAATTGAGGGTCATTCGCCGGCGCGAAACCGGTGAACCACAATGTGAATGGATCGGTTGATCCGTTCTGCGCTGTGCCTGTTTTTCCCGACACGTCGACCCCGTCTATTCTTGCATTGCTTGCGGCGCCATCCTGAACGCCGTTGATCATCATCGCGGTGAGTGTCGCGGCCGTTTCTTTGCTCATCACGCGGTCAAGTTCGACCGGCTCAAAGGTTTGGATGGCGCTGAGGTTGGGCGCGAGAATCTTCTGCACCACGTTGGGCGCCATCACGACACCGCCGTTGGCGATGGCACCGCTGACCATGGCCATCTGGAGCGGGGTTGCCCGAACGTCGAACTGGCCGAACGCCGACTGCGCCGTCTGTGGATCGTTGAGCCCGCGCGGGTATGTGCTCTCGGCGACCTTCATCGGAATGCTGTAGTTGCTGTTGAAACCGAATTTCTCGGCCGTCTCACGAATGGCCGTGTCGCCAAGCTCGAGGCCGAGTTCAGCGAACGGAATGTTGCAGGAGAGTCGCAGAGCGGTGGCGAGGGTGACCGTCTCGCCGGCACCACAGGTTCCTTCGCTGGAGTTTTTGATCTCACTCGTCGTGCCGGGCGCCGTGAAGACGGAAGGGTTCGGGAAGGTGCTCTCCGGGGTGTACTTGCCCGATTCGAGCGCGGCCGTAGTGACGACGAGCTTGAATACCGAGCCGGGAGGGTTGAGCGAATTAATCGCACGGTTGATCAACGGGTCTTTCTCGTCGGCCAGCAGGGCGTCGTAGCTCGAGGTGACCTCGGCGTTGTTGTGCACGGTGAGCAGGTTCGGGTTGAAGCTCGGTTTGGAGACCATGGCCAGGATGCGGCCCGTTGCCGGCTCGGTGACGACCACCGAACCGGTGTAATCACCGAGGGCATCCCAGGCGGCCTGTTGGGCTATGGGATCGATGGTGACCTCGACGGCGGCACCCTTGGGATCCTGGCCGGTGACCAGGGCGCCGATCTTGTCGAAGAACTGCGAGTTGGAGTTGCCCGTGAGTTCGGCATTGAGAGCGAATTCGAGTCCGGTCGGTTCGCCGTTGATCGGGATATACCCGGTGATCGGCGCGTAGAGCTCGGGGTTGGTATAGGTACGCAGAAACTTGAAATCATCGTCGGCCGGCATGGACTGTGCGATCGGTTCGCCAGCGACGAGGATGGCGCCACGCTCGACCTGGTAGCTATCGAACAACGTGCGGGTGTTGCGCGGGTCGGCCGATAGATTGTCGGCCTGAAAGGCCTGCACGATCGACGTAGAGCTGAGCAGGGCAACGAACATCAGCATCACGACGATGCTGACGCGTTTGAGTTCGCGGTTCACTAGACCACCAGCCTGGGTTGATTGCGCACGGTGTCGGAGAGCCGCAGCAATAGCGCCGCGATGATCCAGTTGGCCACGAGCGAGGAACCGCCGGCGGCTAGAAATGGGGTGGTCAGGCCGGTCAGGGGAATGACCCGGGTGACACCGCCGATGACGATGAAGCACTGCAGGGCCACGACGAAGGCGAGACCGACAGCGAGGAGCTTGCCGAAGTCATCCTGACCGGCGAAGCCGATGCGAAAGCCGCGCGCCACGAACAGCAGGTACAGGGCGAGGATGGCAAAGACACCAGCGAGCCCGAGTTCCTCGCCAAGGCTCGCGATAATGTAGTCGCTCTGCGGGACCGGAGTGAGTTCGGGGCGTCCCTGGCCCCAGCCGGTACCGAGCAGACCGCCTTTGGCCAGTCCGAACAGGCCCTGCACGAGCTGGAAACTACCGCCGCGCGCTTCGTAGACATCCGAATTCAGCGCATCCAGCCAGTTGTTGAAACGACCATTGACGTAGTCGAGGGTCTGGCTCGCCAGCAGGGCGCCGCCGAGGAACAGGCCCATGCCCATGATGACCCAGCTGAGACGGCCGGTGGCGAGGTAGAGCATGACCAGGAACAGGCCGAAGTAGAGCAGGGCGGTTCCGAGATCGCGCTGGAAGATGATGACCGACATCGACATGGCCCAGACCGAGAGGATCGGGCCGAGGTCGCGAAAGCGGGGAAAGCGTGCGCCGAGAAACTTCTTGCCGACCATCGAGAGACTGTCGCGGTTGCGCACGAGATAGCCGGCGAAGAACACGGCAAGGGCGATTTTGGCGATTTCACCGGGCTGGAAGGTACCGAAGCTGCCAACGCGGATCCAGACCCGGGCCCCGCTGATCTCTTGGCCGAGGCCGGGAACGAGCGGCAGAAAGAGCAGAATCACACCGACGAGGCCGGCGATGTAGGTGTACCGAAACAGCACGCGGTGGTTGCGGATGACCAGCAACACGGTGATAGCGCTGAAAATCGCCAGGGCACTCCACACGGTCTGTCGCACGGCGGCGCTGTCCCAGCCGCTCTGCTGGTCGGCGACGTCGATGCGGTAGATCATGGCGATACCGAGGCCGTTGAGCACCGTAGCGATCGGCAGAATGAACGGGTCAGCGTCGCGGGCGACGAACCGCAGTACGACGTGCAGACTGATCACCAGAACCGACAGGCCAGCGCCGAGCAGCACGAGGGATGGGTCGAGTTTGCCGAGCGCGCCCAGTTGCACGAGCACGACCGCGCTCGCGTTGATGAAGCAGGCGATCAGCAGCAGGAACAGTTCGAGGTTGCGCAGCTTCTGCGGAAGGTGCAGGCGACCCACCGGTTCACTGGCCGGCGCCTGGCCTGCCTGCTGAGCGGATGCTCTAGTCAACGATCACACCCTTCAGTCGCTTGACGATGGCCGTGGCGTCTGTGAGGGAGCCAGCGCTGATGGTCTGCTCCACCTGCTGCCGGTCGTAGACGCGCAGGTCGGAGAGGAGGAGACCGGTATCTTCATAGACGCTGGAGAGTTTGATCGGCCCGATGTCCTGCTGCACGCCCTGGTAGATGGCGACGGTGTTACCGTCGACGCCCACGAAATAACGGGTCTGAGTCCACTGGTAGCCGAGGACCGTGGTCGTGACCAGGCTGAGCACCAGCAGAATGACACCGATCAACCAGGTGGCCTTGCGGCGGCGGGCGCGGCGGGCATCCTCTTCGATGAGTTCGGAGAGGTAATCCTGCGAATCGGGCTCGAAGTGGGTTTCGCGCACCGGGTGCAGGCGCAGGGCCGGAATGCGCAAGGAGCGGTTGCGACCGGGTTCCTCACCGAACGCGAGCGGATTCGCGGCGGAGCCGACGATGACCGGGCTGTCGGTGCGGGCGACATCGTCGCCGACGTCGACGATGACCACGGTCACGTTGTCGGGAGCGCCACCGTCGAGGCTCTCTTTGACCAACAGGTCGGCGACATCCTGGGCGTTGGCACCGCTCGCGAGGGCGGAGGTCATTGCGGTGTGTGAGACGACGCCGGTGAGGCCGTCGGAGCAGAGCAGCCAGCGGTCGCCGGCGATCGTGGCCAGGATGGACGTGTCGATTTCCGGGCTCGCCTCGACGTCGCCGAGCACGCGCATGAGCACCGAGCGGCGCGGATGCACCATGGCTTCAGCCTCGGTGATGCGACCGCTATCGACCAGACGCTGCACGAAGGTGTGGTCGATGGTGATCTGGGAGAGTTCATTGTCGCGCAGCAGATAGATGCGTGAGTCGCCGATGTGGGCGATCGCGACCTCGCCTTCGAGAACGACGATGGCGCTGACGGTCGTGCCCATGCCGGTCAGTTCGGCGTGTTCGAACACCGTCTCGGCCAGCTGGGCGTTAGCGCCGATGAGGGCGGCCTGCAGGGCGAATTCGGCGTCCTGGGCGCTGGCATAGTGCTGGTCGGCCTCGATGATGCGCTTTGTGGCGATCGACGACGCCACATCGCCGCCGGCGTGACCACCCATGCCGTCGGCGACCACAAATAGGGAGCGTCCGGCGTAGCCGGAGTCCTGATTGTTGGAGCGAATCTTGCCGACGTGAGACGCGGCTGCGCTATGACTGACCGTCGCCATGACCTACCGCCGAAGCTCGAAGCTGGTGGCGCCGATCTTCACGGTGGCGTTCAGGGGAATTTTTGTCGGCACGGTGACGCGAGAACCGGCCAGGAATGTGCCATTGGTGGAGTCGAGGTCTTGCAGCATCCACTCGTCGTTCCAGAGCATGAGGCGGGCGTGGTGCGTGGAAGTGTAGTCATCGCGGATGACCAGGCTGGAGTCGCTCGATCGGCCGATGGTGATCGTCTCGGTGCCCAGCGGAAACTCGGAGCCGGCCTTCGGCCCGCTCGTGATGACCAAGCGGGTGGTGTTCTGGCTCGTAGCCATTCCAGCGTCGTCGATCGGGCTGGCGCGCGAGGCCGTGGCCGTGAAGGGTGCGGCAGTCGGAGCGACGGGCGGGGCTGGCGCGGGAGCAGCGGATGCCGGGAACGCGGCGGCGGGCGCGGCGGCGGCCTCCGAATTCATCTTGCGCACGCGCTGACCGAACAGGTCGCTGCGCAGGGCGTAGACAATGCCGAAGATGAACATCCAGAGTAGGAGCAGAAAGCCGATGCGCAGCACCAGCAGGGTTAGTTCGCTGACGTTCATGCGCCCGGCCCCCAGAATCCGCCCATGTCGTGGCGTTCGGTGGCCGGGTCGGCTGGCGGCGGGACCGCAGGGGTATCTCGCGACGCTTGGGCCAGCACGCGGAACACGATGCGGGTGCGACCGATGGTGATGGTTGAGTCGGGCTCGAGGATGGCCTGGGTGACCGGGGCGCCGTTGAGTTGGGAGCCGTTGGTCGAGCCGAGGTCGCGCACCTGCGCTCGGGCACCGTCCCAGAGGATTTCAACGTGGCGGCGGGATGTGCCGGTGTCGTCGATGGTGATGTCGGCGTCGGAGCCGCGACCGATCACGGTGCGGGCCTTGACCAGCGGGTGGCGAGTGCCGTTGATGTCAACTACCGGGGTCCAGGCGACGGTGCTCGTGACCGAGCTGGAGTCGATCTGCACCATCCCCTCACTGAGGCTGCTGTCGTCTTGCAGTGTGATGGCGATGCCGCCGGTGAATTGGTAGCGCTGTTCGGTGCCGTGTTTTTGCAGCAGGGCGGTGAGCTCGTCGATGAGCGTGACGCCGAGCGCGTTCATGCGGGCGTAGTCGGTGTGGGACATGCGCACCGTGAAGCGATTGGGCGCGAGGATGCGATCCCGCGCTACAACAGCGGCCTTGGTGTCGAGCTCACGACGCAGCGCGGAGGTTATTTCCACCGGCTGCAAGCCCGATCGAAAGGTCTTGGCAAAAGCGCCGTTGACGGCGCGTTCCAAGCCCTTTTCAAAGTTATCCAGTATGCCCACAGGTCTCCCGATCCGGTCCGTTTGGCTATGAGCATGTTACTTGTCTCGGGTGACAACCCACCTTCAGGGCGCAAACGGCACGAACCGCCATACTACCTGTGGAGCTTCCATCACTGAATTCCACGCCCATTGTGGGCATTCCTTGGGACTTTTTTACTGTGGGCATGGCCGCTCACGGGTATCCGCTGTCGGCGCGCCAGCTGTCGGTGCGCGCGCCAGTTAGAGCGGGCGCGGCCACCGGTAAGTGGCGCGCTAAGGCTGGATGCGGCCGGCGTGATCGCGCGACGCGCCGTCGAATGGCGCTGACCCCCCTCACAGTGTTAGCATGCCTAAGTTCGCGCGAGTGGCGGAATTGGCAGACGCGCTGGCTTCAGGTGCCAGTGTTCGAAAGGACGTAGGGGTTCAAGTCCCCTCTCGCGCACTGTGGGTGTTTCAGGAAATTGAGTATTCGTTTGCATGAAATCCAAGCGAACGGGCCGGTTGAGTAGAAATACTCGGCCGGCCTTCGCCTTTTAAGGGCCTTGCCCTTCACGATCACGTTCTGGCTGCCGGGGTGGGCGTGCGGAGTCTCTTGTTCCTCTTCGACCTACCGCCGGGACCCGCGCTATGGGATCCTCATCTCATAAAGAAAAGTCATCGCCCGGCAGCAACTCGGCGAAATACGTCGCGGCGTCGAGCTCCGAGGTTCGATGCAACCGAAACAGATTTCCATGTCGCGTTTCAGCGCATCCGCTCACAGGCGCGACCATGGAGAGTCGAAAGACTACGTACGCGCCGCATTGTCCTGGCCTGAGACTCACGGCCGCCGCACGGTGAATGGTCGGCGCGTGCTCGAGCTCGAGATGCGCAAGGCGGCAAGGGTCTCGGCGTGCGCAAGTTCACGAGCCACGACGAGCTCGCCGCGTACGTGGCCTCTGACGCGTACGTGGCGTCTGACGAGTTCGTGGAGCCGCACGATGGCATCACGCTGATTCAGGAATACATCCAGGCTGCGCAACTGCAACGCGGTCGTGGAGGCCGAGGCCCCTCATTCGGCTCAACGCGCCCTGGCTCGGTACCGCAACGGCCTCAGCGTCGACCCCGGTATGTGACCTACCGCGTCTATGAAGGACACACCATGGCGGGGTGGGCAAGTAGCCTTACGAAGACGCCACGGCCCCCCGGTCGGGCGAGAACGGATCGCGATGACGACGGGTGCCTCCCGGCGCAGTGCCTTCTGGCTGCGTTCTGTGCAGTTGGTATGGATTGTGCCCGCCCTGCTCGTTGCGCTGGCACTGGTTGTGCTCGCGGCGAATGGAATTCGCGGCCTTCCGCCGGTCGAATCGTTCACGCGCAGTTATCCCGGTGTCTCGACGCACCTCGCCGCCACCCCGGTGGGAATACCGGCCTGGCTGGCCTGGCAACACGGCCTCAATGCCTTCTTCATTCTGTTCGTCATTCGTACCGGCTGGCAGGTGCGCACGACCAAACGCCCGTCCATTTTCTGGACACGCAAGAACACGGGGTTGTTCCGCACGAAGAATCCCCCGATTCGAATCACTCTCAATCTCTGGCAGCACATCGTCTTTGACACCCTCTGGGTCGTCAACGGCGTCCTGTTTTACGTTCTGCTGTTCTCCACTGGACAATGGCTGCGCCTCGTACCGCTCAACTGGGACGTCTTCCCGAACGCGGTGTCGGCCGGACTGCAATATGCCTCGCTCGACTGGCCGACCGACAACGGGTGGGTGTACTACAACGCACTGCAGCTGCTCAGCTACTTCGTGGTCGTGTTCATCGCGGCACCGATCGCGCTCGGGACGGGCCTGCGCATGTCACCGGGACTGTCTGCGCGGTTTCGGCGGCTCGACCACCTCTTTCCCTTGCCGGTTGCACGCAAACTGCACTTTGCGGTGCTGATTTTCTTCGTGGCGTTCATCGTCGTGCACGTGACGCTCGTGCTCACGACCGGCGCCCGCGCCAACCTCAACCACATGTACGCGGCGCGCAATGACGACGGCTGGACCGGGGTGTGGATCCTTGTCGGTTCGATCCTGTTCACGGCCGCGATCTGGGTTGGGGCGCGCCCGAACGTGGTCCGTGCCATCGCGGCGCGCAGCGGGCGAATCATCCACCGCCAGCGCTAAACGGCCGGGGTCGTGGCGTCGAGAACGTCCCGGCTCAGGAGGACCGCGCCGGCCACCGCGGCCGGCATCACGAAGACGGCCGCGCCCGGAATCAGGAACAAAAGATAGGTGAGCACGCCGAACCCGAGGCTGCGGGCGCGTTTGGCACGCAGCATCCGTTGTCGCTGGGTGAGGGTGAAGCCGCGAGCGTCGAAGGCGAAGCCGGTGAGTTCGAGGGTGAGGATCCAGCCGCCGAATATTGCCCCGAGAACGAGCGCGGTCAGCTGGCCGAGCGCGGGAACCAGGCCAAAGAGCAGCAGCATGATCGCGCCCAGCAGGGCGAGGATCATCAGCCGCGAGGCATCAGCCAGGGAGCGCAGAATGCCGCGCAGCAGACCGCGCTGCGGTTCCGTCGGCGCGTCGCCGAGAGTGGTCTCCGTCGCCCGCCAGATGCGCTCATAAAAGGGATCGCCGACCAGCAGGGTCACGGCCACAAAGGTATAGGCCAATAGAAGGACGCCGCCGGCCACGACGGCGGCGCCGGCCACGACTCGCATTCCCGTGCGCCACGGCTCGTCCCAGCCACTCGCGAAGGGGCTGATGGCGGCTGCGATCGTCTCCAGGTTGACCAGCAGTACGACGATGCCAGCAATATAGGCACTGCCGACGATGAGGGCGGGCAGGGCACCGAGCAGCATGAGGCGCGGCGAGGTGCTCCACATTTTGAGGCCGCGACCGAGAAAACCGGCCCCGGCGAAGAACTCGCGCGCGGCGGTGGGGCGGGCTGAAGACGAGTCCGGTGGCACCCACACACCCTAGTCCGCTCACGTGCGAGCGCACGTGGGCTCCCGAGTAGTCGGGGATCCGAGTCGACTAGACCATCTGCGGAAAACCGAGATCGATCTCTGACGTGGCCGGGTCGGGCCAGCGGGTGGTGACGACCTTACCGCGGGTATAAAAGCGGATGCTGCCGCTCATGCCGCCCGAGACCGGAGCATCGACGAAGCGAAAACCGGCCGTGGCTGCGGCATCGTGTAATGCCTGGGCCGTGTCGATGTCGATCGTCGACGAGTCCACCAGCAGGGTTGCCTTGTCGGCCGCAGCCAGCACTCTCTCGTCACCGAAATACACAGCGCGGGCGTGCTCGCCCTTCGGCAACATGGTGAAGACGACGTCGGCGTCGGCGACCGCGTCGGAAATGCTTCGCGCGGCGGTGACGCCCGTTTTCACTGCTACGGCGACGGCATCCGGATTCAGATCGAAGCCGCGCACCTCGTGACCGGCGGCCACCAGGTTTGCTGACATGGGCCCACCCATGTTGCCCAATCCGATCCATGCGACTACTGACATGACGAAGCTCCTTTGTTTGTGCGCTGCCCCCACCCTCGCAGTCGGATAGAGTGCAATCAAGGCAATATTTTAAAGGAAATATGTGCGCAGATGCACATGCGCGAGAAGACGGATCCGTGAATTCACGCGCGCTCCCGAGCCCGAACGACCTGCTCGTGCTGCTCACCGTGGCTCGGCTGGGTCGGCACGCGGTCGACGCGGCCGAGGCGATCGAAGACCGGCTCGGCGCCCTCACGACGGCGATCAGACAGACCGACCCGCTGTCGGGGTTGTTGCGCATCAGCACGATCGACGGTTTCGGGGCCGAGATCGTCACGCCGGCGCTCGTGCAGCTGCAGCAGAGACATCCGCGCATCAATATCGAAATGTTCAGCGCCACCCGTAAGGTCAGTCAGAACCGGTCGGGCGTCGACCTGGAGATCGTGGCCGGACGTAACGACGTCACGAATGCGCAGGAGATGTTTCTCACCGACTATTTCTTGCGGCTCTACGCCAGCCGCGAGTATCTTCTCAGCCGCGGTACACCCCAATCGCTGGACGATATTCAGTCGCACAGTTTCGTGTCGTACGTCGAGAGCGCCCTGCTCGTCACCGATCTCGGCTACCGGTCCTCCGAGCTGCCCGAGCCCGCCACGACCTTTCAGTCGATTCGCCTGTTCGCGCAGCTGGAGGCGGTGCAGGCAGGCGCCGGTATCGGGCTTTTGCCAAATTTTCTCGTGCACGATCGGCCGGAACTCATTCCGGTACTGCCGGACGACTTTCTACGCCAGCTGCCGATCTGGGCGGTCGTCCGGGCCGAATCGCTGCGCTCTGCAGTGGTGCGCGCCGCGGTCGAGGCCATCACGCTCGAGATCGCCAGTCGGCCGGCCGCTTTCAGTGACTGACCGGACAAGCGGATACCTGGCTCACCCGCGAAGAAACGACGGTTCGATCGAGGGGATCAGGCCGTCGTTTCCGTGCGACAAGCCAACAGCGGCTGGATCCGGCGGTGACCGAAGTGACCTGGTGGCCGAGCGAGACGCCGGAGGAGCGCATGCACGCGTTGTCCAGGGGAATGAGCGCGGCACCGGTATCCTCGAGGTACAACAGTGAGGTGGATCAACGGTGGCACACGCGCATCCGCTGCACGCTGACCTCGAAGTGTCGTGCCTGTGCTGTCTGGCCGTGCAGCCGTTTCACTTCACCTCGACGAGTGATCAGGTGGTCTGCACCCTCTGCCTGCACCATATCGGGGCTGAGAAGAGTGAGCGTCGCGACCTCGAGCACGTGCGGTTGTGGGCGGCGCGCTGGGGCGCATCAGAGACCGCTCACGAAGAGTACATCGCAGAAACGGATGCCCTGCTCGTCGCCAGAGACCAGGACCTGACCATTCTGCGAGACCAGGTCGCCGAGCTCGGTGCCCTCGTCGCCGGCCGGTTCTCGGCGGGGATCGAGGGGGTGCGCGGCCTGCTGCAGAACGATCTGGTCAGGCGTGCCGAACGCAACACCGAACTCGCCCGCCGGCAGATCGACTGGGCGATGGCCGGCCTGTGGCGCATCGCCGCGCTGCACCACGACGGTCCGGCCGCGAAGTGTTCCTGCGGCCGCACCGCCGGAACCTGCGCGGAGAGCGCCGCGATCGACTCGCTCCGCCAGGGGCTTGGCGACTGGGAGAAGAAGAACGTGCTGCTGCTGCAGGAGGGTCGGCGGCACGGCCTGCCCGCCGAGCATCCTGCAGTGCTGGCACAGCGCATCCGCTGAACCAGCGCTCAACCAGCGCTGAGAAGAGTAGCGTCTGATGGCGACCGGCTCGCCGAGCGGCGGACGCCGCACGAGGAACGCGGCCGGAATCGCGAACCGTGCGATGATCGCGCCGCACAGGAACGCACCATGAATGCCCGACGCCGCCGCCGAGACCTCGTTATCCCTGTGCAGGCGAAATGGTCGGCCCGCGTCGGCGGAGTCACCAGGACTTTGGACCATCGCCGGCCCGCTCTCCTGCAGTCAGGCCAGGCGCCGCTGGAGATAGGGGGCGGTGCGGCTGGTGGGGTGGGCGGCCACCGTGGCGGGGGTGCCGGCGGCGACGATGCGGCCGCCCTGGTCGCCACCGGACGGGCCCAGGTCGATCACCCAATCGGCGGCGGCGACCACATCCATCTCGTGTTCGACCACGACGACGGTGTTACCGGCGTCGACCAGGCGCCCGAGTTGCTGCATGAGCAGCTCGACATCGGCGGGGTGCAGCCCGGTTGTCGGCTCGTCGAGCAGGTAGAGCGTGTGACCACGACGGGCGCGCTGCAACTCGGTTGCCAGCTTGATGCGCTGGGCCTCGCCGCCGGAGAGCTCGGTGGCCGGCTGCCCGAGGCGCAGGTACCCAAGCCCCACCTCCCGCAGGGTTTCGAGGCTGCGCGCGGCGACGGCGACATCGGTGAGAAAGACGAGCGCGGCATCCACTGTGAGGCCGAGCACCTCGGCAATGTTCTTGCCGCGGTAGGTGACCTCGAGTGTTTCGGGGTTGTAGCGCGCCCCCCCGCACTGCGGGCACGGCGCGTAGCTGCCCGGCAGAAAGAGCAGTCCGACCGCCACGAAACCCTCGCCGAGGCAGGTCTCGCAGCGGCCACCGGCCACGTTGAACGAAAACCGTGACGCAGTGAAGCCGCGCGCTTCGGCCTCGTCGGTGGCGGCGAAGGTGGCCCGCACGGCGTCGAACAGGCCGGTGTAGGTGGCGAGGTTGGACCGCGGGGTGCGGCCGATCGGCTTCTGATCCACCTGGACCAGGCGATCAATGGCCTCGAGCCCGGTCACCTCGGCTACCGTCAGGCGTTCCTCGAACTCCACCTCAGCATCGGGGTCGCCGAGGTCGAGCACCGGTACGTCGTCTGGTTCGGGATGCAGATGCCGCCCCACGGCTTCGGCGAGAACCTGGCTGACCAGGGTCGACTTACCCGAGCCTGAAACACCGGTCACGGCCGTCAGTACCCCAAGCGGAATCTGCGCGTCGAGGCCCTGCAGGTTGTGCCGGGTGATGCCGGTCAGGCCCACCCAGCCCAGCGGATGCCGCAGCTCGCCCCGCACCACCGGCTCACGGTCCGCAAGAAACAGGTACTGCCGCGTGATGGAGGTCTCTACCTCCGCGAGGCCGGCGGTCGGCCCGCTGTAGAGGACCTCGCCGCCACCTTCGCCCGCCCGGGGGCCCACGTCGACGACCCAATCGGCGCGACCGACGACATCCATATTGTGTTCGACCACGAAGACCGAGTTGCCCGACAATTTGAGCTGCTCGAGTACGAGCAGCAGGGGCTCGGCATCCGCTGGGTGCAGGCCGGCCGAGGGCTCATCGAGCACGTAAATGACACCGAACAGTCCAGAACGCAGCTGCGTGGCGATGCGCAGCCGTTGCATTTCACCGGGCGACAGGGTGGGGGTCGACCGGCCGAGCGCGAGATAGCCGAGTCCCAGCTCGAGCAGCACGTCGATGCGGCGCAGCAGGTCGCCGGCCAGGGTGATGGCGACCTCCGACGAACCAGGGCCGCCAGACACGATGGGCCGCAGAACCTCGGCCAGGGCCGTCATCGGCAGGGCATTGAGCACCGCGATCGAGTACCCGGACACCGTGACGGCCAGGGCGTCGGGCTTCAACCCGCTGCCGCCGCAGAGGGGGCACGGGCCGGTGTCGACGTACCGCAGCACGCGCTGCCGCACGTTCGGACTCTTGCTGTCGGCGAGGGTGTGCAGCACGAAACTCTTCGCGCTCCAGAATCGGCCCTGGTATGGCTTGGCGATGCGATCGCGTTGCGGAACGACTTCCACGACCGGCTGCTCCTCCGTGAACAGAATCCAATCCCGGTCGGCGCGGGACAGGTCCTGCCAGGGCCGGTCGATGTCATAGCCGAGCACCGCGACGATGTCGCGCAGGTTCTTGCCCTGCCAGGCACCGGGCCAGGCCGTGATGGCACCCTCTCGAATACTCAGGGTGGCATCGAGCACCATCGACGCTTCGCTGACCGTGTGCGCCATTCCCAGACCATGGCAGCGCGGGCAGGCGCCCATCGCGGTGTTCGGCGAAAAGGAGTCGGATTCGAGTCGGCCGGCCGCATCCGCCGGATATATACCAGCACGGGAATACATCATGCGCATCGAATTGGACAGGGTTGTCACCGTACCGACACTGGATCTGGAACTGGGTGTTCCCCGGCGTTGTTGCAGGGCGACCGCCGGCGGTAGCCCGGTGATCTCGTCGACATGCGGCGTATGCCCCTGCGCGATCAGGCGACGGGCGTACGGCGCGACCGACTCGAAGAAGCGGCGCTGAGCCTCGGCGAAGATGGTGCCGAAAGCGAGCGACGATTTGCCCGAACCAGATACTCCGGTGAAGGCGACGATCGCATCCCGCGGCACGTCGACGTCGACGTTGCGCAGATTGTTCTCGCGGGCTCCGCGAACCCGCACGAATCCATCCCCAGGGACGGAGGAAATGGCCGACTGATTCGTATTATCTGGAGGCATCGCGCCAGATTACCTCGTCCCCGTGCAAATCGCGCGGGAACCCGGGCTTCAACGCCTAGTGGAAGGCGCTGACCCCGGTCAGATCGCGACCGATGAGCAGCGACTGGATACTCTCGGTGCCTTCGTAGGTGTGGATGGACTCGATGTCGGCGAGATGCCTGATGACGTGGTTCTCGAGCAGGATGCCGTTACCGCCGAGCATGTCACGGGCGAGCGAGGCGAGAGTGCGAGCCGCCCGGGTGTTGTGGAACTTCGCGAGGCTGGCCTGGATGGGCCGCAGGGTGCCGGCAGCGTCCAGTTCGGCGAGCCGCATGCAGTGCAGCTGCATCGAGGTGAGTTCGGAGAGCATGAGGGTGAGGCGCTCCTGCACGATCTGAAAACCGGCGATGGGCTTGCCGAACTGCACGCGTTGCTGCGAATAGTTCAGGGCCGCCTCGAAGACCGCGGTGGCGTGCCCGAGCGCCGACCAGGCCACACCGAGCCGGGTCGCAAATAAGACGACCGCGGTGTCCTTGAAGGTGTGGGTACCCGGCAATACGGCGTCGAGCGGAATCCGCACATCGGTGAGGGTGATGCGGGCCTGATGCACCGCGCGCAAGGATCCCTTGCCGAGCATGGTCTCGCCGTGGTAGCCGGGCAGGGACTGGTCGACCAGAAAGCCGCGTACGTTGCCGTCGTCGTCGCGGGCCCAGACCACGGTCACGTCGCCGACCGAGCCGTTGCCGATCCATTTCTTCTCGCCGTTGATGACCCATTCGTCGCCGTCGCGGTGCGCGGTGGTTTCGAGGGCCACCGAGTCCGAGCCATGGTCGGGTTCGGTCAGGGCGAAGGCGCCGAGCTTGTCCGCACGAGCCAGAGGAACCAGCCAGGTAGCCTTTTGTTCGTCACTGCCGAACATGGCGATGCTGCGCAGGGCGAGGCCGCCCTGCACGGCCACGACGGTGCCCATTGAACCGTCGCCGCGGGAGATTTCCATATTCACCAGTCCGGCCGCGAGTGGTGACATGGGGGTGAGGCCCGGGCCCGTGACGCCATCGGTGAGGAGGTCGAGTTCACCCAGCCGGCGAGCCAGATGCAGCGGATACTCCGCCTTGTCCCAGGCCGCGCTCAGCTCGTCGAGCGTCTCGACCGCAAAGGAGCGCGCCCGGCTCCAGAACGCCCGATCGGCGGCTGGAACATCGGCGAAGACACCATAGTAGTCAGTGTCGAGGGGGGCGGAGACATCGTAATCGGGCATCAGAGCCTTTCGCAGTAAGCGAGTGTGACTCCAGTTCTACCTGACACTGGGTTTCAGGTCAAGTGACACATAGTGTCAAACTGTTGAGGAGCGGAGCCGGTCCTCGATCGCCCGGGCTACATCTGCGGGCAGGGTCGAGGCCGGAAACACCGCGACCAGTAACTCGCTGGCGGGCGTGGCCGCGGCTGCACGGTGCGCACCGGTCGGAGCAAACCGCTGGCGTACCGCGTGCAGCTGGGCCGCCAGGCCTGCCGAATCGAGCAGTTCGCTCGATTCGCCGGCACGGATCATGCGGCGCAGCGCAAAGTTGTGCGTGGCTGTCACGGCCGCGGCGAACTGAATTGCAAGAACCGGGTCGACCCCGGGCAGCTGAAGCCGCAGGTACGCCGCAAAGGTCTTTTCGTAGCGCGAGACCATCACCGTTTCACGGTCACGAAGAACGGATGCCCGGCGCACGACCAGATCCCGCACCCGCACGATCTCGAGGCGTTCTCGAAACCGCGCGAATACGAGTATGGCTGCTTCGCACACGGCCAGCCACGGATCATCGTGCTTGGCGGTGAAATAGTCGGTGATCTGCTCAAGCAGTTCGTCGTGGTCGGCGAAGATCACGTCGTCTTTCGACCTGAATTGACGAAAAAAGGTGCTGCGGGACACCCCAGCAGCGGCGGCCATCTGGGCGGTACTCGTGGCCTCGTAGCCCTGGGCCTGAAACAGGCGAATGGCGATGTCAGCGACGTCGACGCGGCTGCGGACGGTGAGATCGGGTCGCGGGGAGGCTACAGACGGGTCAGACATGGTCTCGCGAAATTAGCACGGAATCGCCGGAAGAAATCGATGGGTGCCCCGACTGGCGCAGGCACAAGGTTTCCCCAAGGCGCACGTCGCACTCTTACAGCATTCGCTCACCCTGAAGAGATAGGTCCGTCATGAGCAGGTTCGAAGGCAAAGGGATCGTTCGAAGCAACAGCACTTCCAGCGGAATGCGAGGTAGTCCGCCTCCCCGAGAAGGTGGAAGACCACCGCACGTCTTCGGAAAACCTATGCGCCTGCTCGCCGCAGGCATGGCCGCCGTGCTCTACGCCGGGCTGGGCTTGACAGCTGCGCTCCCGGCCCAGGCGGCCGTCGCGCCGGTCGGGCAGGGGTTCACCGTCACTCCCTCGGACCTCGCCTACATTCTCAAGCAGATCAAGATAGCGGAAACGCACGTCGCCAATACCACCTCGGCCACCGGCCCGTGCGGCGCCCTCGTTGGAACCGGACCCAATCAAATCGCCAGCCCGCTGCTCTCACTCGGGCTGCGCACGGTCGACGGCTCCTGCAACAACCTGCAGCCCGGTCAGGCTCAGTTCGGCGCGGCCGATCAGGTCTTCCCGCGCCTCGCGACACCGGTGTTCTCGAGTGCAGATGTCACACCCTCCGGATTCGGACCGCCGAACCAGACCTCCTACGCCCAGAAAAAGGGCCTGGTCTTCGACAGCGAGCCACGCACGGTTAGCAACCTGATCGTCGACCAGACGTCGACCAATCCGGCCGCCATCGCCGCAGCCGGAAACCCCGTGCGCACCCAGGGCAACGCGGGCGTCGTGGCGTGCACCACCGACCCGAGTCCGACCGTGCCGTTGGGTATTCCCGCGGGCTGTATTCCCTCCAACCAGACGTTGTTCATGCCAAACGTGACGACCGACGTCGGCCTCTCACCGCCGTACAACTCGATGTTCACCCTGTTCGGTCAGTTCTTCGACCACGGGATCGATCAGACAGTGAAGGGCGGGGGCACGGTCTTCGTGCCCCTCAAAGCGGATGACCCGCTGCGCGTTTCCGGCCCCGACGGGATCGTCGGCAACGGCGACGAGGTTCCCGCCAACCAAGCCTTCATGGTGCTGACCCGGGCGCAAAACCAGCCCGGCCCCGATGGCATCGTCGGCGACAACCCGGCCACTCCCGCCGACGAGAGCGCCGACGATGTTCAAGACGCACTCAATACGGACTCGCCCTGGGTCGACCAGAGCCAGACCTACTCCTCGCACCCTTCCCACCAGGTCTTCCTCCGGGAATACGTGACCGAGGCCGGGCGACCCGTTGCCACCGGCAAGCTGCTCGGAGGACCGACCGGACCCACCGCGGGCGGCATGGCCACCTGGGCCACCACCAAGGCGCAGGCCGCAAACGTGCTCGGGCTGCTTCTGGCCGACAAGGATGTGCTCAACATTCCGATGCTCGCCGCGGATGCCTACGGCAAGTTCATCCCCGGACCAGCGCGCGGCATGCCGCAGTACGCCACCGCGACCGGCCTGGTCGAGGGTGATACGGCCAACCCCGTGCCCGTTCCGAGCAACGTGCTCTCCTTCAACACGCCGTTCCTGACCGACATCGCGCACAACGCGGAGCCGAAGGCCGGACTCACCCCGGACCTCGACGGGACGGCATCCGCTGACTTCGCCAGCCAGCCGGCCGGAACCTACGACGATGAGATGCTCAACGCTCACTTCATCGCCGGTGACGGTCGCGTCAACGAGAACATCGGCCTGACCACCATTCACCAGGTCTTCCACTCGGAGCACGACCGCCTGATCGACACCATTGAGAACACCCTGACCAATGACACCTCAGCCAAGGGCACTGCCGCCCTGGCCGAGTGGAAGCTGGCCGGCGGAGCCGCCGGCTGGAACGGCGAACGCCTGTTCCAGGCTGCACGGTTCGTCACCGAGATGGAATACCAGCACCTCGTGTTCGAGGAATTCGCGCGCAAGGTGCAGCCCGGTATCAACCCGTTCGAACCGTTCGCCTTCACCCAGACCGAGATCAACCCGGCGGTCAAAGCGGAGTTCGCGCACGCCGTCTACCGTTTTGGGCACTCCATGCTGACCGAGACAATCTCGCGTCGCAACGAGGACAAGCCGGGAGCAGACGGACTGTTCGGCACGAGTGATGACGTTCTGGGTAGCCAGAACGACATTTCCCTGCTCGACGGGTTCCTCAACCCACCCGCGTACACCGACGGTGGACCGGATGGGCAGCTGACCTCCGAGGAGGCGGCCGGCAGCGTCATCATGGGCATGAGCGACCAGGTCGGTAACGAACTCGACGAGTTCGTCACTGACACTCTGCGCAACAACCTCCTGGGACTGCCGCTCGACCTGGCCGCGATCAACATGACTCGCGCGCGTTCGGAAGGCGTACCGCGGTTGAACCCGTTCCGTCGCGAGCTGTTCAACAAGACCAACGACGGGGCGCTCAAGCCGTACACGAACTGGATCGACTTCGGTGAGAACCTCAAGCACCCGGAATCGCTGATCAACTTCGTGGCCGCCTATGGTCAGTTCCCCACCATTACCGGCGCGACCACGCTCGACGGCAAGCGTGATGCTGCCCGACTGATCGTCAGTCCCGACGCCCTGGCCGGAGAAGCTTCTCCGGACGGTGCCATGGACTTCATGAACAGCACGGGAACGTGGGCCAACTCGGGCACGCACTCGATCACCGGTCTCGACGACGTCGACCTCTGGGTCGGCGGCCTGGCTGAGATAACGACCCCGTTCGGTGGCCTGCTCGGCACGACGTTCAACTATGTGTTCGAGAACCAGATGACCGACCTGCAAAACGGTGACCGTCTGTACTATCTCGCCCGCACGCCCGGCATGAACCTCCGCACCCAACTGGAGGGCAACTCCTTTGCCGAGCTCATGATGCGCAACACCACGGCGCACACCCTGAAGGCCGACCCCTTCGCCACGGCCGACTGCAAGTTCGAGCTGAAAAACCTGGCTGGAACCGTCGCAGGCTTCGCGGCTTCGGGCAACACCGTCGCCAACGACCCGCAATCCGAGTGTAATGAGACGGCGCTGCTGATTCGCATGCCCGACGGCACGATCAAGTACCGTGCCCGCAACGCGGTCGACCCCGCCGGCATCAACGGCCAGGCCGTCTACAACGGCACCGGCGACGTAGACCGGATCTACGGCGGAAACGACAACGACACCTTCTGGGGTGGCCTCGGCAACGACGTCATCGAAGGCGGTGGCGGCGCCGACGTGGCTCTCGGCGGTGATGGCAACGACATCATCACCGACCTCGCCGGAGACGACGTGCCCAAGGGCGGCCCAGGCAACGACGCGATCGATGCCGGTCCCGGACTCGACATCATCATGGGCGGCGAAGGCAAGGACTTCACGAACGGTGGAGCCAATGCCAACACAACATTCGGCGGCGCCGGCGACGACTTCATCGTTCTCGGTGAAAGCCTCGACGCAGCCTTCGGTGACGGTGGTGACGACTGGGAAGAGGGCGGCAACCAGCCTGACCTCATGATTGGAGACAGCAGCAACCTGTTCTTCCTGGACGACTCGCAGAAGCCGGGTAGCGACTTCATGATCGGCCAGGGCGGCGACGACGACTACGACATGGAGGGCGGCGACGACATTGGCGTCGGTGGTCCTGGCATTGAAAAGGTCGCCGGCGGTTCCGGCTACGACTGGTCGACTGGCCAGGGTGACCCCCAGGCTCAGGACTCCGATCTGGCTCTACCGATCGCCCCGCTGGACATCCTGCAGGTGGGTGTACGCGACAAGTACAACGAAGTCGAGGCACTCTCGGGCTGGAAGCTGAATGACATCCTCCGCGGCGACAACGTGGTTCCCAGCGCCGTGGGCGGCGGCGGCTTTATCGGCTGTGACGTTGTGGACCAGGCCGGAGTAGACCGCATTGCGGGCTTCGACGCGCTGATTCCAGAATTCACGACCACGCTGGCATCCGTTGTCGCACAGTCGGCACAGGGTGACTGCCCGATCCTGACCGGTCCAAACGTCTGGGGCGCCGGCAACGTGCTCCTCGGCGGCGGCGGCAGCGACCTTATCGAGGGACGAGGCGCCGACGATATCATCGACGGTGACGCGTACCTCAGCCTGCGACTGAGCGTTCGGACCAACCCGAGCGACCCGGCGACGGAGATCGGCAGCGCCAGCCTCAACGGCTCGAACCAGAGCGCGATGAGCAGCCAGTACCTGTCTGACGGTGCTGGTGCACTCACCGGACCGACGCTGCAGGAAGCTGTCTTCGCTGGCACGGTCGACCCGGGCGACATCGTGGCGGTACGCGAGATCCTGCAGGGATCTGGCGGTATCGACTCCGCCGTGTTCACCAATGCGGAAGCCGGTTACACCGTCACCACGGTGCCCGTTGGCGCGGCCGTCGGTTCGCCGGGCTCGACCACAACGGTGGTCGACAACGTCGGCACCAATGGCACCGACACCTTGCGGAACATCGAACGACTGGTGTTCTCCGACACCGTGGCTCCGAGCGTTCCCATCATCGGCACTGCAACTGCCGGTGACGCGCAGGCGACCGTGAACTGGACCCCGGCAGCTGGCGGCATCGCCACCAGCTTCTCGGTGAAGGTGCTGGATGCCGCTGGTGCGCAGGTTGGCGCTGTCCAGACGGCAGCTGCAGGCGCGACCAGCCTGGTCGTGACCGGTCTGACCAACGGAACCACGTATCAGTTTCAGGTGTCCGCCACGAACGCGGAGGGAACGAGTCTGTTCTCGGCTTCGTCCAACGCGGTCACGCCGGTAGCGCCGGTTGTGCTGGTGGTGCCGGGAGCCCCAACGATCGGCACCTCGATCGCCGGTGACGCCCAGGTCACCGTGAACTGGCTGGCGCCGGGAGCGGTCACCAACTCGCCGCCGGTCACCGGCTACGTCGTTCGTACCTTCACCGGGGCGGGCGCCACGCCGACGGGCACCACGACGGTGGCCGATGTCACCAGCGCGGTGATCGGATCGCTCACGAATGGAACCGGGTACACCTTCGATGTCGCCGCGATCAACTCGGTCGGCACCGGATTTGCCTCAGATCGTTCGGTGGCAGTCACACCGACCGCACCGGTTGTGCAGGTGGTAGCTGGAGCTCCGACGATCAGAACCTCGATCGCTGGTAACGCCTCGGTGACGGTGAACTGGACGCCCCCGGCGCCGGTGGCTAACGCCGCGCCGATCACGGGCTACCGGGTTCGCACCTTCATCGGAGCGGGCGCGACGGCAACCGGTACCACGACGGTGGCCGACGTCACCAGCGCGGTGATCGGGTCGCTGACGAACAGAACCGGGTACACCTTCGATGTCGCCGCGATCAATGCGGTCGGCATCGGCGCGGCCTCGGCCCGGTCGGTGGCGGTCACGCCGCGCACGGAGTTCGTGGTGCCGACGGTGACGGCGCGCACCCCGGCATCGGGTGCTCGTTCGGTCAGCCAGACCGGCAACCTGACGGCGACGTTCAGTGAGCCGGTCACCGGGGTCAGCGGCACGACGCTCGTGCTTCGGCTGGGTACCACGGCGGTTCCCGCAGTGGTGTCGTACAACGCCACGACGCGAGTCGCGACGCTGAACCCGAGCGCGACCCTGATCGCCGACCGCACCTACACGGCCACCCTCTCGGGCATCCGTGATGTTGCGGGCAATCTAATGGTGGCCAGTTCCTGGTCCTTCACCACCGGTCCGGCACCGACGATCACCTCGAGGACTCCCGCAGCGGGAGCGACCGGAGTGGCGCGGAATGCCAACGTGCTCGCGACCTTCAGTGAAGACATCACCGGAGTCAGCGCCACCACGGTTCAGATCACGCGGGTCTCCACCGGTGCGGTCGTCACCTCGGTGGCGGCGTACAACGCCACCACCAACGTGTTGACCATCAACCCGTCGGTGACTTTGAGTTCGAACGTTCAGTACCGGGTGACTGTCACCGGCGGCAACACGAGTGTTCGAGATCTGGTCGGTAACCCGCTGGTGACGAGCACCTGGACGTTCACGACCGGAACCCTGCTCTAAGGGATAGCTGATCGCTCCACCCGGCCGGCGACTGGTTTCCAGTCGCCGGCCGGTCCCCATTGTCAAAGTCAGTACAACGCCGTTGGACAGCATCATCCAACAGCCAAGCCTTGAGGAGAAGTCATGACATCACGCAGAGAAGTCCTGCAGCTGGGGGCCTTCGGCGCGCTTGGCGTCGTTGGGATGAGCGGAGGCGATGACGCGCCGTTCGCCTCATCCCCGCTCCTGACGAAAAGCCTGCTGTCACCTGCGAACATGCCGGTGCCCTACGCCGGCGTGTTCCGTCGTCCCCCGGAATTATTGCCGTACGACACAGGCTTCGATGACGGAGACCCGTCGCGCCCCTTTGCCCGTTACGCCCTCACCCAGAAGCTCGGTCAGGCCCAGTTCGTTCCCGGACTGTCTACGACGGTCGCCGGCTACAACGGGATTTTTCCCGGCCCGACCATCCGGCTGAGCCAAGGCACCCGGAGCGAAGTGCGCATTCGCAACGCCTTGTCAACCAACGGTCTGCTACACCCGAGTGCGTTCAACACCGTCACCCACCTGCACGGCTCGGCGTCGCTGCCGCAGTACGACGGCTACGCTAACGACTTCACCGCCGTCGGCAAGGTCAAGAACTATCACTACCCCAACTGGCAGTCGGCGCGCACGCTGTGGTATCACGACCACAACATGCACCAGACCGCGCAGAATGTGTACGCGGGGTTGGCTGGCATCTATGCCCTGCACGACCCGTTCGAACAGGCGCAGCTGCCCCAGGGCGAATTCGACGTGCCGCTCATGATCTCGGATGCCATGTTCAAAGCCGACGGCTCGCTCGGCTACAACGACAACGACCACAAGGGAGTGTGGGGTGACATCATCATGGTCAACGGTGTGCCGTGGCCCACGATGAAGGTCAAGCCCCGCATTTACCGGTTTCGAGTGCTGATCGCTTCAGTCGGACGCTCCTACCGGCCGACCCTCTCGACCGGTGAGCCGATTTACATCGTCGGCACCGACGGCGGCATGATGCCCACCGTTCAATCGGTGAGATCGTGGCGTCAGGGCACGGCAGAACGCTACGAGATTCTGATCGACTTCCGCCGGTACAAGCCGGGGCAAACGGTCGAGCTGCGCAACCTCAGCAACAAGAACAACGTGGACTTCGCCAACACCGGCAAGATCATGAAATTCGAGGTCGTAGCCGACTCCGGTTCGAACGCCGGTTCCATCTCGGCCATCCCCACCTCCCTCGACGATGGCGGCGCGATCCATTCCGCTTTGGGCGGCCTGGCCACCATGAGCCTCACCCCCGACATGGCCAAGGTGAAGCGGAGAATGGTGGTGGAGCGTGGGAATGGCCTGTGGAAAATCAACGGCACGACCTGGGCCGACGTGGAGCAGTCGAATTTCACCAAGCTGTTCGGCAATCCTCAGCCCTACGACGTGGAGCAGTGGACCATCACCAACTCCTCGGGCGGCTGGTTCCACCCGGTGCACGTCCACCTGGTGGACGGCAAGATCATCGGCCGCAATATCAACGGAGGCAAACCGTTTGCCTGGGAAAACGGTCCCAAGGACGTCTTCTATGTCGGTGAGAATGAATCCGTCACGGTGCTGATGCAGTTCGATACCGGGAAGGAGGCCGGCGGCCGCTACATGATTCACTGTCACAATCTCTCGCACGAGGACCATGACATGATGATCCAGTTTGCCGTGGGCGATTACCGGGTGAACGATCCGATCACCTCGGACGTTCCTATGGTTGACACCACAGCCATGGGTTCCTTCCCGCCGGTCTATCGCCCGGGATTCCCGGCGGGCACGTAGAGCTTCAGGTGAATCGATTCGGTACGGGGCTGTTTCGGCAGCCGAGGTGACCGAGCTGCCTGTTACCGCGTCCAAGCGGGAGCTTGTCGATCCAGAGTGGCCATGACGGAGGTGCCACCGCCCATCCAGGAACGTACCTCGAGTGAACCACCGGCGACCTGGATGGTGTCGCGCATGATGCGCAGGCCCAGGTGGGTGTCTGGTGCGTCGGCGGACAGGTCGAAGCCGCATCCGTTGTCGTGGATGAGCAGGATGGTACGGTCGTCGTCCTGCATGAGAGTCAGTTCCAGGATGCCGGCGTGGGCATGCTTCACGGTGTTGGCGAGCACCTCTCGGGCCACCCGGTAGAACATGGCAGCTCGATCGCGGTCGAGGTCACAGTTTGCCGGTATTTGGAGCTTGACTTCGATTCCGTGCTCGAGCACGCGCGCGGCAAGCTGGGCGAGTGCTTCGGGCAGGCCCAGCTCATCGAGGTCGGGCGGATACAGTTCAGAGGACATGGAGCGCAGGGTGCTCACGTTCTTTTGCAGGATTGCCTTGGCCTGCGCGAAGAGCGGGCGATTCTCGGGCGTTGAGTGCATCTCCTCGGCCTCGAGGGCATACGACAAGCCAGCGAGATCCTGGATGACCTCGTCGTGCAGGTCGCGGGCGATGCGCTGGCGTTCTAGATCGGAGGCGTCGATGGCGTGTTGCAGCAGCTTGCGGCGGATCGATTGGTGGCCCTGTATTCGACGGGCCAGCTGAATGGCCGGAATGAGCTGGGCCAGCTGCAAGGCGCCCAGCGACAACAGGAAAGTGGGGATCAAGCCGAGCAGGACGGAGCTCTGATCCGCGCGCACATCCGCGTCATCGAAATACGCCTCCACGACCAAAGCCTGACCATTGACGGCGATCGTGCGAACGTAGACCTCCACCAGATCACCGGTACCAGATTCAAATTGATTTTCAACTTCGTTTTGGGCCTCCAGGCTGGCCCGCCCCTGGCCGCCAGCCAGCAGGTCGGGAGCCCAACTTGGCAGGTCGAAACGTCGACCGACCAGCATCGGTAGGTCCGAGTAGATCACTCGCCCGGAGGCGTCCCAAACCTTGATGCGCACGAGGGCACCGTCGGCCAGACGGGGTTCCAGCCGCTCATTGAGCTGGCGGTCAGCACCGGCGACGCCGTCGAGCACCGCCTCGGTCAGTAGCGGGCCGAGCGAGAAGTCGGCCAGGCGTTGCGTCAACAACACGGCGTTATTCAAAGCGTTGGCTGCGGCCTGCGCGCGCACCCAGAGCCCCACGGGCACGGCGACGACCACCAGGGCGATGAGTCCGGTCAGGAGAAAACGCTGCACGGCTGCTCGTACCTCTGAGCGCTCGGCAGCCTGATTCTCTTCCGGCCGGGAAAGCCTCGGAGGTCGCTTAGACATGTTGGGCCGGCACCAGACCAAGTCGGGTCGCAATCACGACGGCCTCAAGCTGAGAATGCGCGCCCAGCTTGCCGAGGATAGATTTCACGTAGCCGCGGCAGGTGTTTTCGGAAATTCCCAGGGTCTTGGCGTTGGCCCGCACGTCGGAACCCTCGCCCATGAGTCGGAGCACGGCGAGCTCACGTTTGGTCAGGTCGGGAAACGGAATCTCCGCACTGTGCTGCCGACGCCGAGCACTCAGCAGGCTGACGAGGGACGGATGCACGATGAAACCGCCGATGCGCGCGTGTCGCAGGGTCTCGAGCACCGTCGCGAGGGAGCCGTCTTTGGGCAGGAACGCGCAAACACCGATCGCGGCGGCCTGCTCGAGGGCTTCCAGTGCCGGGTCGCCGGTGAGAATGACAATGCGGGTGTGTGGCGCGCGGGCGAGGATCGCGGTGGCCGCGACGAGGCCGCTGCCGTCGGGAAGGTGGTAGTCCATAACGACGACGTCAGGGGCAAGCGCAAGGCACGCGGCGATGCCGCTAGCCACGCTGTTGGCCGCGCCGACACTGCACAGGTCGGGTTCACGATTGAGGGAACCGGTGAGCAATTCGGCGAAGGTGGTGTGGTCGTCCACGATGAGAATGCGAATTTGCTCTGTGGTGGCGAATCCCGTTAGTGACGCGGTCGCGGTTGTCCCATGCACAACGGGTTCACTCGGGAACATCTGCGAGGTCATTTCCGGCGACCTCTCTGCCCGTTTTCGAGCCTCGTTGCTGGCGGAGAGCATTGCACTGTTCCGGTCGGCGACACCATTATGCGCAAAACACGAGCATCTGTCGAGTCCCGTCCCTCGATTCCCCCATGTGGTGGGGCGACGGGCGCACGGGCTGCCAGCTCAGGCGTGAGTGACAGCGCGCCGCAGAAATGACGTGACAACATCGGTGGCCTCCCGGATCGACTCCGCAACCGGCTGTGGTCGCGCAAGAATAGAGGCCGCCCTGGCGTTTGGACGGATATTCGGCCCGCCGGCCGGCGATAGGCGGAGTCGGTCGTGCAGCATGAGCAGGGCGGAGAGCACGTCCGCCAGGTCGCCGTCACCGTCTGCTGTCGCGTGCAGCAGCCGAAGCTGGGCAGCGCGCAGAATCGGCCCGGGAGCGCAGCCCAACTCGTTCCGCATGGCGTGGCGACAGCGGTCGTACGCCTGCAGGCCTTCGGTATGGCGCCCGCTCGTCTCCAGTCCGAGGATGAGAGCCGTCCAGGCTCGTTCATTGAATGGCTCTTCGGCCAGTGCCCGGTTCGCGAACTCGAGCGCCTCATCGATTCGGTGCAGAGCTGCGGCGGTTTCTGAGGCGAGAATGCGGGCGCCGGTGAGTCGGGCGGCGTGCAGGTCGCGGGCTTCCGCTGCCCAGGCCGGTACGAGTTCGTCGCCGAGAAGGGGTGCTTTGGCGAGGTTGAGAGCCCGCAGCAGCAGGGGGTAGGCAAGGCTCGGAACAGTCTTCTGGGCTCGTTGCAGCAAAACGTCAAACTGGTCGAGGTCGACGTCGACCAGGTCCCGGTCGAGCACGTAGCCGCCGGTCGTGGTCTGCAGCGGACCGAATTTACCTGCGCCGGGCTGCAGATGGCGGCGCAAGACACTCACATAACTTTCGAGGGTCGGTAGGGCTTCGACCGGGGCGTTCGCGCCCCAGAGTAATTCGATCAGGCGGTCCTTCGAGACGGGCAGTCCGAGGTGCACGAGCAAAATCTCCAGGATCTGGCGCGGCTTCGGGCCACCCAGTTGATGGGAGTGCAGTACGACCGATCCGCGACGAACGGTCAGGTTTCCGAATACGTGCACGTTCAGATGGGCTATGGCTGTCGTGGTGGGTTGTGCTCGAGTCTCGAATACGGTTGTCATGGCGACCTCCACTGTTGGAATGTGCCCATGGTGCCCGGTCGCTGTTGAGGGGGAAAGCCGCGTGTGGACTAGTCGATTACCCCTAATTTCGGGGGTCGGTTCAGGGTGTGCTGTGGTGCCCGGTACCGAGCGAAAACCGTGACCCCTGCGGCTGTCGAAAACCGCAGCGACAGCCTGATGCGGAACGTCGAAAACCAGGGTCGTGAGAATGGATATACCAGCCGCCGTCTGCTGGGTCGAGCGAACCCGGAGCGCGGTGCGGCGGTGCTAAAACTGGGTGAGTGCGTGGCGCGTCCACGCTCGACAGGCGATCCTGGATGCTTCCCACCGTTGTCAGGACGAACCAAGGGGAGCGTCGCGTCTGCGCTCAGTGTTACTCCGCCGAGATCACGCGCAGCGGTAGATAGACCGAGCTGCCCAGGCGGGTGAACTCCGCCGACTTTTCGACCATGCCGGCCTCGATCGCCTCGAGGCTGGTGAGGCCGTTCTCTTCGGCGTAGACCCGAACATCCGCTGAAATGCGCATGGAACAGAACTTGGGCCCGCACATGGAACAAAAGTGGGCGGCCTTGGCCGGGCCGGCCGGAAGCGTTTCGTCGTGGAAGCTCTGCGCGGTGTCGGGGTCGAGAGAGAGCGCGAACTGGTCGGTCCAACGAAACTCGAACCGGGCCCGGCTGAGGGCGTCATCGCGTTCCTGGGCGCGCGGATGCTGTTTGGCCAGGTCGGCGGAGTGGGCGGCGATCTTGTAGGTGATCACGCCGGTCTTCACGTCGTCGCGGTTGGGCAGCCCGAGGTGCTCTTTGGGTGTGACGTAGCACAGCATGGCGGTGCCGGCCTGGGCGATGATGGCCGCGCCGATCGCGCTCGTGATGTGGTCGTAGGCTGGCGCGATGTCGGTGGCAAGCGGGCCGAGCGTATAAAACGGGGCCTCCTCGCACAGTTCCTCCTCAAGGCGCACATTTTCGACGATCTTGTGCATCGGAACGTGACCCGGCCCCTCGATCATCACCTGCACGCCGTAGGATTTCGCGATTTTGGTCAGTTCGCCAAGGGTACGCAATTCGGCGAATTGGGCCTCGTCGTTGGCGTCGGCGATCGAGCCGGGGCGCAGACCGTCGCCGAGCGAGAAGGTCACGTCGTAGCGGCGCAGAATTTCGCACAGCTCCACGAAGTGGGTGTACAGAAAGCTCTCTTCGTGGTGCGCGAGGCACCAGGCGGCCATGATCGAGCCGCCGCGCGAGACGATGCCGGTGACGCGGTTGGCTGTGAGTGGCACGTAGCGCAGCAACACGCCAGCGTGCACGGTCATGTAGTCGACGCCCTGCTCGCACTGCTCGATCACGGTGTCGCGGTAGATCTCCCAGGTGAGCAGTGCCGGGTCGCCGTTGACCTTCTCGACGGCTTGGTAAAGCGGAACGGTGCCCACCGGAATGGGCGAGTTGCGCATGATCCACTCCCGGGTGAGGTGAATGTCTTTGCCGGTGGAGAGATCCATCAGGGTATCGGCGCCCCAGCGGGCGGCCCAGACCATCTTCTCCACCTCTTCGGCGATTGACGAGGTGACGGCCGAGTTGCCGATGTTCGCGTTGATCTTCACGGTGAAGGCCTTGCCGATGATCATCGGCTCACTCTCGGGGTGCTTGCGGTTGGCTGGAATGACCGCCCGGCCGCGCGCCACTTCGTCGCGCACGAGCCCGACCGAGACGCCTTCGCGGGCGGCGATGTAGGCCATTTCCGGTGTGACGATACCCGCCCGAGCCCAGACCAGCTGGGTGGAGGCACCGTCGATGGGCAGCGGATGCTCCCACCCGGCCCTCATCTGCGGAAGCCCCTTCTGGAGATCGATGGTAGCCGTAGCGTCGGTGTACGGGCCGGACGTGTCATACAGATCGAAGTGTTCGCCGTTGCTGAGGTGCACCCGGCGCACCGGGATGTGAAGCCCGGGCCACGTGGGAACCGGTTCGTAACGTTTGCTGCTGCCCTTGATCGGGCCGGTGGTGACGGTTTCTGACATGGCTGTTTCGTCAGGTGTGCGCATTGCGTGGAGCTCCCTACGCCGGCATTACCCGGACAGGTTCAACGGTCGACGGCCCTGGCCGTCCTCTCAGCTCGCTGGTGCGCGCTCCCGTGTTTGGTGTGTGTCTTCTGACGCTTTCACCTTAGCGGTCAGCGGGCGAGGGATGCCAGTTCGGCGCGGGTCGATGCGCCAACCTTGCGCAGCAGGTTGGCCACGTGAAACTTCACCGTGTTCTCGCTGATGGTCAATGTCTCGGCGATTGCCTTGTTGCGGGCGCCCGAGGCCACGAGTTCGAGCACACCGCGTTCGCGCGGGCTGAGCCCCCAGGCCGCGGCGGCCGTGACGGATGCTGTCGGCGCGTCCAGCGGAAGCGACACCGCCATCTCGGATCCCCACCCCGCCGTCGCCTCCACGTTGAGGGTGCCGCTGAGTGCGACGACGCGGGCGGCCAGTTGGCGCACGCTCGCCACCTCGGCGTCGAGGTCACCCGGGCCGTCGTCGCGAATGTGAATGAGCAGGTTGCTGCCGTCGCAGTCCCACTGCACACGCACCCGGGCGACACCGGTCTGCTCGACCAGAGCGAGCACGGCGCCGCGCACGATGGCCCTGGCTTCGTGGGCGACCTCGCCGGGCAGCGCACGCCCGTTCACCGGTGGCTCGACGAACTGTACGTCGAGGTCGCCGAAACGCACGAGCGGGCGCAGGTCATCGCGCAGCCGTTCGAAGGCACGCGCAACGGGTTCCTCGGTGAGGCTGCGATCGAGGTCGCTCACCGCGCGCAGCGCGACCATTGCGGCCGCGGCGAGCTCGGTCGCCCTCTGGCGGGCAGCGGTGTCACTCGTTCTGCTCGAGCGCAGCACGGCAAGCAATGATTCCAGTGTGGTCGCGTGCGCATCGGTCAAGTCGGCGATGAGTTTGGAGCGCTCGGCGGCCGCGGTGCGCGAGTTTTGCGCGGGCTGGATGGGCGGGGAAAGCGTCATGCGGTCATCCTATCCGAACCACCCTGTTAGCCAACTCGGAGCCATTCGTTTGGATAGTAAAACCGCCCATTTGGCGGGCTGCACTCCCGCTCAGCGGAATGGATGATTGTCCTATGAACGAAACGACAACCACCCAAGCGCGACTCGCAGTAGCGGATGCCATCGGCATCATTACTGCAGAGAACGGTCGCGTTGTCGACGCGCTCCGAGCGGCATCCGATTCGTCGCTGGACGATGCAGGGACCCTGCTCGCGTCGGCTCCACGGGTCTTCGTGCTCGGTGCCGGCCGTTCGGGCCTGGCTCTGAAGATGACCGCGATGCGGCTCATGCACCTCGGCCTTGATGTGCACGTGGTGGGCGAGGTGACGAGCCCGGCGATCACGGCGGGCGACGTGCTGCTCGTTGCCAGCGGTTCCGGAACGACGGGAGCCATCGTGCGCGCCGCCGAGACGGCGCACGGCGTCGGCGCGAACATTCTCGCGCTCACCACGGCGCCCGAGTCGCCGCTCGGGCGGCTCGCCGCGGTGACCGTGGTTATTCCCGCGGCCGCCAAGCAGGACCATGCCGGCCAGGTATCAGCCCAGTATTCGGGCGGCCTGTTCGAGCAGTCCGTTCTGCTCGTGGGCGACGCAATCTTTCATGCGCTGTGGCAGGCGAGCGGGGCTACGGCCGAGCAGCTCTGGCCACGCCACGCGAACCTCGAATAAGGCGCGCAACTCTACACAAACCTTCCACCCTTACTCACGAACAGAAAGTAGAACCCCCATGAAGCTTCAGGTAGCAATGGACGTACTGACCACCGACGCCGCACTCGCGCTCGCCGCCCAGGTCGCCCCGCACGTCGACATCATCGAGCTCGGCACCCCGCTGATCAAGGCTGAAGGCCTGCGCGCCGTCACCGCGATCAAGGCCGCGCACCCCGACAAGATTGTTTTCGCCGACCTCAAGACGATGGATGCCGGCGAGCTCGAAGCCGACATCGCCTTCGCCGCTGGTGCCGACCTCGTCACCGTGCTCGGCACGGCCGGGGACAGCACTATCATCGGTGCTGTCGCCGCCGCGACCAAGCACGGCAAGGGCATCGTCGTTGACCTCATCGGCGTCGCCGACAAGGTCACCCGCGCCCGCGAGGTCACCGCGCTTGGCGCCCAGTTCGTGGAGATGCACGCCGGACTCGACGAGCAGGCTGAGCCCGGCTTCTCGCTCGCGAAGCTGCTCAACCAGGGCGAGACCGCCAAGGTTCCGTTCTCCCTCGCCGGTGGTGTGAGCCTCGCGACCATCGCCGCGGTGCAGCGCGCCGGAGCAACGGTTGCCGTTGCCGGCGGAGCGATCTACGGCGCCGAGGACCCGGCCGCTGCCGCCGCCGCCCTGCGCGCCGCGATCATCTAGTCTCAACGCTTACCCTGGTGCCGTCCCGCTTACGCGGGGCGGCACTTTTGTGCGTGTGGGACGTCCGGCACGGGGCGGCCAGCGCGCGGTGCGCATCAAGAACGGATTCCAGCACTGTCGTCGAGCGCGGCTAGGCTGGGGGCGCCCAAGACCAGTCAGCGGCATCGTTGCCGCGAGAGGACGCGCCCGCCGTGAGTAACCGCCTGACCAGTACCATCTTCGATCGAGACCGGCCAGCGGCATCCGTCGTCGCCGCCTCGCTCACCGGCACGCGGCAGGGTTCTTTCTGGCTCGATGACCTCGGGCCGCGCGCGCACTATCCCCGGCTCTCGGGCGACCTCACCTGCGACCTCGCCATCGTCGGCGGCGGCTACCTCGGCCTGTGGAGCGCGGTATTGGCCAAGCAACAGAATCCCGCTGCCCGGGTGGTGCTGCTGGAGGCGCGCACGGTCGGATGGGCGGCATCCGGTCGCAATGGTGGCTTCTGTGAGGCGAGCCTGACCCACGGCGAAGAAAACGGGCGCAGTCGGTGGCCCCAGGAGATCGATCGTCTGACCGAACTCGGTCAGGAGAACCTCGATGAGATTGAGCGGGCGGTGGCCGCCCTTGGCCTCGACTGCGATTTCGAGCGCACCGGGGCCATCGACCTGGCCACCGAGGAGCATCAGATCGACTGGCTGCGGGAGGTGACGCCCGACGAGCACACCCTGTTTCTCGATGCGGCGGCCGTGCAGGCCGAGATTGCGTCACCGACCTATTTGGCGGGGGTCTGGCACCGGCGCAGCAATGCCCTTGTGCATCCGGGCAAGCTCGCCGTCGAGCTGGCGCGGGTGGCCACCGAGCTCGGCGTGGAGATCTTCGAGCGTTCGCTCGTGCAGAACCTCGACACGACCGCGCTCACCGTCGCCCAGGGCACCCGGGTCATGACCGCGGGCGGCACCGTGACGGCCCGGAGGACAGCGCTCGCCACCAATGTCTTTCCGTCCCTGCTCAAGCGCAACAGGCTCGCCACCGTGCCGGTCTACGACTACGTGCTGATGACCGAACCGCTCAGCGCGAGCCAGCTGGCCGCGATCGGCTGGCAGAACCGGCAGGGCCTCAGCGACCTCGCCAACCAGTTCCACTACTACCGGTTGAGCGCCGACAACCGCATTCTGTTCGGCGGCTACGACGCTGTGTATCACTACGGACGCAGAGTGCGCAGCGGCTACGAGAACCGTTCGGAGACCTTCGAGAAGCTCGCGAGTCACTTCTTCACGACGTTTCCGCAGCTGGCCGGAGTGCGCTTCAGCCACAAGTGGGCCGGCGCCATCGACACCTCCACGCAGTTCTGTGCCTTCTTCGGCCAGGCCCGCGCCGGGCGGATCAGCTATGCGGCCGGATTCACCGGGCTCGGCGTGGGCGCCACCCACTTCGCGGCCCAGGTCATGCTCGACCAGCTGGCCGGCCGCACCACGGAACGCACTGAACTGGCCATGGTGCGGGGCCGGCCGCTTTCGTTTCCACCGGAGCCGATGGCATCCGCTGGAATTCAGGCGACGCGCTGGGCGCTCAATCGTGCCGACCACAACCGGGGTCGCCGCAACGCACTGCTCAAAACCCTCGATGCCCTGGGGCTCGGCTTCGATTCCTAGCAACCAAGGACTTCTGGCCACCAGGATACGGGCAACCCCGCCCCTCGCGGCCAGGGACTCAACCGAGCAGTAGCTTGGCGAGCTGGTCGGTGGAGTGCACGACGGCGGTCGCCGCGGCGGCCTCGGCGGGTGAGCCGTAGCCCCACTCCACCAGAATGGCAGGAATGCCATTGGCTTGGGCGCCGACAGCGTCGTAGCTGCGGTCACCGACCATGACGGCGGCGCTCGTGTCGACCCCGGTCACAGCCAGGCGGGCCAGTGCTTCGGCGACGATGTCGGTCTTCTTGCTGCGGGTCTCGTCGGCGGAAGCACCGACGGTTGCAGTGAAGTACTTGGCGAGATCGAAGTGGGTCAGGATGGCGATCGCGCTGAGCTCTGGCTTGCTGGTGGCCAGTGCCAGGGGAATTCCGGCCGCATGGATGCGCTCGAGTAGACCGGCGATCCCGGGATAGACAGCCGTATCGAGTGAGGCGGCGCCGTGGTACTCGGCGCGGTAGACCGCGATGGCCTCCACGGCCTCGTCGGGGGTCATTCCAGCGTATTCCTGGAAGGCCTCGAGCATCGGCGGGCCGACATACGAGAGAAGCTCGGAATCGGAGGGAACGGGGCGGCCGAGCAACGTGAAGGTGCGGGCCAAAGAGCTGGTGATGGCCGGGGCGGAATCGGTGATGGTTCCGTCGAGGTCAAAAAGGATAGCGCTCCAGGTGCGCGTCAATGTTGGATTCACTCAACAAGCCTAATCGCTGAGCCGTGAAATCCCCCATTTGCCCATGTTGACCAGCCTTCCCGCGGTTGCGTCTGTGCGACCCGACGCCGTAGACCCGCGCTAGAACAGTTTCGAGGCCGTGTCGTCGAGGCCTCGCATGGCGTCGTAATCGAGCAGCAGACAGCGGATGCCGCGATCCTCGGCCAGCTTGCGGGCCTGCGGTTTGATGGTCTGGGCGGCAAAAACCCCGCTGACCGGCGCGAGGTGCGGGTCGCGGTTCATCAGCTCGAGGTAGCGCGTGAGCTGTTCGACTCCGTCGATGTCGCCGTTGCGCTTGAGTTCGACCGCGACGGACCGGCCGGCGGCATCCTGCGCGAGAATATCGACGGGCCCGATCGCCGTCATGTATTCGCGGCGTACAAAGGTGAATCCCTCACCAAGCAAGTGGATGTGCTCGGCGAGCAGTTTCTGCAGGTGAGACTCGGCGCCGTCCTTGATGAGGCCGGGGTCGATACCGAGGTCGTGCGCGGAGTCGTGCTGCACCTCGTAGACGCTGACCACGAGTTGGTCGGCGGTCTTGGCGTGGGTGACCGTCCAGAGGGCGGTGATGCCGGCATCCGTTTGATCGCTGTCCGGCTCGGAGATGGTGACCGAGCAGGGCGGGCTCATCCAGTTGAGCGGTTTGTAGGAGCCGCCGTCGGAGTGCACGAGCACGCTGCCGTCGGACTTGATCATCAGCAGCCGGGTGGCGAGCGGCAGGTGCGCGCTGAGCCTTCCGGCATAGTCAACGGAACATTTCGCAATTACAAGGCGCACTGGTCGAGCTTACGGCTTCTCGTGGTTCGTGGGTGCGAGCACCTCGCCGATCGCCGTGCTCACGTGCGAGACGAGGTTGCCCCCGCCAACGTACCGGCCATGTTCGTTGGCGGGCATTCGCGCCGGCGGGGACCTCGGCGGCCGCGGTTGCGGCCCCGCGTCGGGCGGGTCAGAAAACGCGCATGGCGATCTCCGCCGGGGCGGCCAGGAGCATTTCTATCTCGTCGTCGAGTCGCACGAGCGTGATCGAAGCCCCGGCCATGTCCAGGGACGTGCAGTACTCACCCACGTAATTGCGACCGATCGTCATGCCGAGCTCGGTGAGGCGTTTGTGGATGATCCCGTACAGGATGTACAGCTCGCTGATGGGAGTGCCGCCCAAACCGTTCACCATCACGGCGACCCGGTCTCCACTGACAAACGGCAGATCGGGAACGATCGCGCCGAGCAACTCGTCCACGATCTCGTTGGCGGGCATCCACAAAGCGCGGCGTCGTCCGGGTTCGCCGTGAATTCCGACACCGATCTCGATCTCGTCGTCGCCGAGTTCGAACAGGGGCGCCCCCCGGGCGGGCGGGGTGCACGCCGTCAGCGCCACGCCCATGGTCCGGGTGACCGAATTTATCTTCTCGCCGATGCGCACCAGTTCGTCGAGGTCGGCCCCGGTCTCCGCGGCGGCCCCGACTGCTTTCATCACGAAGAAGTTGCCAGCCACCCCGCGGCGGCCGACGGTGTACGTGGAGTCCTGCACCGAGACGTCATCATCGATGAACAGCGTGCGCACCGTGATGCCGTCGGCACTGGATGCTTCCTCCGCCATCTCGAACGCCATCCGGTCGCCGGTGTAGTTGTTGACCAAAAGCAGTACGCCCTTGTTGGAGGCGAGGAGCTTGGTCGACCCGATGATGTAGTCGATCGGCGGCGCGGCGAAGACGTCCCCGGGGCACGCGCCATCGAGCATTCCTCGGCCGACCGTCATGACGTGGGCGGGTTCATGGCCGGAGCCGGAGCCCTGGATGATGGTGACCTTGTCATGGTTGGGGGCGTCGGCGCGATGGATGAGGTGGTATTCGGGTACGTAGCGCAGCGTGTCGGGGTTCGCGAGGGCGATGCCCTCGAGCATCTCGGGGACGAACTGCTTGGGGTCGTTGATGAACTTCTTCATGCTGTCTCCACGTCGTTGTCGGGATCGGATGGCTGATGGGGTACTAGGTGCGCCAGGTACGGGCGAGGTGCTCGGCCAGCACGGCGATGGCGATCGCGCCCGCGTCGGGCGAACCGATGCTGCGTTCACCGGTGTAGCTCGCGCGACCGCGACGAGCCTGGAGGAGACTGGTGGCGTCTGCGGCTTGCCGGGCGGACGTCGCCATCTTTCCGAGCGCCGTCTTCGCGTCGTCCCCGGCTTGAAACGCATTCTCGAGTGCGTCGACAGCGGGAACGAGGGCGTCGAGGAGGGTCTTGTCGCCGACATCGGACTTGCCGCGATGTTTGATCCCCTCGATCGCCGCGCGCAGGGCGGCGATCGAGTTCGCTGGCGTGACCTCGTTTAGGCCCGTGAGTTGTGTGCCGGCGCGAAGGAACGCTGTACCCCAGAGGGGCCCGGAGGTGCCGCCGATGGTGCTGGTGATGATGATGGCGATCTTGCTCAGGAAAATGCCGGGGTCGCTTCGGTCAACGCCATCCCAGCCCGAGAGCACGACTTCGAACCCGCGCGCGAGGGAGTATCCGAAGTCCCCGTCGCCCACGACCGAGTCGAGTTCACCGAAATACTTCTCGTTGGCCAGCGCTTCCTCGGCGATGGACCGCACCACGAATTCCGTCGTGTCCTGAGAGCTGGTCATGATTCTTCCTCCGGGTCGGGGGAGCGCAGTACGGACAGGACGTCGTCCAGCGTTACAAACCCGCGCGGCACCACGCCGGCGGGGGAACGAAGCACGGACGTGGACACGCCGTGCGGCTCGCCGAGCGAGGTGACGACGAGGGCGGCACCGGCGAAGTCCTCGTCGGCCGTGTAGCTGCTCACCGTGACGACGGTGCGCAGCCTGGCCGCGCGGGCCGCGCGCAGGCCGTTGCTGCTGTCCTCGATCACGACCGCCTCGTCAGTGGTCACGCCGAGGTGCTCGAGCGCATAGGTGTAAATGTCGGGTGCTGGCTTCTTGGCGGCCACGATGTCCCCGGCGAAAACCTGGAACCGTGCGGCCAGCATCTCGCCCACGGTGTAGAGCAGCACCGCACGCACGGAGGCTTCGGCCGAGGTCGAGGCGACGGCCAGCAGCCAACCGTCAGCGGCAGCATCAGCGACGATCCGGGCGATTCCCGGGCGGGCAGGCAGGGCTCCGGAGGCGACCAGGTCGGTGTAGATCTGCGTCTTACGCCGGTGCCAGGAGGCGACCGCCTCCTGTTGGCCAGCTGGGTCGACGGGCAATCCCGCCGCCTGAACGAACTCCGGGGTGAGCAGGCTCGTGAGGCGTTCCTTGCCGCCGCCGATCAGCAGCTTCCCGGCGTAGTCCTCCTCGCTCCAGTGCACGGGCAGACCAAATTCGGCGAAGGTGGCGTTGAAGGCGGGCAGGTGTCCGTCACGTTCCGTGTCGGCGAGCACACCATCGCAGTCGAAGATGAGCGCCGGCATCACTCACCACGCCTTGCCGGCAGAACCGAATGTACGGGCCAAGCCGCGGGTCAGGTCGACGACATCGCCGCTCACGGCGCGAAAAAGCGTCGGCGGGTCCCACTTGTCGGCCTGCTCGGCGAGCCGCAGGTTGGCCAGTGTGGACTGGAGGTAGGTCATCTTGAGCGCGGTGGAGATGTTGACCTTGGAACAGCCGCGCTGGATCAAATCGTGGAATTGCGCATCCGTCATTCCGCTGCCGCCGTGCAGGGCGATGGGGAGCGGATGCGCCGCTACCAGGTCGCTGACCCGGTCGAAGTCCAGTGTTGGTTTCGACGTGTACACGCCGTGGGCGTTGCCGATCGACGGCGCGAAGACGTCGACACCGGTCGCCTCGATGAATGCGAGCGAGACGTCCAGCGTCTGCCGCGCCGCCGTCTGGTCGGAGCCGACGCCGTCCTCGACGCCGGTGATGGATTCAATCTCACCCTCGACATGGGCGCCGTAACCCCGAGCCTCCTTGACGACCTCGATGGTCTGGCGCTGGTTCTCAGCGACCGGCAGCGCAGACGCGTCGAACAGCACCGAGTTCCAGCCGATGGCGAGGCATTCGCTGATCACGTCGCGGTCGGGGCAATGGTCCAGGTGCAGGGCCACCGGCACCTCGATGTCGGCGGTCATGGACTGCCACATCGAGAACAGTACCTTCGCGCCGATCGACCGAACGGTCTTGACCGAGGTTTGCACGATGATGGGCGAGCGCACCTCGACCGCCGCATCCAGCACACCCTGCATGGTGAGGTCGTTGAACACATTGACGGCCGGTACGCCGTAGCGTGCCTGGAACGCGCGATCGACGATTTCCTTCAACGAAACGATTGGCACGACTGCCCCCTTTGGCTTTGTGTCACGATATCCCCGCACCCGGATCGTTCGCTATCGGGGAGTCCCCCCATCCGTCTGGGGGAAGTCCCTGCTCTTCGCGGTCGGCGGCATCCGCTCAGGAAGGCCGTGGATGGGCTAGCCCGGCCAGCATTGTGCGGTTGGCCGCCCCGGTCTTCCGGAGGATTGTTCCGACGTGCTTCTCGACGGTCTTCACCGAGATGCCGAGCTCGGCACCGATCTGCTTGTCTCGGAGCCCGCTCTCCACGAGGCGACGCACCTCTCGCTCGCGAGACGTCAGGCGGGCAGGACCGGCCGGTTCGCCCCATTGTTCCAGCAGGGAGCCCGAGACAACGGCGTCCCCGGCAACGGCCGAGTCAACCGCCCGGACGAGTGACGGCCCGTCGGCGGAACGGTTCAGGAACCCCCGGGCGCCGGAGCGAGCCGCCTGTCGGATCCGTTCATCGTGCGGGTCTCCGACCAGGAGCACCACGGCCGTTCCCGGACAGGTGCGGGCCAGCGACCCCAACAGGTCGGTGCCTGGCCGGTCGAGCAGATTGATGTCGGTGACGACGACGTCGGGCTGGAGGTGCCGTGCACCAGACAGTGCGCCGGCCGCGTCGCCGTACTCGGCGACCACCTCGATCCCCGTTCCCTCCTGCGCCAGCAGGTGCACCAGGCCGGCGCGGATCACCGGTTGTTCGTGCAGGACGAGCACCCGATGGGGGCGTGTCCCGCTCAGGCGCCCGGGCGGCACTCGCGCCGCGCCGGCCCGTCCAACGCCGCCCGGCCGGCCGAACCCGTGCGCCAGTGCCGCGCGCTCGGTCTTGTGCAACTCGGCCAGGCTGATGCTGACCTCAATGGCGACGGTGTGCAGCCGGAAGTCGGCGATGGCGCTGGCCGCCTGGGCGGCGAAGAGTTCGAGCATCCGGGCATCCTGGCCGGTGAAGAGACGCTCGGAGGTGTTTGCAAAGACGACGCAGGCGCCGATGACGCCCGACGGGAGCCTGATCGGTACGCCAATGACCGGCCGTTGGTAGCGGGCGTCGTCTTGGCCGAGGTGACCGCCCGGTACTTGGGAGTACTCGGTGAACACGACGGATCCGCCGGCGCGCACGACGGCGCCGGTCACGCCTTCGTCCAGCGGGAAGACCTGGCCCGCCCGGCACTCGGCGCCGAGGTCGACCTCCTTGCGGTAGACCTGAGCGGTCTCATCGATGGTGCAGATCGAGCCCATGCCGCACCCGAGCAGCTGGGCGGCGCTCAGCAGGATCCGTTCCAGCAGCGGTCCGAGCCCCGTATCGCCGGCCCGGCCTTCAGCCGGGAACAGCGCCACTTTGTCGCCGGGCCGGTCGGTCTGCGGTCGGGCATCGATCAGGATGTCGCTTGGGGCCGGTACGGCAGGCAAGGTCGGGGCCATAGTTTTCTCGTCTCTGAGTGTGAAAGCACGACCGAGTTCCGGGAACAGCACTTCACCCTATGGGCCGGGCCCCCGTGGCGCTACCGGCCGGTGCTTCGATGTGGCTGGGAACCCCCCGCTGTCACTGCGTACGGCGGCTCACGGGGCGGGCCGCCGGCGCCGCCAACCCGGCCAGCACCATCAGTATCAAAATCAGGTACAGGGCATTGAGGATTCCCCAGGCCTCGCCGAGCAGGCCGAGCACGGGGGGCCCGACCAGGAAGGCGAAGTAGCCGATGATGGCCACCGCGCTCACCCGGGCCGCAGCGTTCTCGGCATCGTCAGCCGCCGCCGACATGCCCACCGGAAACCCGAGCGAGGCACCGAGGCCCCAGAGTACGGTGGCGACGAACACGATCGGGGTGCTCGGTGCGAGAATGAACAGCACGAGTCCCACGATGCCGATTGCGGCGCAGGCGCGCAGCACCGGTACCCGGCCGAACCGGTCCAGCACCGGTCCGCCGATCACGCGGCCAACGGTCATCGCGGCCACGAACACGCCGAACACGATCGCGCCGTCGGTGTTGCTGAAGCCGTGGCCGTCAACCGAGGCGAGGGCGAGCCAGTCGTTGGCCGAGCCTTCGGCGAACGTCATGCCGAGCACGATCACGCCGATCAGTAGTAGTTTGCGGTCGCGCCAGACGACGAGACCGGCACGCAGCCGGTCGCGCCAGGCGCGCGTGGGAGCATCCGCTTTTTCAGCGTTGTCGATTGCCGGCGGAATGAACCGCACCGCCACCAGGATCGTGCCCAAAACCAGCGCCGCTACGGCCAGCAGGTGCCAGAACACTGTCACCCGCCACGCGGATGCCGCGGCGCCGCCGAGCGCCCCGACCACCGTGCCGAGGCTGAAGCAGGCGTGCATCAGGGGCATGAGCGTGCGGCCGATGGCGCGTTCGGCCGCTGCGCCCTCGACGTTCATCATGACGTCGAGCGAACCGATCCCGATTCCGAAGACGGCGAGGGCCGCGAACACGAATGGGGCTGACGGCACGAGGCTGACACCGGTGCCCATGAGTACGAGCCCGCTGGCCGACAGTGAGACGCTGACCAGCATCGCGCGGCGTGCGCCGAGACGGGCGAGCAGCGCTGCGGCGATTAGTAGGCCGATCACCGAGCCGGCCGAGAGCCCGAAGATGAGGATGCCGACTTGGATGGTGTCGAGCCCGAGGTCGTCGCGCACGGTGGGGAGCCGCGACATCCAGCTGGCCAGGCCGAGCCCGGCCACGAAGAACGCGGCGAACACGGCGTTGCGCCAGCCGATCAGCGCCGACCGCGCGGACGCAATGCCGAGGCTCGCCGGCGAACCGGCAGTGGACTCAGCGGGGGTGATCACAATGGCACGCGGTTCCTGAACGAGGGAGGTCGGCCTCGACACGGGACCGGCCGGTACGTCAACGGTACAACCATGGCCGCTCAAACCAGCCGCTGAGATGCTGCGCTGATCTCCGACCGCGGATTCCACCTGGGCGAGGCCGGGTGCTCGCCCGGCCACGTCGCCGGCGGGGATCGGTTGTGGTCGTGCCGGTGACGAGTGAGGGTGGTTCCGGCCGCACAGGATTCGCTCAACAGATGATGTTAGCGTAGCCTTACCTTAGCAACCGTTCGCCTTGTCCCTGGAGTCCCATGCGCATCCCCTTCACCATCGCCGGACTCGTCGCCGGCGCCACCGTTCTCGCCCTGGCCGGCTGCACGCAGGCTGCCCAACCCGCAACGACCGCCGAAGCTTCCAGCGACGGCGCCTTCACGCTCTACTCGGGTCGCGATGAAGCGCTCGTGCAGCCGCTCATCGACCAGTTCGAGGAGCAGAGCGGAATCACGGTCGAGGTGCGGTACGGAAACACCGCCGAGCTGGGCGCCCTGCTGCTCGAAGAGGGCGACGCCACCCCCGCTCAGGTCTTCCTCGCCCAGGACGCGGGGGCCCTCGGCGCTCTGAGCAACGCTGACCTGTTCGCGACGCTCCCCGCCGAGACGACCGATGCGGTCCCCGCCGGGTTCACGTCGACCGACGACACCTGGGTCGGCGTCACCGGCCGCGCCCGCGTGATCGCCTACGACAGTGAGGCGATGGCGGCGGCCGACGTGCCGACATCCGTCGACGCCTTCACCGACCCGGCCTGGGCCGGAAAATTCGGCATTGCGCCGACCAATGCGAGCTTTCAGGCCTTTGTCACCGCTTACCGAGTGCTCAACGGCGAAGAAGCCGCCGACGCGTGGGTGAAGGCCGTCGCCGCCAACGACCCGGTCATCTTCGACAGCAACCGCGCCATCCTCGCCGCGGTCAACGACGGGGTCATCGAGGCCGGACTCATCAACCACTACTACTGGTTTGCCATGGCCGCCGAGACCGGCGAGGCCAACATGCGCGCCCAACTCTCCTATCCGGAGGCTGGCGACGCTGGATCCATTGTGAACGTGGCCGGTGCTGGCCTGCTGGCCCAAGCGGCGGGAGATACTGACGCGCTCGAATTCATCGACTATCTCGTAGGCGCCGAGGCGCAGCAGTACTTCGTCGACAAAACGTTCGAGTATCCGCTGATTGCCGGCATCGACGCCCCCGCCGGCCTGCCAACGCTCGACTCGCTCGTCAACCCGGATCTCGACCTCGCCGATCTCGAGACCCTTGCCGACACCCAGGCCCTGCTCGGCAAGCACGGCCTGATCTAACATTGAAGTAGTGAAGGCGCGGTTGCAGGCTCAGATCGACAGCCGCGCCCTACCCTTCGTCGGTGGCCTCTCGTGACCGAACTGCTCATTCCACCGCTGGAGACGGATGCACCGCCACCAGCGCGCGTGACCGGCCGGTATCGAGCCGGCGTCCCAGCCTGGCTGCTGGTGCTCGCCGCGCTCTGCGCCGCAACGGCCGCTATTCCGCTGGTCTACCTCGTGGTGCGCACGGCCGAGGCGGGGATCACTGAGCTTCTCGACACCCTGCTGCGCCCGCGGGTGCTGCAGCTCACGGTCAACACGGTGCTGCTCGCCGCGGCCGTCACCCTGTCGTGCCTCGTGCTCGGCACGATCTGCGCCTGGATCCTCACCCGTATCCGCTTGCCATTCCAGCGCACGTTGCTGCTGGTCTCGGCGCTGCCGCTCGCGGTGCCGAGTTATCTTGCCGCCTACGGCTGGCTGGTCTGGTTTCCCAGCCTCAACGGATTCTGGGCCAGCTGGTTGGTCATGACCATGGTCTGCACGCCGTACGTGACGCTGCCGGTTGCGGCGGCGCTGCGCGGTGCATCCGCTGACCTCGAGTCGGTGGCCCGCACACTCGGTCGTGGACCGTTGCGCGCCTTCGCGGCGGCGACCTGGCCGCAGATCCGCCCGGCCGCGATCGCCGGGGCGCTGCTGGTCTGCCTCTACTCCCTCAGTGACTTCGGGCTCGTCTCGATGCTGCGTTTTCAGACGCTCACCTGGGGGATCAACGCCGCATACGGCGCGAGCTTCGACCGCAACCAGGCGGCCCTGCTCGCACTCGTGCTCGTCGTGCTCGCCCTCGTGGTCGTGGCCGGCGAACGCCGCAGCCGGCGCCAGGTCGACCGTGTGCCCGGTCGCAGTACCATGCCGGCTCGCGCGCCCGGCAAAGCAGGTCTCCTGTATGTGGGGCTGCTCATCGCCGCGCCGCTGGGCGGGGTCGTGGTTCCGGTGGTCGGGCTGCTCAGCCGCCTCCTCGAGGCGGAAACCCTGCGGGCCATCGACGTGCCCCGACTGATCGAGGCGATCGGCGCGACACTCGGCCTCGCGCTCGCCGCCGCCGTGGTCGCCGTGCTGGTTGCGCTGCCGATTGCCGCGCTCGCCGCCCGCTACCGCGGCCGGCTGGTCGCCGCGATCGAGGCCGTGGGGTTTCTCGGCCACGCCCTGCCCGGCATCGTCGTGGGACTCGCCCTCGTGTTTTTTGCGCTCGCCGCGGTGCCGATGTTCTACCAAACATCGGTTGTGCTCGTCTTCGCTTATGTCGTCTTGTTCATGCCGCGCGCCATCGGCAGCGTGCGCAGCAGCATTGCTGCGGTGCCGCAGAGCCTCGGCGATGTCTCGCGCATGCTCGGCCTGTCACCGTTTCAAACCTGGTTTCGGGTCACCGCGCGCCTGGCCTTGCCCGGGATCGCGATCGGCGCGCTGCTCGTAGCCATCTCGGCCATGAAAGAATTGCCAGCGACGCTGCTGCTGCGGCCAACGGGCGTGTCCACGCTCGCGACCGAGTTATGGAGTCGCACGGCCCTGTTCGAGTTCGGCGCTGCGGCGCCCTACGCGGCGGCGCTCGTGCTCGTGGCAATGGTGCCCGCGGTGCTGCTCTCCGGCATCCGCGGCACAGCAAGGGAGAACTAGTGGGCTGGGTAACAATCGAGGCGCTGAGCGTCTCCTATGGTGACACGCGGGTGCTCGATCACGTCAGTCTGCGCATTCCGCGCGGCTCCCTCGTGGCCGTTCTCGGCCCGAGCGGATGTGGCAAGACCACCCTCCTGCGCGCGGTCGCGGGGCTATTGCCGGTCACCGCCGGTACCATCACGGTCGGCGGACGCCTCGTCACCGGCCCCGGTGTGCAACGGGCGCCCGAAAAGCGCGGCATGGGCTGGGTCCCGCAGGACGCCTCGCTGTTTCCGCACCTCACGGTCGGCGAGAACATCGGCTTCGGGCTGCCGCGCACGAAGCAGAGCGACGATCTCTACTGCGAACCGGGCGAGGCTCCCGGGGGAGTGGCCGGCCTGCTGGAGGGTCTCACCCCGAGTGGTCGCACGGCCCGCACCCGACGCGCCCTCGTGCGATCGAATGCTCCGCTGCACGCCAGTCCCCTCGCGCCGGCGCCCATCAGCCCCGACCGGAGCCGCCAGAACAACCGTGCGGGCCGCATCGCGGAGCTCGCCGTTCTGGTTGGCCTGGCCGAACTTGTCGACCGCGCACCCTCGCAGCTCTCCGGCGGCCAGGCCCAACGTGTTTCGTTGGCCCGCGCGCTTGCTCCGCGGCCCGACCTCTTGCTGCTCGACGAACCGTTCGCCGCCCTGGATCCGCTGCTGCGTTCGGCCCTGCGTACCGAGGTCGCGGCCCTGCTGCGTGGTCAGCACAATACGAGCCTGCTCGTGACGCACGATCAGGAAGAAGCGCTCTCCCTCGCCGACTACGTCGCCGTCATGCGCGGCGGCGAGATTTTGCAATTCGGCACCCCCGCGGATGTCTACGAGCGCCCGGTGAACCCCTGGGTCGCCGGGTTCGTCGGCGACACCGTTGAGCTCGACGGCCAGTGGAAAGACGGCAGGGTGGAGTGTGCCTTCGGGGTCTTGGCGGCGGACTGGATGGGCGCCGAAATGGTCCCTCGCGACGGTACGGGCGTGCGCGTTCTGCTGCGACCCGAATGGTTGACCCTGGGCGCGCGGGGTTCGACCCATTCGCCAGTGGATGCCGTCGCCACGGCCATCGCCTACGCGGGCCACGATGCCCTGGTCAGTTTCGCCCTCGCTGACCCGGAGAAGACGTTGGTGCGCGCGCGTATCGCAGCGCCCGACCTGCCCCGGGTCGGCGACCGGGTGACGCTCGGGATTTGCCAGAACGCTCTGGCCTATCCTCTGGCCGAGGCGCGTGCTGCGCATATTCCAGAATAAGAATGTAGCTCGGCCGGCGCCCGGGCTTCCCTCTTCTCACCGGGCAGAACGAGCGATTCTGCGACGGATCAGCGCGCGCCGACGACCATCCAGGCGAGCGTGCGGGCGCGCAGGCTCAGGGTCACGGCACGGGCGCCGAGGTAGCCGAAGGCAAACGCGGCCATGAGCAGCGCGAGCCCGGTCGCGCCGGTCGGTGCCCAGAACAGCACCGCGGCAGCCAGCGGCACGAACACGGCGAGGTTGACCAGCCCGGTCAGTGCGAGATAGCGAGCGTCGCCGGCTCCGATGAGCACGCCGTCGAGTACGAACACGACCGCGCCGAGGGGAACGGATGCCCCCAGCACGATCAAAGTCAGCGGCAGTAGCTGCGTCACCGCGTCGGCATTGGTGAACGCATGCCCGAGTACTCCGCTCGTGCCGATCACGACGACCGCGAGGATGAGGCCGGCGAGCAGGCCCCATTCCAGGCAGCGGCGCAGGACGGCACGCACCCCGGCCACATCCCCGGCGCCGAGGCCGAGACCGATGAGGGCTTGGGCGGCGATCGCGAGAGCGTCGAGCGCGAACGCGAGCGTCGCGAACAGGGTCATCGCGATCTGGAAGGCGGCGAGCTCGGGGGAGCCAAGCTGGGCGGCGACGAAGACGGCGAGCAGCATGGCGGCGCGCAGGCTCAGCGTGCGCAGGAACAGCCAGCCTCCGCTGCGGGCACCGAGCAGCATTCCGGCCCGGTGCGGGCGCAGCGGGGTGCTGTGGCGCCTGGCATGCGTGGCGACGACCACGAGGTAGACCAGGGCCATTCCCCACTGCGCCACGACCGTGCCGATGGCCGATCCGGCAATGCCCCAGCCCAGCAGATAGATGAAGACATAGTTGAGCGCGATGTTCGCGCCGAAGCCGATCCCGGCGACGTAGAGCGGGGTGCGGGTGTCCTGCAGGCCGCGCAGCAGTCCGGTGGCGGCGAACACCAGCAGCATGGCGGGCAGGCCGACCATGGAGATGCCGAGGTAGGTGGCGGCATCCGCTGTCACGGCGGACCCGGCGCCGAACGCGCCGACGAGCACCGGGGTGGCGAGCAGGCCGCCGGCCGCCAGAACGAGGCCGAGGCCGAGGGCGAGCCACAGCCCGTCAACGCCCACAGACACCGCCCGTCTCGTGTCGCCGGCGCCGAGCCAGCGGGCCACGGCCGGGGTCGTGCTGTAGGCGAGAAAGACCATGAGGCCGATGATGGTCTGCAGCACGGCGCTCGCGAGGCCGAGTCCGGCAAGCGGGGTGGTGCCGAGGTGCCCGACCATTGCCGAATCGGCCAGCAGAAACAGCGGTTCGGCCACGAGGGCGCCGAGCGCGGGCACGGCGAGCCGCAGGATGTCACGGTCGATGGGCTGTGCCCGCAGAATATTGATGGTTCGACTCTACGGCGGGCCCGCGCGCCCCGTGGCGGGGCCGGCAGCCGGTCGCCGCGCCAACTGTGGGTCGCCGCGCCCGCTCTGGTGGGCGCGACCACCGGTACCTGGCGCGCCCGCGAGGCGCTGCAGACACGAGCCGGCGAATAGTCAGTCGAGCAGCGGACGCGACCCGGCCGATCGACAACCTGTCACCCTCCCCGGATAGGCTGAAGACATGACTGAGCTGGCGACTGCATCCGGAATCAACCAGAACGAACTTGACCCGGAGGTGCGCCCGCAAGACGATCTCTTTCGGCACGTGAACGGAAAGTGGATCGCGCGCAGCGAGATTCCCGCCGACAAGGCCCGCTGGGGCTCGTTCATGATGCTGGCCGAAGACGCCGAGAAGGCCGTGCGCGAGATCATCGTCGAGGCGCAGACCGCGCCTGCGGGCAGCCTGGAGCGCAAATTCGGCGACCTCTATACGAGCTTTCTCGACGAAGAACGCATCGAAGCGCTCGCCGCCACCCCGCTGCGCGACGACCTTGCCGCTGTCGACGCGGTCACCACCATCTCCGAACTCCTCTCGACCCTGGGCCGCCTCGAACGTGGCGGCGTCGCCGGTGCCTTCCACCTCTACGTCGACAACGACCCGGGCAACCCCGAGCGCTATCTTGTCTTCATCGCGCAGGGCGGCATCGGCCTGCCAGACGAGAGCTACTACCGCGAAGAAAAGTTCGCCGAGATCCGCACCAAGTATCAGGAATTCCTCGAGCGGATGTTCACCCTCGCCGGTTTCGCCGACGCCGCCGAACGCGCCGGGCGCGTGTTCAACCTCGAGACCGAACTCGCCTCGCATCACTGGGACAAAGTCTCCACCCGCGACAGCGAGAAGACCTACAACCTGCGCACCTGGGGTCAGGTCTCCGCGCTTGCTGCCGGCGCCAACGTGGACCTCTGGCTGGAAGGCCTCGACGCCCCGGCTGGTGCCTTCGAAGAGGTCGTCGTACGGGAACCCAGCTACATCTCCGGGCTCGCTACCGCCCTCTCCGACGACCGGCTCGAAACGTGGCAGGACTGGCTGCGCTGGCAGGTCATCCGCTCGAGTGCGGCGTATCTGTCGGGTGATTTCGTCGAAGCGAACTTTGACTTCTACGGCCGCACCCTGAGCGGTACCCCGCAGCTGCGCGACCGCTGGAAGCGCGGCGTTTCGCTCGTGGAGGGCGCCCTGGGCGAGGCCGTCGGCCGCATCTACGTGGAGCGCCACTTCAAGCCGAGCGCCAAGGTGAGCATGGACGTGCTCGTGGCCAACCTCGTCGCGGCCTACCAGAACAGCATCAGCACGCTCGACTGGATGACCGAGGAGACACGCACACGAGCCCTCGAAAAACTCAGCAAGTTCACGCCGAAAATTGGCTACCCGGTGAAATGGCGCGACTATTCGAGCCTCGAGATCGCCGCCGGCGACCTCATCAGCAACGTCAAGGCTGCGGGGGAGTTCGAGTTTCAGCGCGAGCTCGGCAAGATCGGTAAGCCGCTCGACCGCGACGAATGGTTCATGACCCCGCAGACCATCAACGCCTACTACAACCCGGGATTCAACGAAATCGTCTTTCCCGCCGCCATCTTGCAGTTTCCGTTCTTCGACGATGCGCGCGACCCGGCCGCCAACTACGGTGCGATCGGCGCGGTCATCGGCCACGAGATCGGTCATGGCTTCGACGACCAGGGCTCCAAGTACGATGGCGACGGCCGGCTCACCGACTGGTGGACCGCCGACGACAAGGCAGCGTTCGAGCTGCGCACGACCGCGCTCATCGCGCAATTCGAGGGTCTCGCCCCACAGGCCATCCCGGGCCACACGGTGAACGGTGCGCTGACGATCGGCGAGAACATCGGTGACCTCGGCGGGCTCTCCATCGCCTGGAAGGCCTACCTGCTCTCGCTGAACGGCGAAGAGAGCCCGGTCATCGACGGACTCACCGGTGCCGAACGGTTCTTTCTCTCCTGGGCCCAGGCGTGGCAAATGAAGCTGCGCGACGCCGAAGCGATCCGCTTGCTGGCCATCGACCCGCACTCGCCGAACGAGTTTCGCTGCAACCAGATCGTCAGCAACATTCCCGCGTTCTACGACGCCTTCGATGTGACCGAAGCGGATGCTCTCTGGCTGGCCCCCGAGAATCGCGTCACCATCTGGTGACGCGCCTGTCCCCCGTCGGGACTAGTGTGTATCAGGCGCTTCTGAGCCGGAGATGAGGCCGGCGCAGGTCGTCGCCGCAGAAAGGATCGAATCACCAGTGGTCTTTTCCAGTCGCGACGCCGACGGTGCGAGTGATCAGCTGAATGCCGCGTCCGTTTCAGCGGATGCTGGCGGCCCCGGTCGTTCCCGCCACGCCGCTCCGCCCGCCGGTAAACACCGCACAACGGATACCCCCGACGACTTCGCCCGCGGCTTTGTGGCCCTGGGTGAACTCGCCATCAACGGCGTGCAGGTCTCGGCTCGGGCGACCGACCTCTCGACCGGTCGGGTGCTGTTCTCGGTCGATGACCACGTGTCGATGCCCACGGCGAGCATCGGCAAGGTGCTGCTGCTGATCGAGGTGGCAGCGCGCCTGAACGACGCCGAATTCGGCCTGGCCACAATGTTTGAGCGCACGCCCCTGGACGCCGTGAGTGATTCGGGCGTCTGGCAGCACCTGCAGATTTCCCGGCTCGGCGTCGCCGACCTTGCCGCGCTGGTCGGCGCGTCGAGTGACAACCTCGCGACGAACGTTCTCATTCGCGCTGTCGGGCTGCACTCGGTACGCACCCGCACCGAGCAGCTGGGCCTCAGCCGTACCGCGCTGCTCGACCTGGTGCGCGACAAACGCGGTCCCGATGACGCGCCACATCTCTCGGTGGGCAGCGCCAAGGAACTCGCCTGGCTGTTCACCGCGCTCGCCCGCGGCGAGATCGTCGACGCTGAGACGAGCGCGCGGGTGATTGGCTGGCTGTCGCTCAACACCGACCTGTCCCTTGTGGCCAGTGCCTTCGGCCTGGATCCGCTCGCGCACCGGGAGAGCGACCACGGTCTGCTCATGGTCAACAAGACGGGAACGACCACCGGCGTACGCAGCGAGGTGGGTATTCTGCGCGGTCCGCGTGCCGGCGTGACCTACGCCGTCTCGATGCTGTTCGACGATACGCAGCTGATGACCCGGCTCGCGGTGCTCGACGGCATGCGCGCGGTCGGGGCTGACCTGCTCGAATACGTGCACTAGCCGCCGACAAGTTGTGCCATCGTGGTGATGACGGGCATAGACGCCCGTCATCGACGCGAAGGAGCTAGGCCATGGCGGTCATCGGATGGATTGGACTCGGCCACATGGGTGGCCCCATGACGGCAAACCTGGTGAAGGCGGGGCATAGCGTGCGTGGCTTCGACCTGAGCGTCGAAGCCCTCGACCTGGCGGTGGCCGCCGGCGTCACCCGTGCCACGAGCATTGCCGATGCCGTGGCCGGCGCCGACGTCGTCTTCACCATCCTGCCCAAGGGCGAGCACGCCCGTGCGGTGTATTTCGGCGACTCCGGCGTGCTGGCCCACGCCGACACGAGAACCCTCCTGGTGGAGTCGTCCACGATCGACATCGAATCGTCCCGGGCCCTGCACGATGCCGCAGCGGCGGCCGGCTTTCGTTTCGTCGACGCCCCGGTCTCGGGCGGCATCACCGGCGCCGAGAAGGGCACGCTCACCTTCATGATCGGCGGTGCGGCGGATGCTGTCGCCGACGCGACCGCCTATATGCAGCCAATGGCCGCGAACATCATCCCGACCGGGGGAGCGACGACCGGCCAGGCCGCGAAGATCTGCAACAACCTGATGCTGTTCATCAACCTGGCCGCAACGTCGGAGGGTGCCGTTTTGGCCGATCGGCTGGGACTGGACCCGCAGGTGTTCTGGGATATCGCATCCGTTTCATCGGGCGACAGCTGGCCGCTGCGCACCTGGTATCCAATTGCGGGCGTGGTGCCATCGGCGGCCGTGAACCGCGACTTCGCGCCGACCTTCACCGCCGAGCTTGCCAATAAGGACATTGGCCTGGCGATCGCGGCCGCTGCGGCCACCGACACACCGCTGGAGATCGGCCAGCACGTGCAGCAGCTGTTCCAGCGCCTGATCGACCAGGGCCAGGGCGGCAAGGACTGCTCGATGATCGTCAAGCTCGTCGACGGCACCCTGGCCGCCGATCGAGCGGAGTGAAGACTTATTTCTCGGCCGCAACCTCCACGTAGCGCGCGCTCTTCGGGTTCATGACGGAGTTCCGACGACCGTAGGCGAAGTAGATGACCAGGCCGATCACCAGCCAGATGGCGAACCTCAGCCACGTTTCCCAGTGCAGCTGGGTGATTAAAAAGAAGGATGCCAGTACACCGAACGCGGGAACGATCGGCATGAACGGCAGCCTGAACGTGCGTGGCACATCGGGGCGGGTGTGGCGCAGCACGATGACGGCGACGCAGACCACAACGAAGGCAGCCAGGATGCCGATGTTGGTCAGGTCGGCGATCAGACGAATCGGGAAGACCCCAGCCAGAACGGCGGAGGCGATGCCCGCAATCCAGGTGACGCGTTGCGGAGTGCCCTTTTTGTCGGTGCCCGAGAACCACTTGGGCAGCAGGCCGTCACGGCTCATTGAGAACCAGACCCGGCTGACGCCCAGCAAGAAGGTGAGCATCACGGTGAGGATGGAGACAACGGCAAAGGCCGAGATGATGGTGGCGATCACCGGCAGACCGACCGATTGGAAGGCCACGGCGAACGCGGCCGTCGGGTCGATCTCCTGCCAGTTCTGCATGCCGGTCAGTACCAGGGTAGCCAGCACATAGAGCACCATCGCAATGGTCAGGGAAAGCAGAATCGCCTTCGGCATGTGCTTCTTGCCGTCCTTGGCCTCTTCGGCCGCGGTGCTCATGGCGTCGTAACCGAACACCGCGAAGAACACCGTGGCCGCGCCCGTGAAGACGGCACCGAATCCATTGGGCAGGAACGGGACGTAATTCTGGGTCTTGATGTAGAAAAAGCCGAGCACGATGATGGCGAGAATCAGCAGCACCTTCAGGCCGACCGCGACGAGTTCGAAGCGGCCGAAAGTCTGGGTGCCGCGGCTGAGGATGAATGTGACGAGCAGACAGACGATGATCGCCGGCAGGTTGATCACCCCGCCGTCGAGGGTGTCGGCCGTCCCCTGCATCCAGGTTGGCACCTGCACGCCAATACCGGACATGAATTCGGTGAAGTAGCCGGAGATGCCGATGGCCACCACGGCCACGATGGCAATGTATTCCAACAGGAGGTCCCAGCCGATGAACCAGCCCACGATCTCGCCGAGGGCGACATAGCCGTACGTGTAGGCCGACCCGGCACGCGGGATCATTCCGGCGAACTCGGCATAGGACAGGGCGGCGGCAGCGCTGGCCAGACCGGCGATGAGGAACGAGATGACTACGGCGGGGCCGGCGCCCTTGCCGTCGGGGCCGCCGTTGGCGACAAGGCCGGCCAGGGTGAAAATGCCGATGCCGATGATGCCACCGACGCCGATCGCGGTGAGTTGCCACAGCCCGAGGCTCTTGAACAGTCCGTTCTTCTTGGATTCATCGCCGACATCATCGATGGGCTTCCGCCGCAAGACAGAGTTGGGATTCTGAATGGACATGACGCCTCCATTGGCTAAATGCTGTCTACCCTCAGTACGAGGGGCACGTAGAAACCCTATACCGTCTGATTTTCCTGATTGCAAAAACAGATCGGTCGACTTTTGGCGCGGATCGTGGCGAAGCGACCCGCCGCCGACCGCCACTCAGACGATCGCGACTCAGACGACCGCCACTCAGACGATCGCGACTCAGACGATCGCGACTCAGACGATCGCGACTCAGACGATCGCGACTCAGACGACCGCCACTCAGACGATCGCCACTCAGACGATCGCGACTCAGACGATCGCGACTCAGACGATCGCGACTCAGACGATCGCGACTCAGACGACCGCGACTCAGACGACCGCCACTCAGACGATCGCGAGCTCCGGCCCGGCGGCGCTCAGTTTGCGAGCCTGACGCGGATCGATGCCATCGTCGGTGATGATGAGATCGAATTCGTTGGCGTCGGCGACGTGGCAGAACGAGTTCTGGCCGATCTTGCTCGAGGTGAGCGCGAGCACCCGCCGCCGCCCCGACAGCATCATGGCGCGCTTCACCTCGGCCTCGTCAGGAATGGTCGTGGTGAGCCCGGCCTCGGCGGTCAGCCCGTTACCACCGACGAACGCGACATCGACATTGAGTTGGCTGATGCGTGCCCGAGTCCACTCATCGACGGCGCCCTGCGAGACGCTCCGCACCCGACCGGGCAGGGCGAGCACCGTGAGCAAGGGCTTGCGCGAGAGCAGTCGCACGGCGGGCAGATTGTTGGTCACGACGATCAGTCGCCGGTCCTCCGGAAAAACGGATGCGATCACGAGCGTGAGCGCGCCGGAATCCAGCAGGACGACCCCGTCGTCCGGCAGCTCCTGCAGCACCCTCTGGGCGATCCGATGCTTTTGGGGGGCGTTCTCGAGCCGTCTCTGGGCGAGCGCAATCTCGAACGGGGTGCTCTGCACGAGGCGGGCGCCGCCGTGCTGGCGGCGAATGAGGCCCTGGCGTTCGAGTACGACAAGATCGCGGCGAATGGTCTCCGCGGTGACCCCGAGCGCAACACTGGCCGCGGCCACCGAAATCTCCCCGGTACCCCCCTGGGCGAGCGCGATGATCGCGGCCTGTCGTTCCGCTGGGTACATGACTGCCTCCGTGCAGGTGCCCGGCACCGGTCGTTTCTCGTGGACTCAGACTAGCAAGCAGGGAGCGCGGGCGACGGGCGACGTCATCCGTTTTTGTGGGTATCGCGTCGGTACGTATGTATATTCGGGCATTTTCTCTTCGTAAAACGGCATAAAACCACAAATTTGATTGCTTTTTCCACTCAATCGGGTCAAAGTGGCTACATGCCAGTCCACAAGGACGTGTCGACGATGAAGAGGTTTGAGATGACGAAGTCTTATTCCATGAAGAAAAGGCTTGTGCTCAGCGCAGTCGCCTTCTCTTCGGTGGGTGTGCTTTTGGCCGGATGCAGCGGAGCCGGAGGCGGTGCTCAGCAGGCTGACGGCCCCGTCACCCTGACCCTCGCCACGGTGAACAACCCGCAGATGAAGGACATGGAGGAGCTCAAGGGCGCCTTCGAAGATTCCCACCCCGACATCACGGTGGACTTCGTCGCCATGGAGGAAAACGACCTGCGTGACGCCGTCACGAAGGACGTCGCCACCCAGGGCGGCCAATACGACATTGTCACCGTCGGCAGCTACGAGGTCCCGATCTGGGGCCAGAACGACTGGCTCGTCGACCTCGGCCCGCTCGCCGAAGCAGACCCCGCCTACAACGTCGACGACCTGCTGCCGCCCGTGCGCGCAGCCCTCACCGTTGACGACAGCCTCTTCGCCGTACCGTTCTACGGTGAGTCTTCTTTCCTCATGTACAACAAGGACATGTTCGCCGCCGCCGGCCTCACCATGCCGACCAACCCCACCTGGGACGAGGTCGCCGGTTTCGCCCGCACCCTCAAAACCGACGACGTGGCCGGCATCTGCCTGCGCGGCAAGCCCGGCTGGGGCGAGCTGTTCGCCCCGCTGACCACCGTCGTGCAGACCTTCGGTGGCAGCTGGTTCGATGAGGGCTGGAATGCCGAAGTCAACTCCCCGGAGTTCACCGAAGCCGTACAGTTCTACACCGACCTGGTGAAGGATGCCGGTGAGGCCGACCCCGTTTCGACCGGCTTCACCGAGTGCCTCAACCTGTTCTCCCAGGGCAACGCGGCCATGTGGTACGACGCCACGAGCGCCGCTGGCCCCCTCGAGAGTGAGACCTCCGCCGTCGCCGGCAAGGTCGGCTACGTGCACGCTCCGGTCAAGGAGACCAAGGAGTCCGGCTGGCTCTGGGCGTGGAACCTCGCTATCCCGAACACCAGCAAGAGCCAGGATGCTGCCTGGGAGTTCGTGAGCTGGGCCACCAGCACCGAGTACATCGACCTCGTCGGCACGACTCTCGGCTGGGAGCGCGTTCCCCCGGGATCGCGCACCTCGACCTACGAGAACGAGAACTACCTCGCTGCCGCTGAGGCTTTCGCGCCGATCACCAAGGACATCATGCTCGCAGTCAACCCGACGCAGCCCGGTGTGAACCCGCAGCCGTGGGTGGGCATCCAGTACGTCACCGTGCCGGAGTTCCAGGACCTGGGCAACCAGGTGTCGCAGGACATCGCCGACGTGTTTGCCGGTCGGGACACGGTCAAGAACGTTCTCGACAAGGGCCAGGAGCTTGCGCAGCAAGCCGGGGACGCCCAGAAGTAGGCAGTAGAGCGCGGGCGGCGCCGACCAGGTCGGCGCCGCCCGCGACACCCTCGTCTTTCGTTGCCGAGAAGCACCGCCGAGAAGCACCGCCGAGAAGCACCGCCGAGAAGCACTGCCGAGAGAGTGAAGCCAGACATGACCGCGCCAGACTTGATCAGGACTGTGGCTGAGCCCGGGCACGGCCCGGCACACGCCGCGCCGCCCACTTCGGTACGTCGCCCCGCGAAAACTCCCCTGACTGGAGGCCAGAAGAAGGCCCTCCGCCTGGCTCGCACCCTGGTCTGGCCGGCCATCGTCGTCGCTATCCTGGTGACGCAGATTCCCTTCCTGGTCACCATCTACTACTCGTTCCAGAACTGGAACCTGATGCGCCCCGGCTCGCGCGGCTTCGCCGGGTTCGACAACTACGTGACCGTCTTCACCGGCGGCGCGTTCATGCAGTCGCTCTCGGCGACGGTGGTCATCACCGGCTCGTCGATCGTGCTCTCCGTACTGTTCGGCCTCGGCATCGCCCTGCTGCTCAACCGCAAGTTCTTCGGCCAGGGCCTGGCCCGCACCCTCGTCATCACGCCGTTTCTGATGATGCCGGCCGCCGCAGCACTGATCTTCAAATGGTCCATGCTCGACGCGAATGTCGGCATGGTCAACTGGGGCCTCTCGACGCTCGGCGTCGACCCCGTACAGTGGAACACCGATTTTCCGGCGCTGACTGTCATTATGGTGCTCACCTGGCAGTACACCCCGTTCATGATGCTCATTCTGCTCGCCGGGCTGCAGAGCCAGAGCAAGGAGACGCTGGAGGCGGCATCCGTCGACGGGGCCGGCCCCATTCGCAGTTTTCTGCACATGACACTGCCGCACCTGCGCCAGTACATCGAGCTGGCCGTGCTGCTCGGCGGCATCATGCTGCTGCAGGTCTTCGACCCGATCGCCATCATGACCCGCGGCACCGGCGGCACCAAGACCCTGTCGTACCTGCTCTACGAACGCGCCTTCGTCGGACTCGAAATCGGCGAGGCGGCCGCCTACGGCGTGATCACCGTGCTGCTGACCATCATCGTGGCGAGCGTCGCGCTGCGCCTGCTATTCAAGATCTTCTCCAATGAAGGGGCCAAGCCATGAGTACCGCCACCCCGGTCAGCACCGCTCATCGCGCAAACGCCGCGACCCCGCCGCGCCGACATACCAAGCGCATGCGTCACCGCGCCACGAACACGGCCCTGACCATCTTCACCTGGGTCGTCACGCTCGGGTTCTTCTTTCCGGTGGCCTGGATGGTGTTCACGGCCTTCAAGACCGAAGCCGCAGCGGCGACGAGAACCCCGACCATTTTCACGACGCTCTCGTTCGACCGCTTCGCCGAGGTGCTCGACCGCGGGTTCGGCGTCTACCTGCTCAACTCCCTCACCGCGAGCGTCCTGAGTACCGTCATCGTGCTGCTGCTCGCCATCCCCGCCGCCTACGGCCTCTCGATTCGTCCGATCATCAAGTCGACCGACGCCCTGTTCTTCTTCATCTCCACCCGGTTCATGCCGATCGCTGCCGCGATCATTCCGATCTACCTGCTGCTGCAGGGCTTTGGAATGCTCGACAATATCTCGGCCCTGAGCATTCTCTACGTCGGCATGAATCTGCCGCTCGCGGTCTGGATGATGCGTTCATTCTTCAGCGAGGTACCGCTCGAGATCGTCGAGGCCGCCCAGATCGATGGCGCGAACTTCTTCACCGAACTCGTGCGGGTGGTCATGCCCATCGTCGCGCCGGGTATCGCCGCGGCCGCGCTGATCTGCTTCATCTTCGCCTGGAACGAATATTTTCTCGCGAGTCTGCTCACCTCGACCATGGCGCGCACCACACCGCCGTTCCTCGGCAGCTTCGTCGACGGGCGCGGCCAGTTTCTCGCGGTACTCTCGGCAGCATCGACCCTCGCGGTCTTGCCGGTCGTCCTGGCCGGCTGGCTGGCGCAGAAGCGTCTCGTGACCGGTCTGGCCATGGGCGCGATCAAGTAGCCGGCTGTTTCACACACGAACACCCAGGGGAGCCCAGATGAAACCGGATCCAGCGGGCACGACCCGCAGCGCCGACGACCGTCGCACCAGCATTCTGACGGCGCTCGCCGGCGCGGGCCGGGTCGAGGTGAACGAACTCGCCGACTCACTCGCCGTGTCCGAAGAGACGATTCGACGCGACCTGCGCACCCTCGAAGACGACGGATTGCTGCGTCGGGCACACGGCGGGGCGATCAGCGTGGCCGACCCGGTGACCGACCTCGACCGCGTGACGGCGCCGGAACCGGCGGCGCACCCGGTCGCGACGCTCGCGGCGACCCTGTTGCCGGCCAGCGGCATCCTCTTTATCGATGCCGGGCCGATCGCCGAGGCACTGTCGGTGTGCGTGCCAGACTCGGCCGCCCTGCAGGTCGTCACGACGTCGATTCCGGTGGCGCTCGTGGCGAGCCGCAACGCCGAACTCTCGGTCTACAACCTCGGCGGCGCCGTCGACCCCGCCGACGACTCGCAATCCGGTCAGTGGACGCGCCAGTCGCTCGAACACATCCGCCTCGACACGGCGTTCATCAGCGTGTGCGGGCTCACCCCGAGCGGCCAGCTGCTCGCCGCCAGTCCGCAGGCGGCCGTCATCAAGCGCGCCGCAATGGATGCCGCCAGCACCGTCGTGCTCATCGCCGACCATGACCAGCTGGCCGAACACGGGCTGGTGAAGTTCGCCCAGCTCCACGAAGTTGACCATCTCGTGGTCGATGCCGGTGTGAGCGACGCGGTGCTCGCCCTGGCCGCCGAGGCCGGCGTGCCCGTTTTACGCGCGGTGCCGCTGGAAGTAGGGGTCGCGCAGTGAGCAGCACGGGGCTGGAGCATCACACCGGCAGCTATCCGGTCGACGGCCTGCTGTTCGACTGCGACGGCGTGCTCGTCAACTCCGACGAGGCGGCCGCCGTCGCCTGGAATGAGTGGGCAGCGCTGTACGCGCCCGGCTTCGACTTCGACCGCGACATTATTCACGGGCGACCCGCCCGGGAGACGATCGCCGAGCTCGTGCCGGCCGCCGACGTGGACCGCGCCGACCGCGCGCTGATGCAGAAGGAGATCGAGACGGCCCCGCTTGTGCGCGCCCTGCCCGGCGCCCGCGACCTGCTCCTGGCCCTGCCGACCGGCTGCTTCACCATCGTGACCAGCGCCGTGACCCTCGTGGCCCGCGCCCGCCTGCAAGCTGCCGGGTTGCCGTGCCCGGCCGACCTGGTCACCTTCGACGACGTCGCCCGCGGCAAACCCGCCCCCGATCCGTACCGCCTCGGTGCGAAGCGGCTGGGCATCGATCCGCACCGCGCCGTGGTGTTCGAAGACGCCGACGCCGGTGTGGTCTCGGCCCAGGCCGCGCAGATCGGGCTCACCGTCGGCATCGGCCAGCGGGGGCTCGACACCCGGGCCAATCTCGTGCTGGCCGACCTGACCGGCATCCGCTTTGACGGCACCCGATTGCACCTCGGCGACGCGCTGCAGCTGCGCCCCGACCCCGACCATGAACTGACTACACAATGAATGAGGAACGCATGAGCGACACCACGACCCCCGCGCTGGTCCAACTGAGCGCGGCGACGCTCTCGTCGCTGTCGACTGCCGTGCATGTGCCGAGCTACGACCGCGCCGGTCTCACGGCCGGCATCGTGCACTTCGGTGTCGGCGGGTTTCACCGCGCCCACCAGGCCCTCATGATCGACGATCTGCTCGAGCAGGGCCTCGCCCGCGACTTCGCCATCTGCGGTGTCGGCGTCATGCCGTCCGATGCCCGCATGCGCGACGCGCTGCTCGCGCAGGACGGCCTGTACACGCTGGTGGTCAAGCACCCCGATGGCAGCCTCGACGCCCGCGTGATCGGGTCGATCATCGACTACCTGTTCGCCCCCGACGATGTGGAAGCCGCGATCGAACGGCTCGCCAGCCGCGAGGTGAAAATCGTCTCGCTCACCGTCACAGAGGGCGGCTACAACATTCACCCGGTCACCGGCAGTTTCGACCTGACGAACCCGCAGGTCGCGGCTGATCTGCACGCGGATGCCGCCCCCGCGACCGTCTTCGGCCTCGTGGTCGAAGCCCTGCGCCGCCGTCGCGACCGCGCGATCAAGCCGTTCACCATCATGTCCTGCGACAACCTGCAAGACAACGGTCGCGTCGCACGCCGCTCATTCGTGGCATTCGCCACGGCCAAGGACGCCGACCTCGGCGCCTGGATCGACGCCGAGGTTCGTTTTCCGAACTCCATGGTCGACCGCATCACCCCGGTCACGACCGACGACGACCGAGCCCAGATCGCCGAAACGTTTGGGCTCGCCGACCGCTGGCCCGTCGTCTGCGAGCCGTTTCTGCAGTGGGTGCTCGAAGACGCATTCACCGATGGGCGCCCGCCGTACGAGAAATCGGCCGCCCAGCTCGTGAGCGACGTCGAGCCGTACGAACTCATGAAGCTGCGCCTGCTCAACGCCAGCCATCAGGGCCTGGCGTATTTCGCGCACCTCTGCGGCTACCGCCTCGTGCACGACGCCGCGGCCGACCCGCTGATCGCCACGTTCTTGCGCGCCTACATGGACCGCGAGGGCTCGCCCACCCTCAAGCCGGTACCCGGAATCGACCTGGAAGAGTACAAGACGCAGCTGATCGAGCGTTTCAGCAACCCGGGAGTGCGAGACACCGTGGCCCGTCTGGCCGCCGAGTCGAGCGACCGCATTCCCAAGTGGCTACTGCCGGTGATTCGGGAACAGTCGGCTCATGGCGGCCCACTCGCACTCTCGGCCGCGATCGTGGCGAGTTGGGCGCGATACGCCGAGGGCACCGACGAGCAGGGCGAACCGATCGACGTGGTGGATCGGATCAAGGACGCCGTCATGCAAAGCGCCGCCGGCAACATGACCGACCCGCACTCGTTCCTGCGCGACCGAAACCTGTTTGGTGATCTGATCGATGACGCCGCGTTCGTGGCGGCGTATGACCGCGCGCTCGGCCTGCTGCACACGGTGGGCGCCCGTCGCACCCTCGAGCAGCTCATGGAATCGAACTAACCCGCTCGATTAGGCTGTCCCAAGAACCGGGTACAAAGGAGATGTCGTTGGTACTGAATCGTCGTGTGGTGGTGGGAGTCGACTCATCGACCCAGAGTTGCAAGGTCGTGAGTGTCGACGCCGACACCGGAGAGCTGTTGCAGTTGCGCAGCGCGCCACACCCCGACGGTACGAGCATCGACCCCCAGCGCTGGTGGGAGGCCTTCGAGGCCGCCGGTGGCGCCGAAGCCGCCTCCGGCGCCGATAACGTTCTCGCCCTTGGCGTGAGCGCCCAGCAGCACGGAATGGTCGCCCTCGACGCTGCCGGCACGCCGGTGCACGACGCCCTGCTCTGGCACGACGTGCGCAGCGCCCCGCAGGCGGCAGCGCTCACCGAACAATATGGTGCGTCGATGTGGGCCGAGGAGGTCGGCGTCGTACCGGTCGCCTCGTTCACCATCACGAAACTGGCCTGGCTGCGTGATTCCCGCCCCGAACTGGCCGCGCAGGTGGAGCAGGTGCTGTTGCCGCACGACTGGCTCACCTGGAACATTCTCGGGCGGCCCGACGAGCCAACGACCGACCGCAGTGACGCCTCGGGCACCGGATATTTTTCGGTGCACAGCAACGACTACCGCCTTGACTTGCTCGAGGCGGCCCTCGGCCGTGCCGCCCGGGTACCACGCGTGCTCGGGCCGTCAGCGCGCGCTGGCCGGACTCTCGGCGGCGTGATCGTGTCGGCCGGCGCCGGTGACAACGCCGCGGCCGCACTCGGCCTCGGCGCCGACGAGGGCGACGTGGTCGTCTCGATCGGCACGAGCGGCACCGTGTTCGCGAGTACCGCGGCCCGCATCACGGATGCCTCCGGCTCGGTCGCCGGGTTCGCCGACGCGGCCGGCGGCCAGCTTCCCCTCATCGCCACCATCAACGGCGCCCGCACCCTCGTGGCCACGGCCCGCATGCTCGACGTCGACATCGAGCGCTTCGGTGCCCTCGCCCTCGCCGCCCCGATCGACGCCGACGGGCTGCTGATGCTGCCCTACCTCGACGGCGAACGCACTCCGAACCTGCCGGGTGCCACCGGCTCGCTCACCGGCATGCGCCGGGCCAATATGCTCCCCGAAAACCTGGCCCAGGCATCCGTTTTGGGACTGGTCTGCAGCCTCGCCGATGCGCTCGACTCGCTGCGCAGCCAGGGCGTGCCGGTGCGTCAGGTCATCCTGATCGGTGGCGGCTCGCAGTCGCCCGCCGTACAGAAGATTGTGGCGGATGTCTTCGGCGTGCCGGTCATGCTGCCCGCACCCGGCGAATACGTTGCCCTCGGCGCTGCCCGGCAGGCGGCCTGGGCCCTCGATGGTGGCTTTCCGCACTGGAAGCGAGAGATCGCCACCGAACTCGAGCCCTCGGCCACCCGGGACTGGGCCGTCGACGTGCGCGCGCGCTACGCCGAGCAGCGCGGCACGATCTACGGGGTCTGAGCGGCTAGCAGCAGCGCCCCTGCGGGTTCTGGTCCTGACGGTCGGTCTGGTCACGCCAGAATTCGCGCTCTGTCATGAGCGGATGCGGCGCCCCTTCATCGGCGCCGTCGACATCAGCACCGGCCGCGTGCAGCGCCGCGTGGTGCGCCACATACTTCTCATAGGCATCCTCGCCGAGGATACCCTTGAGATACCAGAGCACGCCGCGGGCGCCCGTGCGGACGCCCGCCCACAGAATCATTAGTGACCCTTGACCCTGATTTTCTTCTCGACCGGCAGGGCATCCCACTTCGCCTGCAGCACCTTCTCGGGCGGCGTCATGACGAACCCGGCCGGCGCGTAAATTTGCGACTGTACGGCGTCATCCTCGCTCGTGGCGCTGGAGTGGTTGCGGTACGCGCGCACGGTAGCCTGAATGGCCGTAAGGATCACGATGATGGCCAGCACGACGAACACGATCGACAGCACACCCTGCACCATCGTGTTGCGCACGACGGCCTCCATGGCCAGAACGCTCGGCGCGGTGCCGAAACTGGTCTCGCCCGCGGCGAGAGCCTCGGAGAACGCGCGGTTCTGCGCGAAATAGCCGATGCCCGGAGTGGTCGAGAAGATCTTCAGGAACGAGGCCGAGATGGTGACCACGGCGGCGAACCCAAGAGGCAGCGCCACCACCCAGAGGTACTTGAACAGACCGCGCTTGGCGACAATGGCCATGCACACGGCCAGGGCAATCGCCGCGAGCAGCTGATTGGCGATGCCGAACAGCGGGAACAGCGTGTTGATGCCCCCGAGCGGATCGGTCACTCCCATCAGGAGCACGGCTCCCCAGGCGGCGACCATGATGGCCGTGGCGGCCCAGGCTCCGGGGCGCCAGGAGGTGTTCTTAAACTTCGGGAAGAAGTTGCCGAGGCTGTCCTGCAGCATGAACCGGGCGACGCGGGTGCCGGCATCCACCGCGGTGAGAATGAACAGGGCCTCGAACATGATGGCGAAGTGGTACCAGAAGCTCATCATCGACGTGCCGCCGACGAGCTGCTGCATGATGTGCGAGAGCCCGACGGCGAGTGTGGGAGCCCCGCCGGTGCGGGAGACGATCGACTCTTCGCCGACGTTGGTGGCCATGTCGGTCAGCATGCTGGGGGTGAGGTTGACGCCGGTCAGGCCGAGGCCGTTCACGAACGCGACCGCGCCCTGCACGGTGCCGCCGGTGAGGGCGGGCGAGGCGTTCATGGCGAAGTAGATGCCACGGTCGATCGACAGCGCGGCGACGAGGGCCATGATCGCCACCAGCGACTCCATGAGCATGCCGCCATAGCCGATGAACCGGGTCTGGCGTTCCTTCTGAATGAGCTTGGGCGTGGTGCCAGAGGCGATGAGGGCGTGGAAGCCGCTGAGGGCGCCGCAGGCGATCGTGACGAACAGGAACGGAAACAGCGTTCCGGCCACGACGGGGCCGGTGCCGGTGGTGGCGAAGCTGCTGACCGCCGGCACGTTGATCTCGGGGCGGATGATGACGATCGCCACGGCGAGCATGCCGATCGTGCCGATCTTCATGAAGGTCGAGAGGTAGTCGCGCGGGGCGAGCAGTAGCCAGACCGGCAGGATTGCGGCGATGAAGCCGTAGATGATGATGCCCCAGGCGATGGTGACCTTGTCGAGCAGGAGGTAGGTCTGGCCCCAGTCGGTGCCGGCGACCATGCCGCCACCGACGATGGCGGCGATCAGTAGTACGAAGCCGATGATGGAGATCTCGGTGATCTTGCCCGGGCGGAAGAAGCGCAGGTAGCAGCCCATGAACAGCGCGATCGGAATGGTCATTCCGACCGAGAACACGCCCCACGGGCTTTCGGCGAGGGCGTTGGTGACGACGAGGGCGAGAATGGCCACGATGATGACCATGATCACGAGGGTCGCGATGAGGGCGGCGGTGCCGCCGATCACGCCGAGTTCGTCGCGGGCCATCTGGCCGAGCGAACGGCCCCCACGTCGCATGGAGAAGTGCAGAATGAGGTAGTCCTGCACCGCTCCGGCGAGAACGACGCCCACGATGATCCAGATCGTGCCCGGCAGGTAGCCCATCTGCGCGGCCAGCACGGGGCCGACCAGCGGCCCGGCGCCGGCGATCGCGGCGAAGTGATGGCCGAACAAGACGCGGCGATCGGTCGCGGCAAAGTCCTTACCATCGGCCTTGTACTCGGCCGGCGTGGCCCGACGATCGTCGGGGCGAACGATGTGCTTCTCGATGAACTTCGAGTAGAAGCGGTAGCCGATCAGATAGGTGCAGATCGCGGCGAAGACGAACCAGATGGCGTTGACCGTCTCGCCGCGCACCACGGCGAGCATGACCCAGCTGAGGCCACCGAGCAGCGAAATTGCCGACCAGACCAAAATTTTGAGGGGAGTCCACTGGCGATCGTGGGCGTCAAGCTCCTCGGGATTCAGCGCGACGGCCAGGTCGCGCGGAACCCGTTTCAGAGCGGTCGGTTCTTTGGTTGTGCTGGACGTGACGCCCATTTCTCCTCCTTGAGCCAGGGCAAATCTTGCGAATCCGCCTCTTTACGTTACCGCGACGCGAGAATGGCTCAGAACCGGGGCGGGAACTTGGGGTAGATCGAGCGCGTAAAATGGTCAGTCGGGCACTCGCCCAAATTCTGCGCCTTCGACCATTGGAGCCACCGTGGCGACGCCCACTCATCTTGATTCCGTCATTGCTCTCGCCCGCCACCGCGGCTTTGTGTTTCAGGCCGGTGAGATCTACGGCGGCTCCCGCTCCGCCTGGGACTACGGCCCCCTCGGCGTCGAACTTAAAGAGAACATCAAGAAGCAGTGGTGGCGTTCCATGGTCACGAGCCGGGACGACGTCGTCGGCCTCGACTCCTCCGTGATTTTGCCCCGCCAGGTCTGGGAGGCATCCGGTCACGTCGAGGTCTTCAGCGACCCGCTGATCGAGTGCACGAGCTGCCACAAGCGTTTTCGCGCCGACCACCTCGAAGAGCAATATGAGGAGAAGAAGGGCCGCCCACCCGAGAACGGGCTCGATGACATCGCATGCCCCAACTGTGGCAACCGCCACATCTGGACCGAGCCGCGCGCCTTCTCCGGCCTGCTCAAGACCTACCTCGGCCCGGTCGATGACGAGGCCGGCATGCACTACCTCCGCCCCGAAACCGCGCAGGGCATCTTCGTCAACTTCGCCAATGTGCTGCAGGCGTCGCGCTCGAAGCCCCCGTTCGGCATCGGCCAGATCGGCAAGAGCTTTCGCAACGAGATCACACCGGGCAACTTCATCTTTCGCACCCGCGAGTTCGAGCAGATGGAGATGGAATTCTTCGTCGAGCCCGGCACCGACGAAACCTGGCACCAGTACTGGATCGACACCCGCCTGAAGTGGTACACCGACCTCGGTATCAACCCGGAGAACCTGCGCCTGTTCGAGCACCCGCAAGAAAAGCTCTCACACTACTCCAAGCGCACCGTCGACATCGAGTACCGATTCGGTTTCACCGGCACCGAGTTCGGTGAACTCGAAGGCGTGGCGAACCGCGGCGACTTCGACCTGTCGACCCACGCCAAGGCATCCGGTAAAGACCTCTCCTACTTCGACCAGACCAAGAACGAGCGCTGGACGCCCTGGGTGATCGAGCCCGCCGCCGGCCTGACCCGCTCGCTCATGGCCTTCCTGGTCGACGCGTATGTCGAAGAAGAGGTTCCAAACGCCAAGGGCGGCGTCGACAAGCGCACCGTGCTCAAGCTCGATCCGCGCCTGTCGCCGGTGAAGGCTGCGATTCTGCCCCTTTCGCGCAACGAGAAGCTGTCCCCGATGGCACGCGAGCTCGCCGCGACCCTGCGCCAGCTCTGGAACGTCGACTTCGACGACGCCGGAGCCATCGGCCGTCGCTACCGCCGCCAGGATGAAATCGGTACCCCGTTCTGCATCACGGTTGACTTCGACTCACTCGATGATCAGGCTGTCACCGTGCGCGACCGCGACACGATGGCGCAGGAGCGCGTGCCGCTCGCCGACCTCGAGGCCTACCTCGCGGTGCGATTGCGCGGCGCCTAACGCCTCAAAAACGGATGCCAGGGCCTGGCGTCGTGCAGACTGTGAGCATGCAAGCGGTCTATTTCGAAGAGTTCGGTGTTCTCCCGGTGCTGCGCGAGGTGCCCGAGCCGCGGTTGAGCGCGGCCGGTGTGATCGTGCGGGTGGAGGCGACCGGCCTCTGCCGCAGCGACTGGCACGGTTGGCAGGGCCATGACACCGACATCGCCCTGCCACACGTTCCCGGCCACGAACTGGTCGGCGTGATCGATGCGGTCGGGCCGCTCGTGCGTCGGTTTCGGGTGGGGCAGCGAGTGACCGTGCCGTTTGTCTGCGCCTGCGGCGACTGCCCGGAATGCGACGCCGGCAACGGGCAGGTCTGCCGCAACCAGACCCAGCCCGGCTTCACCCACTGGGGCTCCTACGCGCAACGGGTCGCGCTGCACAACGCGGACGTGAACCTCATCGCCATTCCGGGCGACCTCGACGCAGGAGCTGCGGCCCTGCTCGGCTGCCGCTTCGCCACCTCGTATCGCGGGCTCGTGCACCAGGCGGGCCTCCAAAGCGGGGAAACCCTCGTGGTCGTCGGCTGCGGCGGAGTGGGCCTCAGCGCGGTGATGATCGGGCAGGCGCTCGGCGCCACCGTCATCGCGGTCGACATCAGCACCGACGCGCTCGATGCCGCGACCCGGGTCGGGGCCGCGCACGTGGTCAACTCCTCCGGGCTGGGCGACGCCGACGTGGTTCAGCGCATCAGGGCGCTCACTCCCGACGGTTCCGGTGCCCAGGTAAGTCTCGAGGCGCTCGGCCGGGAGCACACCGTGGCGATCGGCATCCGTTCGCTGGCCACGCGGGGAAGGCACGTGCAGATCGGCCTGCTGGCCGACGACCCGCGGATGCCGCTCGGCACGGTGATCGCGCGGGAACTGACCGTGCTCGGCAGCCACGGCATGCCGGCCCACGACTACCCGGCACTGCTTGAGCTCGTAGTGAGCGGCCGGTTGCGCCCCCACGACCTGATCAGCCGCCGCATCACGCTGGCCGAAGCGCCCGCCGCCCTCGCTGCGCTGTCCACTCCCGGCGCACCCGCCGGGGTCACCCTGATCGAACTGGACTAGGGGCGTGGGTCAATAGCGCCCATTCGTCGTAGATGCCACGAAGTGCGGGTCAGCGTCCCCGGGCGGGGCTGGCCGCAGCTTTCTCCGGATCGCCCGAGTCGTGAATTATCCGCAGCAGCATCGCCATCTTCGGATCCGGGGCTGTGGGCCTGTCCGGCCTTCTCGCCGCCGTCCTTGCCAACGCCACGACGATCATCGCCATCGACAAGCTCGTCAAGAAATATGATTTCGCCGACATCAACGAGGCTTTTGCGGATAGCGAGAGCGGCGTGACGCTCAAGCCAGTAGTCATCTTCTAGACCAGGGCGCAGCGCTCGACTGTCGTGGCTGCCGCTGCCGAAGACTGTTAAGACCCACTCATCTAGGAGGCGAGGGAAGAAGTGCTGGCGGCATCGGCATCGGCTGCGCCCGCGGCGGGCAGCGTGACATCGATGCCGAACAGGGCGTCAAGCCCGGTGAGATAGGCATCTTGCTCGCCGGCGCGGGCCAGTTCCCGGGCGCGCACCATGGGGGCGTGCAGCAGCACACCGGCCAGGTGGCGCAGGGCCGCCTCGGTCGCTTCGCTGGAGTCACCGCGGCTGCGAGCCCGGGCGATCTCAGCGTCGCGCAACTCGAACACGTAGCTGCGCAGGGCGACGACGGCCGGGGTGAGGCTCTGTTCCTCGGCGACGTCGGAGAATTTACGGGCGGCCTTACCAACGATTTCGCGGGCGTCGGTCGTGGCGTTGAGCTCTTCGAGCGGGGCGTGGATGCTGATCGTTTCCAGGTCGAGCAGTTCAACCCCGGGGACCAGCGCCACGTCGGGCGCCACGTTGCGGGGCAGGCCGAGGTCGATGATGAGCTGTGGCGGCGCCTCGGGGCCGGTATCGGCCGGGCAGAGGCGGGCCGGCGCGTCGGCGGTGGCACCGATGATCGCGAACGGGTCCACCCCGATCTCGGCGCGTCCGCGGGTGATGAGCGCTGCGTCGATCACGTGGTCGTCGCGCAGAGTGCAAGTCACCACGACATCGGCGCGGGCGACCTCGGCGGCGAAATCCGCGTCCGGAACAGCTTCGATGTCGTGTGACGCGGCAAAGCCGACGGCGCGACCGGACGGCGAGTAGACGCGCACGTTTTCTGCTCCGCGATCGCGCAGGGCGGCGAGCGAGGCCCCGGCGTAGCGGCCGGTGCCGACGAGCAGCACGCGGGCGCTCGACCAGTCACTGACCCGGCTCTCGGCAAGTTCGAGCGCGAGCCGCACAATGGAGCGACCGGCTGAACCGATGCCGGTGCGGTTCTTGACGCCGCGCGAGGTCTGGGATGCCCTCTGAAAAAGTCGCTCGAGCTCGGGGCTCGTAGTGCCGTCGGCACGAGCCTGCTCGAGCGCGCGGCGCACCTGGCCGGCGATTTCAACCTCGCCGACGACGACCGATTCGAGGCCGCTCGTCACGGCGAACAGGTGCTCGGCGACGCCATTGCCGTGCACGAGGGTGAGATTGTCGCGCAGGGTGTCCGCGTCGAGGCCACTGCTGGCACTCACGGCCTCGATGGCGGCGTAGACGGCAGGAAGCGGCGACACGCCGTAGGGCTCATTCAGGTCGAGGTAGGCCTCGAATCGGTTACAGGTCGCGACGACGACGGCACCGCTGAGCGGCCCGTGCTGCTCCACCATGCGGGTGGCCGCCGTGCCCCCGCCCACAGACAATTTCTCCAGCACATCGAAGGTGGAGTTTTTATGACTGGCGGACAAAAGAATAAGCACTACGCAATTCTACGACTCAATGCTGTACGCTTTCGGCGCGCGCCGCCAGGGATGTTTGAGAGAATGAACGAGATGATCCTCGACGCGCAGCATCCACTCTCCTCCGGTCTCACCGCCGACTCCCGCCTGATCCAGGCCTATCAGGGCACCCGGCCCGCCGTGACGCCGGTGTGGTTCATGCGCCAGGCGGGGCGATCGCTGCCCGAATACCGCGAATTGCGCGTCGGAACGCGCATGCTCGACGTGTGCCTCGACCCCGAATTGGCGAGCGAAATCTCGCTGCAGCCGGTGCGTCGCCACAATGTCGATGCCGGAATCTTCTTCAGCGACATCGTCGTGCCGCTGAAGCTTGTCGGGGTCGACGTGTCGATCGTAGCGGGCAAGGGTCCCGTTCTCGGCAAGGCCGTGCGCACCCGAGCGGATGTCGACGAACTCACCGCACTCGACCCCGCCCTGCTCGATACGGCCCTCGCCCCGATCAGCGCGGCCGTATCCCTGGCGGTGTCCCAGCTCGGGTCGACCCCGCTCATCGGCTTCGCCGGTGCCCCGTTCACGCTCGCCGCGTATCTGGTCGAGGGTGGTCCGTCGAAGGATCACATCCACGCCCGCGCGCTCATGCACGTCGAACCGGACGCCTGGGCGAAGCTCATGGCCTGGACCGCCGACGTCACCGGCCGATTCCTGCGCGCGCAAGTGCTCGCCGGTGCCAGCGCCGCCCAGCTCTTCGACTCGTGGGCCGGAGCCCTGTCGCTGGCTGACTATGCGGCATCCGTTGCTCCCGCCTCGGCGGCAGCGATCGCCCACGTGCGCGACCTGACCTACACGGTGCCGGGCGCAGCAAACGGCGCGGAGCCCGCCGAGTCGGTCGAAACCTGGCGCAACGTTCCGATCGTGCACTTTGGCGTGGGAACCGGCGAACTGCTCAAAGAAATGCACAACATCGGCGCCGACGTCGTGGGCGTCGACTACCGGGTGCCCCTCGACGAAGCCAACCGCCGGCTCGGCGGCGCCGTTCCGGTGCAGGGCAACGTTGACCCGGCCCTGCTCGCCGCGCCGTGGCCCGTGCTCGAAGCGCACGTGCGCGACGTGCTCGAACGCGGACGTACCGCACCCTCGCACGTACTCAACCTCGGCCACGGTGTTCCCCCCGACACCGACCCCGACGTACTCACCCGCCTCGTCAACCTCGTGCATGACGTGAGCGCGGCCGAGTAGGAGCAGCAACATGAACACACCGATCGACGTTCTCGTCATTGGCGGGGGAGTTGCCGGCCTGGTCGCCGCCCGCGAATGCGCCCAGGTAGGCCTGAAAGTCACGATCATCGAGACCACGGATGCCGTCGGCGGCCCGGTCGCCGGTCACATCCTCGACGGGCTCACTCTCGACAGCGGCACCGAGAGCTTCGCGGTGCGCGGCGGCACCGTCGCTGCCTTCGTGGAAGATCTCGGCCTGACCGACCAGATCGTCGCCCCCAACGTGGCCGGCGCCTGGTTGCACCTGCCCGCCCTCAAGTCGGGTTCCCCAGTCCAGTCCCGTACGCCTGGGGATGCCTCGGTGAGCGTTCCGCTGCCCAAGGCCGGCGTTCTCGGAATTCCCGGATCACCGCTCGCCGACGACGTGCGCCGCGTCATCGGCTGGAGCGGCTCGCTGCGCGCCTACCTTGACCGGCTCATGCCGGTACTCACCATCGGCCGCGAGCACAGCCTCGGCGACCTGGTGAAGAAGCGCATGGGAACGCGCGTGCTCGACCGCCTGGTCGAACCGGTCGCCTCCGGCGTCTACACGACGAGCGCCGTCGACCTCGAAATCGACGTCGTCGCACCCGGACTCAACCGCGCCCTCACCACGGCCGGCTCGCTCTCCGGTGCCGTGTCGGCCCTGCGCGCCGGCGCGCCGGCCGGCTCCAACGTTGGCGGACTGCTCGGCGGCATGGCCAGCCTGCCCGCCGCCATCGTGGCCGCCCTCGAACACCACAACGTAACCATTCTGACCGGCACCACGGCCCAGAGCCTGGCTCATTCCGGCACCGACGACGCGCCGACCTGGGCTGTCACCGTCACCCGCCGGGAAAATGCCGACCCCGCTGCACAGACCGACCCCGCTGCACAGACCGACCCCGCTGCACAGACCGAGCCCGCTGCAGAGACCGACCCCCCTGCACAGACCGAGCCCACCGACACCCTCACAGCCCGCTACGTCATCGTCGCGACCCAGGGCGCGCAGGCCCTGCGGCTGGTCACCCCCCTGGGTGGAGCGTTCGACGCGCTCGCCGAACTCGACTGGCCAGCCCCGACCGCCGTCACGCTCACCTCGCTCGTGCTCGACGCGCCCGACCTCGACGCGCACCCGCGCGGCACCGGCGTGCTCGTTTCTGTCGACGCCCCCGACGTCACGGCGAAGGCGCTCACCCACGTCACCGCGAAGTGGGCCTGGGTCGCCGCAGCGGCCGGTCCCGGCCGTCACGTCGTGCGGTTGTCCTACGGTCGGGCCGGCCAGCCCAACCCGACCGACGACCTGACCGACGACGAACTGCAGGCGCTCGCCCTGCATGACGCGTCCGTCCTGCTCGGCGTGCCGTTGCCGGCCCGATCCGTGCGCGCCTTCGCCCGCACCGAGTGGCGCGACGCCCTGTCGCCCGCCACGCTCGGTGCGCCGGCGCGCGCGCAGCAGGTGCGCGAGGCCGTCGCCGCGACGCCCGGGCTGGAGATCACCGGCGCCTGGCTGGCCGGAACCGGCCTCGCCTCGGTCATCCCGCACGCTCTCTCGGCCGGCGACCGCATTCGGCACGCCGCCCTCGGCCTCACCATCACCGCGCCAGACCTCTAGCCGTAACTGTGCACTTCCTGTATTGATACGAGCGCAGCCAGACATACCCACACCGCCCGAGTCCAAAACGGCGAAGCGGGCTACTCTGGGGAGACCTTAAGAAAGTGGAGACTCAATGCGCGGAAAGCTTCTGTTCATCACGGGCGGACTCGTCGGCTATGTGCTCGGTGCACGTGCCGGCCGCAAACGCTACGACCAGATCGCTACCGCTGCCAATGACTTCTGGAACGCCAAACCGGTGCAGCGCCGGGTGACCGAGGTGCGCGATGCCGCCCTCGAACTGGTCGGTGACGTTCCCGCCACCCTGTACAAGGCTGGCAAGAAAGCCGTCACGCAGGCCGTGGCCAAAAAGAAGCAGACGGCCTCGCCGTCCCCCGCCACCGCGGCCGCGAAAGCGAGCACCACCACGAGCCGCACGGCCGCCGCGAAGCCGAAGACCACGCCCAAACCTGCCACCGACGACTCCGCCGCGTCGTAGCTCGTAGCGTCATAGCTCGTAGTATGAGGACCGGCAGCACACCTCGACCAGACCCGAAAACAGGGAAGGCAATCCGTGACTAGCAGTGGATTCAACCCGAAGAGCAAACGCCCGTTGCTCGCACTGATCGGGGAGCTGCCCGGCCAGATCAGCGCCCTCGTGAAGGCCGAATTGGACGCCTTCAAGGCTGAGTTCGCCACGAAGGCCAAGAACTTCGGGGTCGGTGCCGCCCTCCTCGTTTTGGCCGGTGTCATCCTCTTCTTCGTGCTCGGGGTGTTCATCGCCCTCGCCGTGATTGCGCTGGCACTCGTGCTGCCACTCTGGCTCGCCACACTCATCGTGGCGGTAGCGTTGCTGCTCATCGCCATCATCCTCGTACTCATCGGCGTGAACCGGGTGAAGGCGGCGACGAAACCCGACCCGGAGGGCGTGCACGCGAGCATCCGTCACGACGTTGATGCATTCAAGGGAGTTGGCGAATATGACCACAAATAACCCTGAGCTCGCCGAGGCTGGCAGCGACAAGCGCGGCATCAGCGATCTGCGCGCCGAAGCCCGGAACGCGCGTGCCGAGCTCGCGTCGACGTTCGATGCGATCGAGTACAAGCTCGATCTGTCCAAGCAGCTGCGCATCAATCGGCGTCGACTGACCCACGCCCTGCGCCAGCTCGGCGAAGACAGCCCGACCGCCCTCGTGGGCATTGCGCTCGGTGCGGCAACCGTGGTGGGTGTCATCGTCTGGTTCGGTGCCTCCGCGGTGACCAAGAACCGCTAGCTGCTCGGTCGGTTCACAGGAACCGAAGCGCTCATTTTGGTGCCGGGCCCAATAAAGAGCACACTAGAGCTATGACTCACCCGGCTGCCGGAGAGGCAGTAAACAGCGTTCAGCCAACCACCCCCGCCGACTCCGAAATACCCGCGGCCTCGCCGCAGGGCTTCACCCTCTTTGCCGTGCTGCGAAAAGACCCAGGCAACCCAGATGACCTCGACGGTCGGGACGTTCCCCATGCGGTCAATGAGCTCGACGACGTGGTGGCCCTGATCGAAGCCGAGGGCGTCACCGTGCGCGGCTTCTACGACGTGTCCGGACTCAGGGCCGATGCCGACGTCATGATCTGGACCCACGCCGACGAGGCTGAGACGCTGCAGTGGGCCAATCGGGAGCTGCGTCGCAGTCGCCTGCTCAAGAGCCTGCTGCCGACCTGGAACGCCATGGGTGTGCACCGCGACGCCGAGTTCAACAAGAGCCACGTGCCCGGCTTTCTGCGCGGTGTGGAACCCAAGGCCTGGCTCACGATCTACCCCTTCGTGCGCAGCTTTGAGTGGTATCTGCTGCCCGACGAGGAGCGCAGCAAGATGCTCGCCGACCACGGCCGCAAGGGCGCCGCCTTCCGCGGAGCCCTGGCCAACACGGTTTCGGCTTTCGCCCTCGGCGACTACGAGTGGCTGCTGCCGATCGAAAGCGACGAACTCACCGAGCTCGTCGATCTCATGCGCGGACTGCGTGAAACCGAAGCCCGCCGCCACGTGCGCGAGGAGATCCCGTTCTTCACCGGACGACGTATCTCCACCGCCGAAATTGTAGAGGTGCTGCAGTAATGACTGAATACGACGCGGTTCTGTTGGCCGGTTTCGGCGGCCCCGAAGGCCAGGACGACGTGATCCCGTTCCTGCGCAACGTCACCGGTGGTCGTGGCATTCCAGAGGAACGACTCGAGGTCGTCGCCAAGCACTACCGTCACTACGGTGGCGTCAGCCCGATCAACGACCAGAATCGCGTGCTGAAAGCCGCACTGCAAATGGAACTCACCCGTCGCGGCATCGATCTGCCCGTGATCTGGGGCAACCGCAACTGGGCACCATACTTGCGTGACACGATCTCCGACGCCCACTCCAATGGCCAGAACCGCCTGCTCGCGATCGCGACGAGCGCCTACAGTTCCTACAGCGGATGCCGCCAGTACCGCGAAGATTTCGCCGCAGCCTTGACCGACACGGGACTGAACGACAAGGTCCACATCGACAAAATCCGCCAGTTCTTCGACCACCCCGGCTTCGTCACGCCCTTCATCACCGGCGTGGCCCAGGGACTGCGGGATGTCATTCAAGCGGTCCCCGGCATCGACGTTGACACCGAGGTCGAGATTCTGTTCTCGACCCACTCGATCCCGATGACAGATGCCAACAAGAGCGGCCCGGCCGATCGGGGCTTCGGTGAGGGTGGCGCATACGAAGCGCAGCACCGCGCCGTCGCCCAGGTCATCATGGACTCTCTCGCGGAACCCGCTGACAGCACGACGACGCTCAAGACGCAATGGCAGCTTGTCTACCAGTCCCGCAGCGGCCCGCCCAGCATGCCGTGGCTTGAACCCGACATCAACGATGCGATCGCCCTGCTGCCGGCCCGCGGCATCCGGGCCGTGGTCATCGTGCCGCTGGGCTTTTTGAGCGACCACATGGAGGTCATGTGGGACCTTGACAACGAGGCAATGGAAACGAGCGAGAAGTTCGGAATCCAAGCCGTGCGCGTACCCACCCCGGGTGTCTCTCCCGACTTCGTGAGCGGCCTCGTCGATCTGATCGAGGAGCGCCTCAACGACACTCCCGATGCCGACCGCCCGGCCCAAACCAACCTCGGCCCCTGGTATGACGTGTGCCGTCCCGGCTGCTGCGAAAACGTGCGCCTCGGCTTCAAGCCGGCCGTTGCGGGAATGGCACCGTGACCGTGATTCGCGTGGGGACACGCGCGAGCGCGCTCGCGCTTGCGCAAACCCAGACCATCGTCAATCGCATCGCGGCGTCGGCCGGCGTCGAGGTCGAAATCGTGCGCGTCACCACGCACGGCGACACCTCGATCGAATCGCTGTCGACCCTCGGTGGGACCGGCGTGTTCGCGAGCGCCCTGCGCGAAGCCCTGTTGAACGACGAGTGCGACGTCATTGTGCACTCGTTCAAGGACCTGCCGACGCAGGCCCACCCGGGCTTGCGCATCGGCGCGATACCCAAGAGAGCGGATGCCCGCGACGTGCTCTGCGCGCGCGCCGGCTTCACCCTGGACACCCTGCCGGAGGGGGCTCGCGTCGGGACCGGCTCGCCCCGCCGGGTGGCCCAGCTGCTCGAGCGTCGCCCGGACCTGACCATCGTTGACATTCGCGGCAACATCGACACCCGCGTGGGGCGCGTCGCCGAGGGTGACCTCGACGCCGTCGTGCTCGCCGCCGCTGGCCTCGGTCGGCTTGGCCGCCTGGATGCCGTCGTGACCGACTTTCTCGATCTGACGGCCTGGCCGACCGCACCCGGGCAGGGCGCGCTCGCGATCGAGGTGCGCGATGGCAAGCCGGAGCGTCTGCTCGGCGTAGCACTGGCTGCCATGAACCATTCATCCACCCGGGCCACGACCACCGCAGAACGCACGGTGCTGGCGCGCCTCGAGGCCGGTTGCGCCGCACCGATCGGTGCGACCGCGGTCATCGATGATGGTCTGCTCTTTCTCACCGCGACGGTATACAGCCCGGATGGCTCCCGGAAAATCACCAGTTCGCACGCGGCAACACCCGACTCCCACTCCGCACCCCATCTCGAGGAGGCCGCGCTCGACGTGGCCGAACGAGTGTCCATAGATCTCCTGGCCGGTGGCGCGGCTGAGTTCGCTCCCTTGAAAGTGACTGTGTGACCACGTGACCAATCGACTGACCAAGCCCCTCGCGGGCTGGCGGGTTCTCGTTCCGCGCGGCGGGCCCTGGGGTGACCAGGTCGCAGCGAATTTGCGGGCCAAGGGTGCGCATCCGATCGTCGCTCCGATGATCAACTTCGCCGCCACCGATGACGCCCCGGCCCTCGACGCGGCGTTGACTCGTCTCGCCGCCGGCGACTTCGACTGGATGACCATCACGAGCGCCACCACCGTGGACGTACTGTCGTCGCACCGCGCGGTCGTCGCGCCCGGAACGCGCATCGCCGCGGTCGGTGAAACCACTGCGGCCGCGCTCGTGGCGGCCGGTTACCACGTGGACATCGTTCCCTCCGAAGATAATTCTGCGCGCGGCCTGCTGGAGGAGTGGGAAGCCGCCACTGCCGGCGCCATCCCCCTGCGCGTGCTCACGCTGCGCAGTGAGATCGCCAAGCCGTTGCTCTCCGAGGGGCTGCGCCGTGTCGGCCACGACGTGGAATCGGTTGTCGCCTACCGCACGATCGGCGTACCGGTCAGTGACCAGGTCGTCACCGACGTCAAAGCCGGTCTCGTGCACGCCGTGCTCGTCACCAGCGGCAGCGTGGCACGTCAGGTACGCGAGCAGTTCGGTGACATTCCCGAGCGCACCCTCGTGGCGTGTATCGGCCCACAGACCGCGAAGGATTCCCGTGCCCTCGGCCTGCGCGTCGATGTGATCGCCGAGGAACGCAGCGCCGAGTCGCTCATTGATGCGCTCGTTGAAGCGGCGCTGGCCGGGGCCACACCGGCGCGCTGACCTGCAGCACTGGCGCGGGGACATCCGCTGGTCTGTTCGGGCAGATCACGACCGGATAACGAAACGCACAGCCGGGCGGCGTAGGGTATAGGGGTGATCAACCCCGTTATCCGCCCACGACGTTTGCGCACCAGCAGCGCGCTCCGTCGCCTGGCCAGTGAAATTCGTGTCCACCCGGCCGAGCTTGTGCTCCCCATGTTCGTGCGCGAAGGCAACGACGCCCGCCCGATCACGTCGATGCCCGGTGTCGTGCAGCACAGCATCGACAGCGCCCGCCGGGCCGTCGCACAGGCGGCCGAAGCCGGCATCGGCGGCATCATGCTGTTCGGGGTACCCGAGGTGCGCGACGCGACCGGAACCGGTGCGACCGACCCCAATGGCATCCTCAACCTGGCCACGCGCGCGCTCGTCGATGAGGTTGGCGACGCGCTCGTCGTGCAGACCGATCTGTGCCTGGACGAATTCACCGACCACGGCCACTGCGGCGTACTCGCGGCCGACGGCCACGTCGACAACGATGCCACCCTCGAACGCTACCGCGACATGGCCCTCGCCCAGGCCAGTGCCGGCTCCGCCCTGCTCGGCCTCTCCGGAATGATGGACGGCCAGGTCGCCGCCGTACGCGAGACCCTCGACGCCAACGGTTTCGAAGACACTGCCGTGCTGGCCTACTCGGCCAAGTACGCCTCCGCTTTCTACGGTCCGTTCCGCGAGGCCGTCGCCTCGACCCTGGTCGGCGACCGCCGAACCTATCAGCTTGATCCCGCCAACCGCCGTGAGGGCTTGCGCGAAGCGCAGCTCGACATCGAACAGGGCGCCGACATCGTCATGGTCAAACCGGCCGGCGGCTACCTCGACGTGCTCGCCGCAGTTGCTGCCATGAGCGATATTCCGGTTTGGGCATACCAGGTCTCCGGCGAATACGCCATGGTCGAAGCCGCCGCCGCGCAGGGCTGGATCGACCGTCGCCGCGCAATCGAAGAGTCGGTCTTGAGCATCCGTCGGGCCGGCGCCGACGCCGTGCTCACCTACTGGGCCGTTGAACTGGCCACCTGGCTCAAGGAGGAGCAAGCATGACCGACACGATGATTCCCACAGTGAACCACCCGATCAGTCACAACGACGAACTATTCGACCGCGCCCGCCGCGTCATACCCGGTGGGGTCAACTCGCCGGTGCGCGCATTCGGCTCGGTCGGCGGCACACCGCTGTTCCTCGTGAAGGCCGCGGGTGCGTACGTAACGGACTCCGACGGCCGCGAATATGTCGACCTCGTCAACTCATGGGGCCCGGCGATTCTGGGCCACGCGCACCCCGAGGTCATCAAGGCCGTGCAGGATGCCGCGGCGCTCGGGCTGTCCTTTGGCGCCTCGACGCCCGCCGAGACCGAACTGGCCGAACTGGTCGCCGAACGGGTCGGCGCGGCCCCGAAGCTGCGCCTGGTCTCCACCGGCACCGAAGCGACCATGACCGCCATCCGCCTCGCGCGCGGTTTCACCGGTCGTGACCTGTTGATCAAATTCGCCGGGCACTATCATGGCCACTCCGACGGTCTGCTCGCCCAGGCCGGCTCCGGGCTCGCGACGCTCGCGCTACCCGGCTCGGCCGGCGTCACCGCGGCGACCGCCGCGGAGACGCTCGTGCTGCCCTACAACGACCTCGATGCTGTGCGGGCCGCCTTCGAGGCGCATCCGGGCCGCATTGCCGCCGTCATCACCGAGGCCGCCGCGGCCAACATGGGTGTCGTCGCCCCCGATCCCGGCTTCAACGCGGCACTGTCCGCTATCGCGCACTCGAATGGCGCCCTGCTCATTCTCGACGAGGTGCTCACCGGCTTTCGGGTGAGCCGTTCCGGCTTCTGGGGCCTCGAGACCAGCGGCCTCGAGCCGGCCGGCGAAAAGTATTACACGCCCGACCTGCTCACCTTCGGCAAGATCATCGGCGGAGGCCTGCCCGTTGCCGCCCTCGGCGGCCGGGCCGACGTGATGGACTTTCTCGCACCGATCGGCCCGGTCTATCAGGCCGGCACGCTCTCGGGCAACCCGGTCGCCGTCGCGGCCGGCATCGCGACCCTCAACCTGCTCGATGACAGTGTGTACAACCGGCTCAATGCGACCGCCACCATCCTCTCGGAAGCGGTCTCCGCCTCACTCGCCGCCGAGGGGGTCGCCCACCGGGTGCAGCGGGCCGGCAACCTGTTCAGCTTCGTGTTCGGCGAGGACGCGCAGGGTTCGGCCCCGCGCACCTACGCCGACGTGCAGCGGCAGGAGGCATTTCGTTATGCACCGTTCTTTCACGCCATGCTCGATGGCGGCGTGTCATTGCCGCCGAGCGTGTTCGAGGCCTGGTTCGTCTCCGATGCGCACGATCAGAGCGCCATCGGGCGCATCTTCGAGGCACTGCCGGCCGCGGCCAAGGCTGCGGCCGCGGCAACCCCGCAGGGCTGATCGCGGCATTTGGAGGGATCCTGCGCTCGGACGTTACTGCTTTTGTTCGCGTCGGACAACGGCTTTCCGGGCGGAACCGGGCAGACTGGAGCAATGGCTTCCCTGAGCGTGCATCCCGACCGGCTCGAGATCCACCTGACGCGCACGGAAAGAACCCTCGCCCTGCGACGGGACTCGATCGTGGTGCAGCGGGAGAGTATCCGCTCGGTGATCATCACCGAGGATCCGTGGATCTGGCTGCGTGGAATTCGCTCGCTCGGCTCGATTATTCCGCTCATCGTGGCCGCCGGTACCTGGAAGTTTCACGGCGGCAAGGACTTCGTGTCAATCAAACGTCACCGCCCGGCCGTAGTGATCGACCTCGTCGATGAGGAATTCGCCCGGGTCATTCTCACCAGCCAGCACGCGGCCGATTTCATCGACTCACTCAAGCTGCCGGCCCCGCCGACCGACCCGACTACGTGACGTCCTTCTTCCAGCTCACGAAGTAACCGATGATGGTCGCGACCAGGGCGTAACCGAGCAGTACAAGACCGCCCTGCCACCAGTCCAGCGGGGCGGCTCCGGCCGGGCTGGCCACGGTGAAGATGCTCGCGCCGACGAGGGCATCGGAGGCCGCTCCGGGCAGAAAATTGCCGATCTTCGCCGTGACTTCGAGGAAAGAGGCGACCAGCCGCAGCAGCGGTTCGATGAATTGGGTGAAGGCGAGCACGATCACGATCGAGGCCACCTGATTGGGCACGAGCACGCCGAGACCGACGCCGATCGCCGCCCACAGGCCCATGGCGAGCAGCGTGCGCGCCACGAGCAGCCAGGTCTCGGAGCCCTGCAGCAGCGCATCGACACCAAACGCGCTCAACACCCCGCCGCCGATACCAACAGATGCCGCCAGCGCGACGAGACCGACGCCGGCACCGATCAGAATCAGCGTCACCGTCTTGGCCCCCAGCACGACGCCGCGTCGAGGGGTCGCCAGAAACGTCGGCGTCAATGTCTGGTGGCGAAACTCGCCGGTCGACGCGAGAGCACCGAGCAGCACCGGAAAGACGTACCCGACCGAGGAGGCGAAGCTGTAGATGAGGGGTGGGAGGGTTCCGAGGGTGATCGCTGCGCCGCCGGTGTTGACGGTATCCGGGCTGATCACACCGGTCTGGACACCGCCGAACAGTGCCGCGAGGCCACCGGCCAGCAGGCCGATGTAGCAAAAGAGCACGATAGCGAGAATCCACCACAGGCGAGTGGTGAAAATCTTGGCGAATTCGGCCGAGACAGAACGCAGGAACGAAATCACAACGAGTGGCTCCCGCCGACGAGGGCGAGGAACGAATCTTCGAGGCCGGCTTTCTGCCGATGCAGCACGCTCAGTTCAACCCCGGCGGTGAAGGCGAGATGTCCGAGCAGGCCCGGATCGGGCGTCGCGGCGAGCAGGCCGGTGCGGCCGATCGAGAATGTGATGCCGGCCGCCGTGAGCGCGGCGGCGAGGGCGTCGCGGTCGGGCGAATCGACGATCGTCTGCGGGGCGGCATCCGTGTCGAGGCTGGACAGCGGACCCAGGTGCACGAGTTGGCCCCTGGCGATGATGACGACGTCGTCGACGCTCTGCTGCACCTCGGAGAGCAGGTGGGAGCTGACCAGAACGGTGCGGCCCTCGGCGGCCATGTCGCGCAGAAACCCGCGAATCCAGCGGATGCCCTCCGGGTCCAGGCCGTTGATCGGCTCGTCGAGCACGAGCACGCCCGGATCGCCCAGCAGGGCGTAAGCCAGGCCGAGTCGTTGGCGCATGCCGAGCGAGTAGCCGCCGACCCGCTGGGCGGCGTGAGCGGCGAGCCCCACTTGGGTGAGTACTTCGAGTACTCGGGTGCGCGGGAGTCCGGCCGCGATCGTGTACACGGCGAGGTGGTCGCGGGCGCTGCGGCCCGGGTGAAAGCTCGCGGCTTCGAGGGCGGCGCCCACCATGGCCAGCGGATGCGGCAGGTCGCGGTAGCGCACGCCGCCGAACGTGGCCGTGCCGCTGCTGGCAGCGACCAGCCCGAGCAGAATGCGCAGGCTCGTGGTCTTGCCGGCACCGTTCGGGCCAAGGAACCCGGTGACCCGGCCGGGTTCAACCGTGAACGAGAGATCGTTGACCGCGGCGACACCGCCAAAGCGTTTGCTGATGTTGTGAAATTCGATGACAGCGCCGGCAGGCATCCGACTCCTCTCTGTGGTGAGACCAGCCTAGGGCCGGCAGAGCCCGGCTTCCGCTGCAAAAGCGGGCCTTCCGGCACAATCGCTACGGCCGGAGAAAGTCGTCGAGCGCGTCGAGTATCCGCTCGACTTCGTGCGCGGTCGTGTACGGGGCGAGGCCGATGCGCAGTCCGCCGACATCGCCCAGACCGAGGTGCCGACTCGCCTCTCGGGCATAGAACGAACCGGCCGGAGCCAGAATCCCCCGCTGGATGAGAAACGCGGAGGCGGCAGCGGCCGAATGGTTGGCGAAGGTCACCAGAACGGTGGGGGTGCGCTCGGCGGCACGGGAATGCACGAGCACACCGGGCAGCGCGGCGAGCCCCGCTTCAAGCTGGGCACGCAACATCGCTTCGTACGTTTCGAGTGCGTGTGACGACGCCACGAGGCGTTCCCGTCGGGTTGGGGCAGCGGCGCCAACGGTGGGCGAGCCCGGCACGAGCGCGGAGAGAAAATCAATGGCCGCCGTTACGCCGGCAAGCTGTTCGTAGGGGAGGGTGCCGAATTCGAATCGCTCGGGCACACGATCGCTCGACGTTGCGAGCTTGTCGGGCCGGATGCCTTCCAAGAGTTCCGGCGCGGCGGCGAGCACGCCGCAATGCGGGCCGAGAAACTTATACGGGGAGCACACGAAAAAATCGGCGCCGAGCGCCTTGACGTCGACGAGGGTGTGCGGGGTGTAGTGCACACCGTCAACGTAGAGCAGCGCGCCGGCCGCATGCGCCACGTCGGCGATCGCCGCGATCGGTGGGCGGGTACCAATCAGGTTCGATGCGGCCGTGACGGCAACGAGGCGTGTCCCTGGACCAACGACGGCGGCGAACGCGTCGGCGGACAATTCGCCGGTCGACGGGTCAAAGTCGACCCAGCGCACGGTTGCGCCCGTGCGGTCGGCCGCCTGCACCCACGGCCGGATGTTCGAGTCATGGTCCAGGCGGGAGACCACGACCTCGTCGCCGGGACCCCACGCGCGGGAGAGATGATGGGAGAAATCGTAGGTGAGTGCGGTCGCGCTGCGCCCGTAGACGATGCCATCGGGCTCTGCGCCGAGCAGATCTGCTACGGCGGTGCGAAACCCGGTCACCGCGTCGTCCGCGTTGCGCTCAGGCAGGCTGCCCGTGCCGCGGTTCGAGAGCGGGCGCGTGAGGGTCAGTGCGATCGCCGCGCCGACCTGCCGCGGGGTCTGCGTGCCGCCCGGTCCATCGAAATGAGCGATGCCGGTGGAGAGGGCGGGAAAATGGGTGCGAACAGCCAGCGCGTCGTAGGTCACACCACGATCCAATCACGGCGCGTGCCAGCACCGGAACTCTCTACCGGCGTTTCGGTGCTGATCGTGCCTCAGCCGGCCGCTCAGGTTGCGCGCGCCGACGCCTCGTTCGCTCGCGACGCATGGGTGGCGCAGGCCGGAGCTGTGGCGGCCACGCAAGTAGCGCACACGACCAGCTGTTCCCGGCAGGAGGCGTCGCGGCAGTTGAGCATGTTCGTGGTGGGTGCGGCGCAGAGCTGGCAAGTGCCGAGCACGGCAGCATCCGGGGCGAAATCGATGGACATCCGCTGGTCGAAGACATAGAGCGAACCGGACCACAGGCCCTCGTTGCCGAAGGCCTCGCCGTAACGCACAATTCCGCCGTCGAGTTGATACACCTCACCGAATCCGCGCGACTTCATGAGACCGCTCAGGACCTCACAGCGGATACCGCCGGTGCAATAGGTCACTACCGGCTTGCCCTTGAGGTGGTCGTATTTGCCGCTGTCGAGTTCGGCCACGAAATCGCGCGTAGTAGCAACGTCGGGAATGACAGCGTTTCGAAAATGGCCGATTTCGGCCTCGAACTTATTGCGTCCATCGAAGAAGACAACGTCGTCGCCGCGCTCGGCGACGAGGGCATTGAGCTCGGCGGGTGCCAGCTTGGTGCCACCATCGATAACCCCCTCGGCGCCGACACGCAACTCTCCCGGAGCGCCGAAGCTCACGATCTCATCGCGCACCTTGACCACGAGCCGGGGAAAGTCGAGGCTCTGGCCTTTCTCGTCGAGACCGGTGCCCTCGCTCCACTTGAAATCGATGTGCCGGAACGGCGCATAGTCGCGGGTCTTACGAATGTACTTCTTGACGGCGGGCAAGTCGCCGCCGACCGTGCCGTTGAGGCCGTCCTTGGAGATCAGGATGCGACCGCGCAGGCCGAGCCCGGCGCACAGGTCACGCTGCCAGAGCCGTACCGCTTCTGGATCGGCCAGTGGCGTGAAGATGTAAAAGAGCAGGATCTTCGGAATGGCCATGGAGCTATTTTATGAGGGGCGCGTAGGCTGGACGAACTGGCTGTGCTGCAACACCGTAGCTGATGCTCAACGAGGAGGCCATCGTGACGCTCGACCCACTCGCCCGTTTCGGCGCGGTGCCCCAGTTCTCGCTCACCAGCACCGACCTGACCGACGGCGGCCCGTTGCGGCCGGCGCAGTATGCCGCCGGTGCCGGGGGAGCGGACGTCTCGCCGCAGCTGTCCTGGAGCGGTTTCCCTCCCGAGACCGCGAGCTTCGCCCTCACCGTGTACGACCCAGACGCTCCGACCGGCTCCGGGTTCTGGCACTGGGCCGTGGCCAACCTCCCGATATCCGTGACCGACCTGCCGGTTAACGCGGGCGTCGCGGGCGGGGCTGTGCCTGGATCGTCCCTGACCTTGCCCAACGAGCTGCGGTTGACCTCTTTTGTCGGCGCCGAACCGCCCCCTGGCACCGGCACGCACCGGTATCAATTCATCCTTCATGCCGTTGACGTGCCGATGATCGACCTGGACTCGCACTCGACGCCGGCCGTTCTCGGCTTCAACCTGCACTTTCACACGCTCGCGCGCGCGGTGCTGGAAGGGACCGGGGTTGCGGGCGGGGCGTCCGCTGCGTGAACGTACGGCACGAACAGCCACCTGAAGCCGGGAGTTACCCCCAAATGGGGTACTTCTCAGCGAGCATTCGGGAAGGTCAATTTAACCTCGACCAGTGAGTATCACCAGCATCCAGTTCGACACTGTTCGTGCCACGCCCCTCCCCCCAGCGCCCCCGGCCTGGTCCGATCCCGCCCGGGTCGAGCATTCGGCACGGGCCTGGCTGCACGGTATCCGTTTGCACGCCGACGGCGTCACCGTTGACCGGTCGGCGCATCGCGAGACCGGTATTCGTCGTCTGCCGGTCTGGGCCTGGCGCGCCCTCATGCTGCGACGCGCGACGCCGATACACAAGTTCAACCTGAACCCGATCGACACCGTGGAATACGACCTCGACGTCGACTACATCGGCGATGGCCAGAAGATTCACCGGCTCGACGTCATCGCACCCAAGGACAGCGATGCCGCGGCACCGCCACTGCCCGTCTATGTGTACTTCCACGGTGGTGGTTGGACCTCGGGTGACAAAGACCCGCTCACCAAATATTGTGCGAGCCAGGCCGCCGAGGGCATGATCGTGGTCAATGCCAACTACCGCATGGCCACGCGGTTCCAGCTGAAGCACATGATGCAGGACGGCAACGCGGTACTCGACTGGGTCGCCCGGAACATAGCCGCCTACGGGGGAGACCCCACCCGCATCGTGCTCGGCGGTGATTCAGCCGGCGGACACATCGCGGCGCTGCTCACCGCGTCGACCTATGAGCCTGCGCTCGCCGCGCACTACGACATTCATCCGCCGATCGCCGCCCGCAACCTGCGCGGCCTGGTGCAGCACTGCAGCATCGCCGACTTTTCGGTGCTGTTCGAACGCGGTTTCGTTCTGAGCCTCAACTTCGTGCGCATGCTGCTGCCCGAGCGGGGCCGGGGGATGCACTTGCGCACGGCTGCCCGTTTCATGTCGCCGATCGAATGGCTGGATCGGGGTTTTCCGCCGGTGTTCGTGACGACCTCGGAGCGGGATTATTTCTATCGAGCGAACCTCAATTTCATCGAGGCGTTGCGCGCGCGTGCTATTCGGGTCGACTCCCTGATCTACGGTCGGCGCAGCAGCAACACCAAGCACACCTGGCAACAGGACGACACGCACCCAGAGTCGCAGGAGGTCTACCGCCGCCTCGGTGCCTTCGTGCGTGCGGTTGCGCCGCGTGCGGTCGCTCTGGCTTGAGCTTCCTGCGGGTGCGTACTGCGCCGAGGCTGAGACACCGGGTCGGAATACCCCATCAGCTCGCGTCTGTGACACATCGTGCACCCCACGAGCTGTACGCCGACGGATGCTGGTACTCACCGACAACGGATACCGCGCGCCTGCCTCGTTTCGTTAGCATCGTGACGTGCATATGTTCCTCAGAACCCTCCTCCATGCCCTGCTGTCGAAGTTCGGACCGCGGCTCGGTCACTTCGATGTCGCACGCACCAACTTTCTGACGCTGCCGACCGACCAGGATATTTTGCGGCACATGAACAATGGCGTCTACCTGTCGATCATGGACGTGGCCCGCTTCGACCTGCTGCACCGCACCGGTGTCTGGGCGATCTTCAAGGCGCGCGGCTGGTATCCCGTCGTGGTCTCCGAGACGATCAGCTTTCGCAAATCTCTCCGGCTCGGCCAAAAATTCACGGTCGAGTCGCGCATCCTCGGATTCGATGAGAAGGCCGTGTACGTGGAGCAACGCTTTGTACGACCGGATGCCGACGGTGACCTGGAGATCTACGCCCACGGATACATTCGTGGCCGTTTCCTCAAGCGCGCCGGTGGTGTCGTCACGATCACCGAGCTGCTCGAGGCGATCGGCGTCGCTCCCGACGACGTGACGGTGCCGGAGTGGCTGCTCGAGTGGAGCCGGGCTGCGGCCGCCCCCGCCACCCGCGCGTCCGCCCCCAGCATCTGGCGCTAGTCACCCGCGCGTCTGCCCCCAGCATCTGGCGCTAGTCACCCGCGCGTCTGCCCCCAGCATCTGGCGCTAGCCACCTCGCAGGTGGTGCTGGCCGCGGATCAGGCGGTGCGCACCGGAACAATCAGGTCCTTGTAGAACTGGGCGTGCGCGGGATAGTAGTGTTCCCACTCCGGCAGCGGCAGGCCCGCGCGCGAGGCGACCAGACGATCGAGGTAGTAGTCCCAACCGGGGCCGACCGTGGCGGCCTCGGAGGGGGACCGCAAGCGCTGCCCGAAGGTCAGGTTCGTCATGCCGTCGCCCTCGACGAGATGGAACAGTGCGCGCCAGGAATCCTCACCCTCGCCGAAATCGCCCTTGAAACGGTGCGGAGCCTGGCACTCGCGAATACTCACGTATTCCCACCTGGCATCGGGCTCCGCCGCCATCCTGAACTTGACCGCGCCGGTGGCCGATGAGCCGGTATACGTTCCGATCCACTTCTCGAGTTCAAAGGGGCGCGTCATGCTCGCCCACACCTGTTCGATCGGCGCGTTGAACAGCCGATTGAGCATGAGATACAGGCCATCCTCGCGGTGAACGAGGCGTCCGGTGGGCTTGGCTGACATGGTGACCTCCACTGTGAGTGAAACGCGAGTCTTCCCTCAGGCTAGGCCACTTTCAGTCCCTCGGCCACAGCGTTGAATCATCAGTTTCCGGCGACGGCATCGAACACTCCGACTACCAGTGCAGGGTGCACTGCGGGCAAATGCAGTGTGCTGCGGTGTGTCGAAGTGCAGACTTCGGCGGCGACTCGCAGGGGGCGTCGCCAACGGCAGCCGCCCCGGCGGCTGGATCGAGGCGGTCGGCTATACCGGGGCCAGCGGCTCGAACGGGCGCGGCGGCTCGAGCGGGTCGGATTCGGTGGGCTTGGCCACCTTGCTCACCGCCCGGTCGAGCGCGCCGCGCACCGCGACCACGCCCGGGCGCTGCGCGCTCGATCGGCGAGCGGCCGAGAACAGGGTGCGGTGCGGGGTGCCGGGCAGATCGTGCAGCTGCACGGCCGGCATGCGACCGGCCCAGACCAGGTCAGGCAGAATACCCACCGCATTGCCCGATTCAATCAAGCGGATATGCGCGATCAGGTCGGCGGTTTCAAACCGAACGTCGGGTTCGAACCCGGCCGAACGGCAGAGCTGCGTGGCCCACTGGCGGGACGCGGTGCCCACCGGCTCCATCACCCAGGGCAGCTCGGCGGTCTCCTCGAGTGTCGCCGCATGCACGCGTGTGGATTTCTCGGGTGGTACCGCGAGGCGCAGGGCATCCGTGGCCAGATTGACCCGGTCGAGGTCGGGCCAATGGGCGCGGGTGTGACCGGGATACTGCTCGGCGAGCACAAGGTCGAAGTCACGCGCGGCCACCTCGAACAGGCCACGCTCGGGCTCCCGCTCGGTCACCTCGACCCGCAGCGCCGGAAAGTCATCGGTGAGAAAGGTGAGGGCGCGCGGAATCACGGCGAGGGCCGCGGACTGGAACACGGCCACCCGCACGGTGCCGGACACCGTCGTGGTGCTCGCCCGCAGGTCGGCCTCGGCGAGCTCGAGGCGCTCGAGCAGGTGGGTGGTGTGCTCGACCAGAATCTCCGCCTGCGGGGTGAGCTGCACCCGCCGACCCACCTTCTTGAGCAGTACGACGCCGGCCTCTTTTTCGAGCAGCGCGAGCTGCTGCGACACCGCGGAGGGACTGTAAGCGAGGGCCTCGGCGACCCCCGCGAGGGTGCCGCGAATCTTCAGCTCACGTAGCAGCCGTAACCGTCTGACATCCAGCATTCGCCGTCCCCGACACCCATCGCCCTACGCAAACCAAATCATTAGAAATTCTAATGAATATTATGCATAAACAATTGCTTTTACTAAATATAGGGTGGATCCAGACTTGAAGGACCAGAGCACCCCATCCGCGAACGAAAGACTAGTCTCGTGACCATGACCAACGCCTCCACCCGCCCGGCCAACGAGGATTTCAGTACGGAGGTCGTCGCGCTCGTGAAAAAATGGCTCGACGAAAGCGCCACGATTCCAGCGGATGCCGCGGCCGAGCGGCTCGCCGGCGTGCTCAAGGACCCGAACGGCCTGGACTTCACGGTCGGCTTCGTTGACGGCGTCATGCGCCCGGAAGACAAGATGGTCGCCGGTTACAGCCTGCAAAAGGTCGCCAGGAAGGCGCCCGGCTTTCTGCCACCGCACATGCGCGCGGCTATCGGCCTGGGCGGAATCCTCGGACCGGTACTGCCCTGGGTCGTCATTCCTGCGGCCCGCACTGTGCTGCGCCAAATGGTCGGTCACCTCGTCGTCGACGCCACCCCCGACAAGCTCGGGCCCGCTCTGGTGCACTTGAAGGAGGGCGGCAACCGCCTCAACATCAACCTGCTCGGCGAATCAGTGCTCGGCGAGAAGGAAGCGCTCGAACGCCTCGAAGGCACCAAACGCATCCTCGAACGCCCCGACGTGGACTACGTCTCGATCAAGGTGTCGTCGATCGCCAGCCAACTGTCGATGTGGGCCTTCGACGAGACCGTCGCCCGGGTGATTGAGCGATTGACGCCGCTGTATGAGTTCGCTGCGGCATCCGCTACCCCGAAGTTCATCAACCTTGACATGGAAGAGTACCGCGACCTCGACCTCACCATCGCGGTGTTCGAGGGACTGCTCGATCACCCGAAGCTCGCCCAGCTCGAAGCCGGCATCGTGCTGCAGGCCTACCTGCCGGACGCCCTGAGCGCCATCCAAGGCCTCACCCACTGGGCCCAGAAACGCCGCGCGGCCGGGGGAGCCCCGATCAAGGTGCGCCTGGTCAAGGGCGCCAACCTCGCCATGGAGCACGTCGACGCGGCCGTGCACGACTGGCCGCTCGCAACCTTCGATACGAAGCAGGACAGCGATACCAACTACAAACGGGTGCTCAACTGGGCGCTCACCCCGCAGAACACCGACGCCGTCAAGCTCGGCATCGCCGGCCACAACCTGTTCGACGTGGCGTGGGCGCACCTGCTCAGTATTGCCCGTGGCGTGGGTGACCGGGTTGAGTTCGAAATGCTGCTCGGCATGGCCACCGGCCAGGCCCAGGCTGTGCGCCGGGACGTCGGGCAGCTGCTGCTCTACACGCCCGTCGTCGACCCCTCCCAGTTCGACGTGGCCATCAGCTACCTCATTCGCCGGCTCGAAGAGAATGCGAGCCAGGAAAACTTCATGTCGGCCGTGTTCGAGCTGACCAGCAACCCCGAGTTGTTCAACCGGGAGAAGGCCCGTTTTCAGGCCTCCCTCGACGCGCTCGATGACCGGGTGCCCACCCCCAACCGTGTGCAGGACCGCTCCAGCAGCTACGACAGGGACCGGCTCGCCGCAGCCCAGCCGGATGCCCACAGCCAAGCGTCCGAGATCGCCACCGACGCCGACCCGCAACTGACCAGCGCCTTGCTCGGCATCACCCGAGGCTCTGTGCCCACCCACTCCGCGTTCCACAACGAGCCGGACACCGACCCGTCGCTGCCCGCCAACCGGGCCTGGGGCCGCAGCATACTGGCACGGGCCGACGCGTCAACGCTCGGCACGGACACCACCCTCGCCGCCGTCGTGCCCGACGAGGCAGCTCTGAACACGATCATCGACGGCGTGTTGACCGCCGGCGCCGCCTGGGGGCAGAAAACCGGTGCCGAACGCGCTGCCGTGCTGCACCGCGCCGGGCTCGCGCTCGCCGCCAACCGCGACCGTCTGATCGAGGTCATGGTGAGCGAGTGCGGCAAGACCATCACCGAGGGTGACGCCGAGGTGAGTGAGGCCGTGGACTTCGCCCACTACTACGCCGAACGTGCCAAGGACCTCGATCGCGTGCAGGGCGCCATCTTTGTGCCGTCGAAGCTCATCGTGGTCACCCCGCCGTGGAACTTCCCGACCGCCATCCCGGCCGGTGGCGTACTCGCAGCCCTCGCCTCCGGCGCCGGCGTGGTCATCAAGCCCGCCGCGCTTGCCCAGCGCACCGGTGCCGTTGTCGTCGAAGCCCTCTGGGAAGCCGGTATTCCGCGCGAACTGCTCGCGCTGGTCACCTTGCCTGGCCGTGACCTCGGGGCCAAGCTCGTCGCGCACCCCGCCGTCAACCGGGTCATTCTTACCGGCGGCTACGAAACGGCCGAGCTGTTCCGTTCGTTCCGCCACGACCTGCCGCTGCTCGCCGAAACGAGCGGCAAGAACGCCATCATCGTCACGCCCTCTGCCGACTTCGACCTGGCAGCCGCCGACGTCATCAAGAGCGCCTTCGGGCACGCCGGCCAGAAATGCTCGGCCGCCAGCCTCGTTATCCTGGTCGGCTCGGTCGCGAAGTCCGAGCGGTTCCTCGGACAGCTCGTCGACGCCGCGACGTCGATCAAGGTGGGTCCGGCGAGTGACCCGGTCACGCAGATGGGCCCGATCATGTCGCCGGCCGACGGCAAGCTGTTGCACGCGCTGACCACCCTGGGCGCCGAAGAGGAATGGTTGGTCGAGCCCAAACAGCTCGACGAGACCGGCAAGCTCTGGTCCCCCGGCATTCGCACCGGCGTCACTCCCGGATCCTATTTTCACCTCACCGAGTTCTTCGGCCCGGTGCTCGGTGTGATGCACGCGCGCAATCTGGAAGAAGCCATCCGCTTTCAGAACGCCGTCGACTATGGCCTGACCACCGGGCTGCACTCGCTCGACGCCGACGAACTGGCCCTCTGGGTCGACTCTGTCGAAGCGGGCAACCTCTACGTCAACCGTGGCATCACCGGCGCCATCGTGCAGCGCCAACCGTTCGGCGGGTGGAAGCGCTCCGCGGTGGGTGCCGGCACCAAGGCTGGCGGACCGAACTACCTCCTCGGCCTCGGCAGCTGGGTCAACGAACCGGGTCGCAACAGCTCGACGCTGCACCTACGTGGGCTCGAAGAGCGGGTCACCGACATCATCGAGGCCAGCCAGCCTTTTCTCGACTACGCCGACTTCGACGTGCTGCGCCGCTCGGCCGTGAGCGATGCCCTCGCCTGGCGCGAGGAATTCAACGTCGTGCGTGATGCGACCGGTCTCGGTGTGGAGCGCAACCTGTTCCGCTACCGCGCGCTGCCGGTCACGGTGCGCCTGACCGAGACGGGCACGCTCGCCCAGCTGCTGCGCGTGATCGCCGCGGCAACTCTGTCGACATCGCGCTACGACGTGTCGAGCACCATTCCGGTGCCGCCCGCCGTGCGCAACATCCTCGCCGAGCGCGAGATCGTGGTGGTGGTCGAGAGCGACGAGGAGTGGCTTGCCCGGGCCCGCTCCGGTGGCATCACCGCCAGCCGCGTTCGTCTCATCGGCAGCGACCCGGTGCTGGGAGCGCGGGAGGCGGCATCCGCTCTCGCCGAGGCGCTGGCCGGCAGCCCGGACATCGCCGTGTATTCCAACGCGGTCACCCAGGCCGGTCGCATCGAGGTGCTGCCGTTCCTGCGCGAACAGGCCATCTCGATCACCGCGCACCGGTTCGGCAACCCGAGCACGCTCTCCGAGGGTGTGGTCTGAGCCGTTCGGCCTGTGTGCCCCGAGGGGCGCACAGGCCACGTGCGGTTTACATACAGTTTCGTGGGGCAAACTCAGAGGGGACGTATGATTACCGCTGTCCACAATTCGACAGGGGCCCACGCGTGAACGGAAATGCGACGACGACGCACCGAAACGTGGCTTTGTTGTCGGTCAGCAGCCTCATGGCACCCCTCATTACGACGTCCGAAGAAATCGACCGCCGCCTCGAGCCCGTGCTGACGCGCCTCAAACTGCCCACCGGCTTGCTGCAGCGGGTGGCCGGCGTCTACGAGCGCCGCAACTGGGGCCCGCACGAGACCTTCGATGACGCCGCCGTCAAGGCCGGCAAGATCGCCCTGCGCGAGGCTGGTATTCGGCCCAGCGACGTGGGCCTGCTCATCAACACCTCGGTGACCCGCAAACACCTCGAACCCTCGGTGGCTGTGCGTATTCATCACGGCCTCGGCCTGCCCTCGTCGGCGATCAACTTCGACATCGCGAACGCCTGCCTGGGCTTCGTGAACGGCATGACCCTTGCTGCCCAGCTCATCGACTCCGGGCAGATCAAGTACGCGGTGATCATCGACGGTGAAGACGCCGACGAGATTCAGTCCAACACGATCGAGCGCCTCGGCCGCCCGGGCATCAAACGCAAAGACTTCATGAGCGAGTTCGCGAGCCTCACCCTCGGCTCCGGCGCTGCCGCGGCCGTGCTCGGCCCGGCGGATGCCCACCCGGGTGGACACCGCATCCTCGGCGGCGTCACCCGCGCGGCAACCCAGTTCAACGACCTGTGCGTCGGTAGTGTCGACGGCATGTTCACCGACGCGAAAGCGCTGCTCAAGGGCGGTATGGAACTCGTCGTTTCGGCCTGGACCGAAGCCAAACGGGACTGGAGCTGGTCCAACATGGATCGTTATATCCTGCACCAGGTCTCGAGCGTGCACACCAACGCCATCGTCAAGGCCACGGGCATGGACAAGACCAAGATTCCGCTGACCTTTCCCACCCTCGGCAACGTCGGCCCGGCGTCGATTCCGATCACACTCGCCCAGGAGGCGTCGACGCTGCAACCGGGCAACCGGGTGCTGCTCATGGGCGTCGGGTCCGGCCTGAACACTGCCATGATGGAACTCGTTTGGTGATGGTGGGACCCCGTCGCCTGCCCATCGCCACCGCGGCCCCGGCCGTGCTGCCGCCGACGGGCCTGTCTGGGCTGAACCCTGGGTGGTCGCGTCTGATCGACGTCGCGGAGAGCGGTACGGCCGGCGGCGTGACCCACGGTTGGCACCTGCTCGACAACGGCCCACAGCTCGACGCGCTCGGCGTGCTTCCGGTCGGCACAATTCTGTGTGTGCACGGCAACCCCACCTGGTCCTACCTCTGGCGCGGTCTGCTTGCTTCGGCTACGAAGGCCGCGGCGTCGGGCGCGCCGGCCTGGCGCGTGGTCGCCGTCGACCAGCTCGACATGGGCTTCTCGGCCCGAACCGATTCCATTGCCGCGACCGGCCGCCGCGCCGCGCGCCCGCTCGCTCGCCGCGTGCACGACCTCGGCGACCTCACCGACGCGCTCGAACTGGCCGGCCCGGTCATCACGCTCGGCCACGATTGGGGCGGCGTGGTCTCGCTCGGCTGGGCCGTCGACCATCCCGAGCTGCTGGCCGGCGTCATGCTCCTCAACACGGCGGTGCACCAGAGTGCGGGAGATTCGATTCCCGCGCCGCTTCGGCTCGCGCTCGGGCGCGGCATACTCAGCCCGGCGACCGTGGCCACGCCCGCTTTCCTCGCCACAACGCTCGCGCTCGCGCATCCGCCCCTGTCGGCCGAAGTGAAACGCGGCTACTGCGCACCCTATTTGACGAGCGCCCGCCGCGGAGGGATCGGCGGCTTCGTCGCCGACATCCCGGTTGCGCTCGCCCACGAGAGCCGGTTCGAACTCGACCGCATCGCCGAGGCAGTGCGCGCCCTTGCGGTGCCGACGCTGCTGCTCTGGGGTCCGCGCGATCCCATCTTCAGCGATCGATACCTCGACGACCTGGTCGAACGGATGCCGCACGCCCGCGTGCACCGGTTCGAGGGCGCGGGACACCTGCTCGCCGAAGACGCGGACTACGCCGCCGCCGCGCTGCTCTGGCTGGGCGACATCGTCCCGACCGAAAGTTCTGTCGCCGACGCCGACGCCCCGGAGCCGGCCGTGCAGTCCGCGATTCCTGAGCGCGCCCAGGCCTCCGTGTCGGGTTCGGAGGCCGCGTGGGGTGTCGATGGGACGCATCCGCTCTGGCACTACCTCGACGAGCTGCGCGACTCGGACGAGACCGCCCTCGTCGACATGCAGCCGGCCCCCCGCACCGTGAGCTGGCGGCTGCTGTCACGGCGCGTGCGGCAGATCGCGGCCGGACTCGGGCACATCGGTGTTCGGCACGGCGACCGGGTGTCGCTTCTCGTACCGCCGAGCGCCGACCTCACCGCGGTGCTCTACGCCTGCGTGCGCATCGGTGCGATCGTCGTCGTAGCGGATGCCGGCCTCGGCCTGGCCGGCCTCACTCGCGCGGTGCGCGGCGCCCGCCCCGACTTCATCATCGGCGCCGCTCCCGGGCTCATGGCCGCCCGAGCGCTCGGCTGGCCGGGGCGCACGATCTCCACCGCCCGCTACCCGGCTCCGATGGCGCGGCTGCTCGGCGTCGAACACACCCTCGCGGAGCTGATCCGGTTGGGCCAGGCCCGACTCGCAGCCGGCGACGAGCTCCCGCCCGAGCCCGCTCCGAGCGACACGGCCGCCGTGTTGTTCACTTCCGGGTCGACCGGCCCGGCCAAGGGCGTCGTCTACACGCACGGCCAGCTGTCGGCCGTGAGCCGTGCCCTCTTTCTGCAGTACGGCGTTGGTGTCGGCACCGGCCTCGTCGCCGGCTTCGCCCCCTTCGCGCTGCTCGGCCCGGCCCTCGGCGCCCGCTCGGTCACCCCCGACATGGACGTCACCGCCCCCAAAACCCTCACCGCCACCGCGGTCGCGGCCGCCGTCGGCGCCATCGACGCAACGGTCGTCTTTCTCTCACCCGCCGCCCTCGTGAACGTCGTCGCGACGGCAGGGGCGCTCACGCGCGCCGACCACACGGCCCTGGCCGGGGTGCGGCGTTTCCTCTCGGCCGGCGCGCCCATCTCCGCGACGTTGCTCGGTCAGGCCGCGGCACTCATGCCCGCTGCCACTGCGCACACGCCATACGGCATGACCGAGGGCCTGCTCATGGCCGACATCACGCTCGAGGGCATCCGGGCCGCGGCAGCGAGCGTTGCCACGCCGCCGACAGCGGATACCGGCACGCAGATTCCCGCAGCGTCACCGCCGCGTGCGGCCGCAACCATGAACCCGGCCGGGGGCGTCTGCGTCGGGGAGGCGACCGCGACCACCCGCATCCGCATCAGCGCGCTCGACCCGAGCGGGGCATCCGTTGGTGAACTGTCGGAGGAGCCCGACGTGACCGGCGAGATCGTCGTATCAGCGCCGCACGTCAAGGATCACTACGACCGGCTCTGGCTCACCGAGCGGGCCTCGCGGCGTGGCGCCGTGCCGGGCGAGCGCTGGCATCGCACCGGCGATGTCGGGCACCTCGACCGCGCCGGGCGCCTCTGGGTGGAGGGTCGCCTGCCGCACGTCATCGTGACGGCCGACGGCGTGGTCACCCCGGTCGGCCCGGAGCAGCGCATCGAAACGCTGCCCGGCGTTGCCCGCGCCGCTTTCGTTGGCGTCGGCCCGCTCGGCACCCAGCAGCAGGTCGCCGTGATTGAAACTGTGCCGCCGGCCCGCCGGGTGCACCGCGCTTCCGAGCGGCTCGCCACCGCCGTGCGCGCCGCGGTCGGGTCTCCGGTCGCCGCCGTGTTCGTGGTGCCGGGCCTTCCGACCGACATCCGGCACAATTCCAAGATCGACCGCCGCCGGTTGTCGCGCTGGGCCACCGGCATCCTCTCGGGCGGTCGCTGGGTCAAGCCATGAGAGCACAATCATGAGGGTGCTGGTCACGGGCGCCAGCGGATTCCTCGGCCGTGCCGTCGCTGCCCGCCTCAGCGCGGCCGGGCACACGGTGCGCACCTTTCAGCGGCGGCCATCGGGTGTGCCCGGCGTCGAAGACGTGCATGGCTCGATCACGACGCCCGCCGACACCCCCTATGCCGGCCTCGCCTACGCCGTGAGCGGTATGCACGCGGTCGTGCACCTCGCGGCGAAAGTGTCGCTCACCGGCGACCCGGCCGCGTTCGAGGCGGTGAACGTCGGGGGTACCCGCACCGTTCTGCAAGCTTCCCAGGATGCCCGCGTCGCCCGTTTCGTCTACGTCTCCTCGCCGTCGGTGGCCCACGCCGGCAGCTCGATCATGGGCGCGGACGCCCTGCCAGCGTCGCCGGATCACGCCCGCGGCGACTATGCCCGCAGCAAGGCTCGGGCCGAACTGCTCGCGCTCGCCGCGGATGCTCCCGAGTTCAGCGTGGTCGCCGTGCGTCCGCACCTGGTCTGGGGCCCCGGCGATACCCAGCTCATCGATCGCATTGTTGACCGCGCCCGCTCGGGACGGCTGCCGCTGCTCGGCCACGGCGCGGCGCTGATCGACACGACCTACGTGGACAATGCGGCCTCTGCCATTCACGCGGCGCTCGACGCGGCTGACCGGGTGCACGGGCAGTCCTACGTGGTCACCAACGGTGAACCGCGCCCGGTCGCTGAACTGCTGGCCGGAATCTGCGGTGCAGCCAACGTGGCCGCTCCGGCCTGGCGGGTGCCGGCACCCGTTGCCCGCGGGGCTGGCGCGCTCATCGAGGCAATCTGGCGGCGTCGCCCGGGAGCGGATGAGCCGCCGATGACCCGGTTTTTGGCCGAGCAGCTCTCGACCGCTCACTGGTTCGACCAGCGGCGCACCCGCGCCGACCTGAACTGGACCCCCGCGGTGTCCCTCGACGAGGGCTTCGAGCGTCTCGCCGCCCACTACCGCCCCGCACCGTAGCCCCGATGTGGTCGGGGCCCGGGCCCCGAACGGTGCGGACCCCGTGCACACGAGGTCCGGGACTCGCCCGCCTCCTTGTCGTTACGAACGGATGCCGAGGGCAGCGCGCGCAAACGCGAGCGCTTCCTCGGGCAACACGCCGAGCTGTCGCGCCTTGCCGGCGAATGCGACGGCGGCAGCCTGCACCTGTTGCTGGGCGGCATTCCCGCTCGCTGCGATGAAGGATCCGTTGCGGCCGCGCGTTTCGATGACCTCGTCACGCTCGAGCTCGCGGTAGGCGCGGGCGACAGTGTTGGCGGCGAGCCCCAAATCTTCGGCAAGCTTGCGCACCGTTGGCAGCTTGTCACCGGGGGCCAGATCGCCCGAGCGCACCGCGGCGAGCACCTGCACCCGTAGCTGTTCGTACGGCGGGGTCGCCGAGCGCGGATCGACCAGCAGCATCATGCCGGAGTCTTCGTTCGGTTGCCCTGATTGGGCTGATCGCCGCGCTGATCGCCGGGCTGATCGTCGGGCTGATCGCCGCGCTGATCGTTCCCGGCGGCGGCGCCGCTTGCGCGGCGACGATCGAGTTCGACGGCCGTCTCGGGCCACAGCCGGCGCAGAAAGTGCGTCGTGCTGCGATTGCGCGTGCTCGTAAGGCTCCAGCTGGCCAGCACGACGATGAGCACCGGGCCCATGATCGTGAACGAACCGACCAGAATCGCGCCGATCGAGCCGGGCGCCGGCAGGTTGATGGCCTCGCTCAAGGAGAGGAACAGCACGCAGGAGCTCACGGCGGCGATGATCCCGGGGATCGCGACGAGGCTGCGCAGGGTGGTGCTGCGAAAAGCGTCACTCCAGGCAAGTTGAATGTACGTGCTGGCCGGTTGGCCGCGCCCTAGCAGAGCGTTCGCCGCCGCCCAGGTCACCAGGCTCGCAGCGGTTGCCAGCGCCAGCACCAGTCCAGACGGCCAGAGAATCGTGCGCACCAGGACATCATCGAACACCCGATCCGGGTTGATGGCGATGACCCCAAGCACGGCGATATAGCTCAGGGTGGCGAGGGCCAGCAGGCCCAGTGAGAACGTGCGGTCCAGCGGGGTGACGTAGTCAGCCAGCCCGGGAGAGTCGCTGCGCGCTAGTCGCGGCGCCTCGGCCACAGGGGCGAACGCCGAGCGGGAATCGTTGCCGATGAGGGCGACCGTCGACCCGACCGTCATCGCGACAACGACCAGAAGCCCGTTCCACGGGTTCTTGCTGCCGTCCGTCACGACGAGCGCCGCCACGCTCAGAACGAGCCCCACCATCGACCCGACGACCCCCGAGCGTTCGCGGCGATAGATCCGGCCAGACAGCTCGGGAACGATCTCGGGAACCAACGCGAGCCCGACCTGCCGGGAGTAGGCCTGCAGCATCCGCCTGCGCGGTTCGGTACGTGCGTTATGGATCAACCGGATGCCGAGACCCACTAAGACTAGCGCTGCCAGGATCAGTACGACCGTATCCACAAAACCTCCCTTTTGTATATATATTGTACCAGAGTAGCAATACAAAATCCGCGGCGCAAGGCCGATGGTCAGGCGTCGGAACGGCGGTCCAGGGCGTCGGTAACGAGGGCGAGCGCCGCGGCCGGGCTCACGCCGAGTTGCTCGATGCGCAACGCGAAGGCATCGGCCGCCGTCTGCGCGTTGCGATCGGCCGCATCGCCGTTGGGAGCGATGAATGATCCGAACCGCCCACGCGTTTCTATCACGCTGTCTCGTTCCAGCTCGCGATAAGCGCGCGCGACCGTGTTCGTGGCCAGGCCCAGCTCGGCGGCCAGGGCCCGTACGGTCGGCAAGCGGGCGTCGTGGGCCAACTCGCCGGAGCGCACGGCCGCAATCACCTGGCTGCGCAACTGCTCGAACGGCGGCGTACCCGACTCGGGATCAATGGCAAGAAATGAAGCGGGCATGGGACCCTCCGTTCAACGTTATGGGTAATTTTGCCTCGCTACAACGGATGCTGCAACCTCGTACCAACGGTACGTTCCCGGGGTATCTTATTGCGGGCCGGCGTCGGGCGCGCTTGCGTCCGGTCGCTGGGTAGGCTCGAGCCATGACCTTTCCGGCCGACCTCCCCGACGAGCTGGCCGATCTGCTTCCCACCCTGGTCGGGGTCGTGCTGCTGCTGGCGGTCGTCGTGACGGTGTTGCGCCTCTATCAAACCCAGCATCCGTTCGCCCCGGCGCTCGCCCTGTTGCGCGGCACCCTGCAGCTGGCCGCGATCAGCCTTGTTCTCAGTGGAATCATCAACGATCCGCTCTGGGTCGGCGTCGGGCTGCTCGTCATGTTCTCGGCAGCTGTCGGCACTGTCACTCGCCGGATCGGCTTCACTCGTGCGCACCTGGTTCGCGTGGCTGCGGCGATGGGGCTCGGTGTCGTGGTCACGCTCACCATTGTTTTCACGACCGGGGCGATCGAATTCTCACCGCGCTACGTGCTCGCCATCGGCGGCATCGTCATCGGCAATGCCATGTCGATCGCGACGCTCAGCGGCCGCCGGTTCTCCGAGGCCGTCGGCGACCACTGGGATGAGGTCGAGGGCTGGCTCGCGCTCGGGGCCACACCGAGGCAGTCCACCCGCGAACTAGCGCGACGGGCCGTCTATTTCGCCATCATTCCGTCGACAGACCAGACCAAGACCACGGGGCTGGTCACGCTGCCTGGCGCGTTCGTGGGCGCGATCTTCGGCGGAGCTTCGCCGCTGGAGGCCGGCCGATTTCAGATCGTCGTGCTCGCAGGACTTCTCTGCGCCGGGTCGATCGCCGCGGTCACCCTGCTACACCTGGTCTCCCCGGTACGCCAAAAGCCGCTGGCCGAGTAGAACACCGCGCTACTCGATCGAGCGGTGGATCAGGCGGGAGAGCACGATCGCACTGCGGGTGTGATCGACGTTGGGAGCGAGGCGCACCTTTTCGAGCGCCGCCTCCAGACCCGGAATGTCGCGGGCGCGAATGTGCACCATGGCGTCGGCGCTGCCGGTGACGGTTCCCGCATCGACGACCTCGGGCACGCCCGCGAGAATGCGCAGTAATTCGTCGGGCGCCACGGTGCCCCGGCAGAACAGCTCGACATAGGCTTCCGTGCTCATGCCGTCAACGGCCGGATCGACCTGGATGGTGAAGCTGCGAATGACCTTGTCGGCCACCAGTCGATCAACGCGACGCTTGACCGCGGATGCCGACAGCCCCACTACCGAACCGATGTCGCCATAGCCGGCGCGCGCATTCTGTCGCAGCAGATCGAGAATGCTGTGGTCGAGGTTGTCCATGGGCCGAGTCTAGGGGGATGCCCTACGCAAAATTGCGTTCAAGCCGGGAATCTCGAAGATTTCTTGCGCAGATCAGCGTAAAACATTGATTCATGCTGTGTGAGACTGAGAGAGGCGTCCCGGACCGATCACAACTCGATCGTTCCGGGCTCTCGTGAGCGACCTGGTCCGCCACCCACCCAGAGTTCCGTCGGTCGAAGGCCTGCGGATCCCCGAAGGAGCCCCATGTCGATCGATCAAGCCACCCCCGTTCTCGCCGAAGAACCGGCCATCCCCGTGCGCACCGCCACCAAGCGCACCGTTCTCATGTGCAAGCCGCAGTTTTTCACCGTGGTCTACCGCATCAACCCCTGGATGGACCCGGCCCTGCCCACCGACACCTCGCTCGCCGTCAAGCAGTGGCAGACTCTCCACGACACCTACGTCGGCCTCGGCTTCGACGTACACCTGATCGACCCCATCGACGGCCTGCCCGACATGGTCTACGCGGCCAACGGTGGCTTCGTGATCGACAACCAGGCCTACGGCGCTAAATTCACCCATGTCGAGCGCCAGCCCGAGGGCCCCGCCTACATGGACTGGTTTGGCGCCAACGGCTTCGACGTGCGCGTACCGGTCGAGACCAACGAGGGCGAGGGCGACTTTCTGCTGGTCGGCGACGTCATCCTGGCCGGCACCGGCTTTCGCAGCGACTCAAACAGCCACGCCGAACTCTCGAACATCGCCGGCCGCCCGGTGATCACGCTGCGCCTGGTCAACCCGAGCTTCTACCACCTCGACACCGCCGTCGCCGTGCTCGACGACACCAACATCGCCTACCTGCCGAGCGCCTTCGACGTGCCAAGCTTGGCTATTTTGCAGGAACGTTACCCCGACGCGGTCATCGTCACCGAGGAAGACGCCGCCATTTTGGGCCTCAACTCCTACTCCGACGGCTACAACGTCGTCATCGCGGCCCGCGCCAAGGACTTCGAACGCCAGCTGCGCGCCCGCGGCTACAACCCGATCGGCGTCGACCTGTCCGAGCTGCTGCTGGGTGGCGGCGGCGTCAAGTGCTGCACGCTCGAGCTGCGCCGATGACACCGCGACTGTCAACACCGCGCCGATCAACACCGCGAACATTGATCTCAAGGAGCACGCAATGACCACGAACCTGACCGCCGCGCAGGCCGTAGCCGCCGCAACCGTTTCGCCGGCGGCCGCTGCCCTGATCATGCAGGAAAGCGCGCACGCCGCGCACAACTACCACCCGCTCGAGGTCGTCGTTGCCTCCGGTGACGGCGCCTGGGTCACGGATGTCGCCGGTCACCGCTACCTGGACTGCCTCGCCGCGTACTCCGCCGTGAACTTCGGGCACTCCAACCCGGTACTGCTGGACGCTGCCCGCGCGCAGCTGGGCCGCATCACCCTGACCAGTCGGGCCTTCTACAACGACCAGCTCGGCCCGTTCGTGACCGCGCTCGCCGAACTCGCCGGAAAAGACATGGTGCTGCCGATGAACACCGGCGCCGAAGCGGTGGAATCCGGCATCAAGGTCGCCCGCGCCTGGGGTTACCGGGTCAAGGGCGTCGCGCCCGACCTGGCCAACATCATCGTCGCCGCCGGCAACTTCCACGGCCGCACCACCACCATCATCAGCTTCTCCGACGATGAATCGGCCCGGGCCGACTTCGGCCCGTTCACGCCCGGTTTTCGCACCGTGCCCTACGGCGATGCTGCAGCGCTCGAAGCTGCAATCGACGAGAACACCGTTGCCGTGCTGCTTGAGCCCATCCAGGGCGAGGCCGGCATTGTCGTTCCACCGCCGTCGTACCTGCCCGCGGTGCGCGAGATCAGCACGCGGCACAACGTCTTGTTCATCGCCGACGAGATTCAGTCGGGCCTCGGCCGCACCGGCTCGACCTTCGCCTGCGACCTCGTGGGCGTCGTGCCCGACCTCTACCTGCTCGGTAAAGCGCTCGGCGGCGGCATTGTTCCCGTCTCGGCCGTGGTCGGCAACACCGACATTCTCGGCGTGCTGCACCCGGGCGAGCACGGCTCGACCTTCGGCGGCAACCCGCTCGCCGCGGCCGTCGGCCTGGCCGTTGTGAATATGCTGGCCACCGGCGAATACCAGCAGCGCGCGACCGAGCTGGGCGCGCGCCTGCACGCGGGGCTCTCCGCGCTGATCGGCCACGGAGTGATCGCCGTGCGCGGTGTGGGGCTCTGGGCCGGAATCGACATCGACCCGTCGCTCGCCCCAGGCCGGGTGGTCTGTGAGGCGCTTCTCGCCCGCGGCGTGCTTGCCAAGGACACGCACGGCTCGACCATTCGCCTCGCACCGCCGATCGTGGTCTCTGCGGAGGACGTGGACTGGGCCGTCGATCAGCTGCGCCTCGTGCTCACCGACCTCGCCGCCTCAAAGTAGGCTACCGCCCCGCACCGGCTGCTGCCTGACCACGCGGCGGGGCTGCCGAAAGAGAATGTCGGTGCGTGACGACCGGCCGGGCCGCGGCGGCCGGGCGCTCTAGGCTGGCAGTCATGTACATCGACCTGCCCGAAGCCGAACTCCGCACCTATCGCAGCGGTCAAGTCGACCCCGCCGATTTCGACGTGTTCTGGGCAGACACACTCGCCGAGGCCGACAGATATCCGCTCAATGTCATCGCCACGCGGGTCGACTCCGGGCTGAGCACGCTCGACGTGTTCGACGTGACGTTCGCGGGGTTCGCCGGGCAGCCGATCAAGGCGTGGTTGCGCGTTCCCCGTGGCGCAGGCGCTCCGTTGCCGACCGTCGTGCAGTTCCACGGTTACGGCCGGGGGCGCGGGCAGGCGTTCGAGAACCTGCTGTGGGCATCCGCCGGGTACGCTCACTTCGACATGGACCTGCGCGGTCAGGGATTCAGCGGGAGCACCGGAGACACGGGCGACGATGCGGGCAGCGGACCCCAGGTGCCCGGATTTCTGACTCGCGGCATCGATTCCCGCGAAACGTACTACTACCGTCGGCTGTTCACCGATGCGGTGCGCGCCGTCGCGGCGGCCCGCAGCCTCGAATATGTCGACTCTGCGCGAGTGGGCGTCGTGGGCACCAGCCAGGGTGGCGGTATCGCGCTCGCCGTGGCTGGGCTCGTGCCCGATCTGGCCGCCGTGGTTGCGCTCGTGCCGTTCCTCTGCGACTTTCCGAGGGCATCCGTCATCACCGACGCGTTGCCGTACCGTGAGATCGGTCAGTACCTCGCGACCAATCGGCTGAGGGTGGCACAGGTGCACGACGTACTGGCCTACTTCGACGGCGTCAACTTTGCCAAGCGCGCCACCGCGCCGGTGACCATGACGGCGGCGCTGATGGATCCGATCTGCCCGCCGTCAACCGTGTTCGCGGCCTATAACAATTACGCCGGACCGAAGCAGATCACGGTCTGGCCTTACAACGGGCACGAGGGCGGAGCCTGGGAAGACGACGCACTCGCCCTGCGCGCCTTTCGCGAGCGCGTCGCCTGAACAGCCCACGGGCCCCCTTGTCGCAATGAATGTGGAGCGATACCATTTTGGTATGGCCATCAACGTGCGCATCCCGGAGGAACTCGACCGCCAGCTTGAGGCACTCGCGACGGCGCAACATGTGTCGAAGCACGCATTGCTGCTCCAGGGCGCAACATTGATTGTCGACCACTACTGGCGGCGCACCGAGATCGAATCCGGCCTGCAATTCGTGCTGCGCCACGACGCCGGGTTGCTGCAGCGCCTCGAAGACGCGTGACCCAGTACCTGGAGGTCGCTGACGCACTGCAGGTCACCGGGCGGTACGGATTCCATGCACGAGATGCCGGCCTGCTGGTGTCCGCACTCGCGCGACCGTCCGCGTCCACGTTCGGAACGGATGCCTACGCGAGCTTCGATCGCAAGGCTGCAGCCCTGCTTGAATCGCTCGTGCATAATCATCCGCTGGTGGACGGCAACAAGCGCACCGGCTGGACCCTCATGGTGCTTTTTCTCTGGATCAACGGTTTCGCCCACGATTTCACCGTCGCTGAGGGTTTCGATTTCGTGATCGGCGTCGCCGAGGGACTCATCGACCTCGATGAATCGGAACGACTCATCGCTGCGCACCGGGTCAAACGACCGTAACCGGGTGGCGGCGCAACTCAGAACCGTCGGCGCCGCCATCTCGCCTACTTTGCCGGAGCCGCCTTCTTCGGCGCACGCTTCACCGGCGTGCTCGTGACAACAGCGGATGCGCTGACCGTCTGCTTCGGCGCAGCAGCTTTGCGCACCGGGGCCCTGCGCACCGGAACCGCCTCGGCGGCGGTGACCAGGGGCGCGGCGACCGGCACCAGCCGGGCTAGCTGGGTCACGTGGCCGGGGTTCAGTTCCTCGAGCGCGTTCACACCGAGCAGCCGCATGGTGCGGGCCACCTGCTCCGACAGAATCGCAATCGTGCGGTCGACCCCGGCCTCGCCGCCGGCCATGAGGCCGTAGAGGTAGGCGCGGCCGATCATGGTGAAGCGGGCGCCGAGGGCGATCGACGCGACGATATCGGCCCCCGACATGATGCCCGTGTCGAGGTGCACCTCGGTGTGTGCTCCGACCTCGCGGGCGACCCGCGGCAGCAGGTGGAACGGGATCGGCGCGCGGTCGAGCTGACGACCGCCGTGGTTCGAGAGGGTGATGCCATCAACGCCGAGGTCGACGAGGCGCTTGGCGTCCTCGATGTTCTGCACACCCTTGACGACGACCTTGCCTGGCCACTGCGCCTTGATCCAGGCGAGGTCCTCAAAGTCGACGGTCGGGTCGAACATCGTATCGAGCAGGTCGGCGACGGTGCCGCTCCAACGGTCGAGGCTCGCGAACGAGAGCGGCTCGGTGGTCAAAAAGTTGATCCACCATTCCGGGCGCGGCAGGGCGTTGACGACGGTACCGAGGGTGAGCGCCGGCGGAATCGAGAAGCCGTTGCGCTTGTCGCGCAGGCGGGCGCCGGCGACGGGCACGTCGACGGTCACGAGCAGTGTGTCGTACCCGGCCTTCGCGGCCCGGTCGACGAGCGCCATCGAGCGGTCGCGGTCCTTCCACATATACAGCTGAAACCAGTTGCGGCCGTTCGGGTTGGCGGCCTTGACGTCTTCGATCGAGGTCGTGCCCATGGTGGAGAGCGCGAACGGAATGCCGGCCCTGGCCGCGGCGTGCGCCCCGGCAATCTCACCCTCGGTCTGCATCATGCGGGTGAAACCGGTGGGCGCGATGCCGAAGGGCTGCGAAACCTGGGCACCGAGCACATTCCAGCCGGTCGATACGGTCGACACGTCGCGCAAAATGGACGGGTGGAACTCGATGTCTTCGAAAGCCTGGCGGGCCCGGTCGATTGAGATCTCGGCCTCGGCGGCCCCCTCGGTGTAGTCAAACGCGGCCTTCGGCGTGCGCTTCCTGGCGATGACGCGCAGGTCGTTGATCGTGAGCGCCGCAGCGAGGCGGCGCTTCTTCGCGTTGAGCTCCGGGGTCTTGAATTTGAGGAGCGGGGCCAGGTCTTTGATCTGGGGGATGCGTCGTTGAACCATGGGCGTCCTTGTCTAGTGGTCCTGCAGATGGGTCTCGGCGTAGTACCCCGAGATGTGGGCGTGCACGGCGAGGCGGGCGGCATCCGCTTCGCCGGCCACGATGGTGGCGAGAATGCCGCGATGCTCGAGCATGAGGCGCGCGGATGTCGCCGGCCAGCTCGCGAGACCCGCCGCGCCCGCCCGCGCGTACCCCTCGATCGCGCTGCGAAGACCGGCCATGGTCGCCATGATCACCTGGTTGCCGTTCGCTTCGGCGAGCGAGAGGTGGAACTGGGCGTCGAGGGCGAGGAATTCGGCTTCGGTGCGGGTCTGGGCTTCCATCGCGGTGAGGATCTGCTCGCAGCCCGCCAGGTCGGGGGAGCCGGTGCGGCACGCCTCGGCCAACTCGGCGACGATCGCCCCCTCCAATACGAGGCGGGTCTTGACCACATCGGTTACCGCAAAGCCCTGCGCCGCGACCTGCAGGCGCATGAGCGCCGACATGCCGCCGCCGGGGCGCGCGACGATGATCGCGCCGGCCGAGGGCCCGGAACCAACGGCGGTACGAATGAGCCCGAGCACCTCGAGCACGCGCAACGCTTCGCGCACGCTCGACCGGCCAACGCCTATGTCGGCCGCGAGGGTGCGCTCGGGCGGCAAATGATCGCCTGGGCTGAGCCGGCCCTCGAGCAGGTCGAGCTCGACGGCGTCGAGCACGACCTGCCAGGCACGCGGGCTGTTCGCGGTCACGGTGTCCTCTCGATCAGGCTGTCTGTGGTCTGACCACAGGCTACCGGACTTTGCGTGGTTTGCGGGATACAGTTTCAGCTAATCCGGGAGAAAGCATGACCTTCGCACCTCAGCTCATCGACCTGAAACTGCTCGACGGACCGGGCGGCAGTGCCGGTCTGAAGGCGATCCTCGCGATCCCGGCCGGCGACGGCCCATGGCCCGGCGTCGTGCTCGTGCACGAGGCGTTCGGGCTCACGGACGTCATGCGTCGCCAGGTCACCAGGATGGCCGAGGCCGGCTATCTGGCGCTCATGCCCGACCTCTTCACCGAGGGCGGAACCCGCAAATGCCTCGTCGCCACCTTTCGCACACTGTCGGCCGGTGCCGGCCGGGCCTTCGTCGACATCGAGTCAGCTCGCTCGTTCCTGAGCCAGCGCAGCGACTGCACCGGTCGCATCGGTGTGCTCGGGTTCTGCATGGGCGGCGGCTTTGCGCTCGCCACGGCCACCCGCGGTTTCGGCGCTTCCTCGGTCAACTACGGTCGGCTGCCCAAGAATCTCGACGACCACCTGCTCGGCGCCTGCCCGATCGTCGGCAGCTTCGGCGGTGCCGACCGCTCCCTCATCGGCGCCGCGGCCGCCCTCGACTCCTCCCTCGATCGGTTGAAGATCGAGCACGACGTGAAGGAATACCCGCTGGCCGGGCACGCCTTTCTCAATGATGCCGAGACCGGGCCGCGGGTGTTGCGTCCCGTGCTGGCACGCATTCTCGGCGCCGGTCCCGACCCGGTCGCCGCCGCCGACGCCTGGACGCGCATCGAGGCGTTCTTCGGCGAGCATCTCGGGGCGCCACGGTAACCAAGCCCGGCACCCGCGCAAGCCGCCGCGAACACGGCCGTCGCCGGCTGAGCGGAATGGCGCAGCGACTAACTCGTCAACACGACGTTGAGCGGGGTCTCGCCGCGCAGCATCCGCTCTATCTGCTCACGCACGAGCCGGGCCATGCGCGGCAGCATGGCGCTCGAGGCGCCACCGACGTGCGGTGAGATGAGTACATTGGGCAGCGCGAAGAGCGGATGCCCGGCCGGCAGCGGCTCTGGCTCTGTCACGTCGAGTGCGAGCCGGAGGCGGCCGTCGGTTGCGTGCCGGAGCAAGGCATCGGTGTCGGCGACCGGGCCTCTGGCGATGTTCACGAGCAGGCTTCCGTCACGCATGCGGCACAGAAATGCGTCGTCGACGAGGTGAGTCGTCTCGGAGGTGAGCGGTACACCGACGACCACGATGTCGGCCTGTGGCAGCAGCTCGGGCAGGGACTCGAGGCCGTAGATCGCGCCGTGCTCATCGCTGCGCGCTGTGCGGGCCACCCGGATGACCGTGGTTTCGAAGGCGAGCAGCCGGCTTTCGATCGCCCGGCCGACGCCGCCGTAGCCGAACAGCAGCACGGTGCGATCGGCGAGGCTGGCGTGCTGCTCTGGCGCCCATTCGCCCCGGTCCGCAGCGCGCACGAAATCGGGAATACCGCGCTGGGAGGCGAGGATCAGCGCGAGGGTGAGTTCAGCGGTCGAAGTCTCGTGCACGCTCGCCGCATTGGCGAAAACGTGCCCCCGTGGGAGTACCTGGCCGACGCCGTCGAAGCCGATGGACTGGCTCTGCACCATCCGGGCGTCGACGCCGGCGAGGTGCGCGAGCCGATCGGTTGCCCCCATATATGGCGTGACGACGATGTCAAACCGCGGCCGCGGAGCCGGGCCGTCGAGCGCCCACAGGACGACCTCGACGCCGGCGGGCAGTTCGCCGACTGCCTCGCGCAGCACGGAGTCGGGCAGGCTGACCAGCAATGAGCTCATGCCCCGAGCCTACTTCGCCAGCGCGCATGCAGTCCCGTTCGCCTCGGTTGGCAGTCGAGGAGGCTGTGCCCCGTTCCGGGGTGCTTGCTACCATTGAGTAATGAGCAAAGTCGTCGACCACGCTGCTGTCCACGAGGATCGGGGCTTCTTCGGGCAGCCGCGATCACTCGCCAACATCTTCGGCGTTGAGATGTGGGAGCGCTTTTCGTTCTACGGCATGCAGGGCATACTGCTGTTGTACCTGTACTTTTCGGTGGCCGACGGCGGACTCGGGATTCCCCAGGCCACGGCGGCCGGCATCGTCGGCGCGTACGGTGGTGGTGTCTACCTGTCGACCATTCTCGGCGCGTGGGTCGCCGATCGTCTTCTCGGTTCCGAGCGGGTGCTGTTCTACAGCGCCATCGTCATCATGATCGGCCATATCGCCCTGGCCGTCGTGCCGGGAGTCGGCGGCCTCACCGCCGGCCTCATCCTGGTCGCCGTCGGCAGCGGCGGGCTCAAGGCCAACGCGACGTCCGTCGTCGGCTCGCTCTACGCTCCGGACGACCCCCGGCGCGACGCCGGGTTCTCGTTGTTCTACCTCGGCATCAACCTCGGCGCATTCGCTGGGCCAATCCTCACCGGTCTGCTGCAGAGCACGATCGGTTTTCACTATGGCTTCGGTCTCGCCGCGGTGGGCATGGCGATCGGTCTGACCCAATACTCGCTCGGGCGCAAGCGGCTGCCGGATACCGCCCGACAGGTGCCGGACCCCCTCCCGCGATCTCGCTGGCCCGGTTTTGCCCTCGGGACGATACTCGCGCTCGCTGCCATCGTCGTGCTCGTACTGACCGGTGTGATCACCGCGAGCAATCTGGTCACCATCGTGATTGCGCTGACGGTCGCCTCCGCGGTCGCCTATTTCGTGGTGATTCTCACGAACCGACAGATCACCCCGGTAGAACGCAAGCGTGTCTACGCCTTCATCCCGCTCTTCGTGGCCAGCGCCGCGTTCTGGTCGCTGTATCAGCAGCAGTTCACGGTCGTCACGATCTATTCCGACGAGCGGCTCAACCGTGACCTGTTCGGCTGGGAGATGCCGGTGTCCTGGGTGCAGTCAATCAACCCCGTCTTCATCATCGTGCTCTCCGGCATCTTCGCCGCCTTATGGACCAAGTGGGGATCGAAGCAGCCGTCTACGCCGATGAAGTTCGCGGTCGGAACCGCGGTCATGGGCGTTGCCTTCCTGTTGTTCCTGCCGTTTGCCGGCGGAGCGGTCAATTCAACGCCACTGCTGGCGATGATCGGTATTCTGCTGGTCTTCACGGTCGCGGAACTGCTGCTCTCGCCGGTCGGGCTCTCCGTCGCCACCAAGCTCGCACCCGCGGTGTTCAAAACCCAGATGGTCGCGCTGTTCTTCCTCTCGGTCGCGCTCGGCTCTGCCGTGTCGGGGGTGCTCGCCACCTGGTACGCGACGGCTCCCGAGCGACTCTATTTCGGAGTACTCGGCGGCATCGCGATCGTGCTGGGGCTCATGCTCGCCCTGATCGCCCGCCCGGTGCTGCGCCTGATGGGCGGGGTGCGCTAAACCCTTCCCGAATCCGGAGCGCTGGCGCTACCGATACTGCTACCGCGGAACAGCAGCCTCGACGATCGCGATCTCACGCGTGACGTTATCGCGGTTGCGCTCGGCCAGGCTCTCGCGCTCCAGAGCGGGATCCCGATCGAACTCGTTCGCTTGTGCAGACCTTTCCGGCTCGGGCACGTTTGTCCGGGACCGGCGACTCGGACTAACGGCGGCCTCCTCGCGCCCGTCACCGGCGTGCAGCACTCGCACCCGCGGTGACGAGAACGGATGCAGCTGCACCCGTAGTCGGCGATAGCGCACCATCCAGAACAGCACGACGGCCGCGGCCAGCAGGCCGGACATCGCCGCGAGGCCGAGCGCCCAGCGCGGGCCGAAGGCATCCGCTACCCAGCCGACGAGGGGTGCGCCGAGGGGGGTGCCGCCGACGAAGATGGCCATGTAGAGCGCCATGACCCGGCCGCGCATCTCGGGCCGGGTGGTGGTCTGCACGTAGGCGTTCGCGGTCGTCATGAGGGTCAGCGCGGACAGGCCGACGAGTACGAGAGATATGGCGAAACTGGCATATGACGGCATGATCGCCGACAGCGCGCAGGCCACGCCGAAGAGGGCGGCGCCGAGCACGACCAGGCGCAGCCGCGCACGGCTGCGCCTGGCGGCGAGCAGTGCTCCGGCAACGGCACCGACAGCCATGATCGAGCTGAGCAGGCCGAACTCCGCGGCCCCGCGACCGAATTCGATCGTGGCCATGGTCGAGGTGAAGATGGCGAAGTTGAGGCCGAAGGTGCCGATCAAGAAGACCGCGATCATGACGACGACGATGTCGCTTCTTCCCCGCACGTAACGAAAGCCAGCCACGAGCTGCCCCCGCTCGCGGGACACCTTCGGCTGGCGTCGCAACTGGCTGGTGCGCAGCAGGGCCATCGCGACGACCGTCGCGGCAAAGGTGACCGCATTGATCATGAACACCCAACCGGCGCCGACGGCAACCGTGAGCAGGCCGGCCGCGGCCGGCCCGATCAGACGCGCTCCGTGGAACGAGGCGGAGTTGAGTGCGACCGCGTTGGACAGATTGTCTTCGGCGACGAGCTCGGAGACAAAAGTCTGGCGAGCAGGCGCATCGATCGCGGCGACGACACCGAGGCCGAAAGCGAACAGGTAGACGTGCCAGAGCTGGGCCACCTCAAGCACGGTCAGAATGCCGAGGCCGAGGGCCAGCAGCCCCATCAGTGTCTGGGTGAGAATGAGCAGCTTGCGCCGGTTGAACCGGTCGGCGATCAGACCGGACCAGGGCATGAGCAGCACCATCGGTCCGAGTTGCAACGCCATGGTGATGCCGACCGCGGTCGCGTTGTAGTCAGTGAGCTGGGTCAGCACGATCCAGTCCTGCGCGGTGCGCTGCATCCAGGTGCCGATATTGGACACCAGGGCTCCAGCGAACCAGATGCGATAATTGACGACGCTCAGTGAGCGAAACATGGCACTCAACTGTCGGCAAGCTCCTTCATGATGACGGTCGCGTCGGCGAGGGTGCTGCGTTGTTCGGGGCTGAGTTGGGCGACGCGGAGCACTAGCCAGGCGTCTCGACGCTTGCGGGTTTCGGTCATGATCTCGGCGGCGGCATCGGTCGTGCTGAGCACAATCTTGCGGCCGTCCAGGGTGGAATCGGTGCGGGTCACCAGGCCGGCATCGACGAGACACTTCACCGTGCGGGTCATCGATGGCGGGGTGACCCGCTCAAACTCGCTGAGTTCGGTGAGCGTCAGCGGGCCGTGCAGGTAGAGCACGCCGAGCGCCGAGAACTGGCCGCTGCCCAATTCGTTCTCTGCCTTCTCCTGCCGCAGGCGGCGAGCCAAGCGGCCATTGGCCAGCCGAAATTCGTGGCTGACGTCGCTCACGTCGCGGTCGCGCCCGGCCTCTATTGCGATCGGGGGCTGCGCCCTGATGACGCCGAGCGTGGCGGGTGTCGGAGGCGTTCGAGATTCCATATATGCTTAGCATAGCAAATTAGTTTAGCTAAGTACATTGCAGAGCGTTCCTGTTCGTAAACAGGGCAGACTGGCTTCGTGCCCACATATACGGATGCCTCCGGCCTGGTTGTCAGCTACTACGTCTGGCCGGTCGATGCCCCGCGGGCCGTTGTGCAGGTCGCCCATGGCGTCGGCGAACACGCCCAGCGTTATGCGGCGCTCGCGGCCGATCTGAACCGGGCCGGGTATACGGTGTATGCCGACGATCACCTCGGCCACGGCCAGACCGGACTGGCCCAGCACGGTGGCGATCACACCAAGCTGGGCCGACTCGGCGCCGGCGGGCTGCGCGCGGCCGTAGCCGGCGTGCATCAGCTGAGCGGGATCATCCGCTCACACCACCCGACCCTGCCCCTCGTGCTGCTCGGGCACAGCTGGGGATCGTTCATGGTGCAGATGATCGTGAACGAGCACGCGGCCGAGTACGACGCCATCGTGCTCTCGGGTACCGCGTATCGCTGGCCAGGCTACCTCGACGGCGGCGATCTCAACCGCAAGCACCAGACGCTCGGCACCACCGGGGTTGAGTGGCTCAGCCGGGACCCGGCCGTCGCGGCGGCCTTTGTGGCCGACCCGTTGACCACGGCGACGCCGCTCGCGAAGCTCTTCGGCATTCGCGAGGCCGCCCGCCTGTTCGGCCGCCCAGCCCGCGACCTGCCCGGTCACCTGCCGATGCTCGTGCTCGTTGGCGGGGACGATACCGTCGGGGGGGAACGCAGCGCGCTCAAACTGGTGAACGCCTATGTCCAGCGTTCCGGACTGCAGGACGTACGCCTGATTGTCTATCCGGGCGCTCGACACGAAGTTTTCAACGAGACCAACCGCGACGAAATCATCGGCGACCTCGTGGACTGGCTCGACGAGCGATTGCCACCCACGCCGTAGGCTGATTTCATGCATGGTGAATATAAGGTTCCGGGCGGCAAACTGGTCGTCGTTGATCTCGATGTCATCGACGACGTCATTGCCAATTTTCATCTGGCCGGGGACTTCTTTCTCGAACCCGATGATGCCCTCGAAGATATTGACGCCGCCGTGACCGGCCTTCCCGCTGGCAGCTCGGCGGCCGCGATCGCCGCTGCCGTGCGCGGCGCACTGCCGAGCGGCGCCATTCTGCTCGGTTTCTCGCCGGAGGCCGTCGGCGTCGCCGTGCGCCGTTCGCTCGCCCAAGCGAGCACCTGGCGCGACTACGACTGGCAGATCATCCACTCGAAAACGCCCGTCGCTCCCGTGATGCAGATGGCGCTCGATGAGGTGCTCGCGACCGAGGTTGGTGAGGGGCGCCGCCCCCCTACCCTGCGTATTTGGGAGTGGAACGAGCCGGCCGTCGTCATCGGCAGTTTTCAATCACTCAAGAACGAGGTCGACCCGGAAAGCGCCGCCAAGTACGGCTTCACCGTGGTGCGGCGCATCAGCGGCGGCGGCGCCATGTTCATGGAGGCCGGCTCGGTCATCACCTATTCGATCTACGCACCGACCGACCTCGTGCAGGGCATGAGCTTCGCCGACTCGTACGCCTTTCTCGACGAGTGGGTCATCACCGCGCTCAAGTCCCTCGGCATCGATGCGTTCTACCAGCCGCTCAACGACATCACGAGCCCGACCGGCAAAATCGGCGGGGCCGCCCAGAAGCGCCTCGGCAGCGGCGCTGTGCTGCACCACGTCACCATGAGCTACGACATGGACGGCGAGAAGATGGTGCAGGTGCTGCGCATCGGCCGGGAGAAGCTCAGCGACAAGGGCATCACGAGCGCCGCCAAGCGGGTCGACCCGCTGCGCAGCCAGACCGGCCTCAGCCGCGCTGCCATCATCGACCGCATGACCGAGACCTTCACCGGCCTCTACGGCGCCACCAAGGGCGACGTCACGGCCGAGGAATACGCGAAGGCCACCGAGCTGGTGGCGAACAAGTTCAGCACCGAAGCCTGGCTGACCCGGGTGCCCTAAAGAGCGACGAGCGGATGCCCGGGCCCAGCCGCTACTGTCCGCGGGTGAGCAGGTCCTGGTATTCGGCGTGGGTGTCGATCCAGTGCGCCACGTAGGAGCACTCCGGCACGACGGCGAGGTCGGTGTGCACCCGCACGTCGTCGAGCGCCTGCTCGACCATAATGCTTGCGAGGCCATGGGCGCGCTGCGCCGGATTGACCTCGGTGTGGGTGAAGTGCACGGCCGTCGACGTTGTGGTGTAGTCGGCCAATCCCACGCTCTCATTGTCGAGCCAGACCGTGTAGCGGCTCTGCCCTGGGTCGTGGCGCACGTCGACAGTCCCGGCATCGGCCAGGTTCTGCGAGTGGATGGTCGTCGATTCTGCAGTCATCCCGACAGACTAGGCCGATCAGAGTCGCCTAGGCTGAAAGAATAGACAAATGCCAAACGCGTGGACACCGACCAGCCCGAGCCGTGTCGTGCACGCCAACAACCTCGACGTGCTGCCGAGTCTGCCCGATGGCGCCTTCACCCTGATCTACCTCGACCCGCCGTTCAACACCGGCCGATCGCAGAAACGCCAGAGCACCACCTCGGTGCGCTCGGTCGCCACCGACGGATCCCACGCGGTCGGCACGATCACCGGGTTCAAGGGGCAGCGTTACGAACGGATCAAGGGCGACCTGCTCGGCTACGACGACCAGTTCGAGGACTATTGGGCCTTTCTGGAACCGCGTCTGATCGAGGCCTGGCGGCTGCTGGCCGATGACGGCACGCTGTACCTGCACCTCGACTACCGCGAAGCGCACTACGCCAAGGTACTGCTCGACGCCCTGTTCGGCCGCGAGTGTTTTCTCAACGAGCTCATCTGGGCCTACGACTACGGCGCGAAATCCAAGAACAAGTGGCCCACCAAACACGACACGATTCTGGTCTATGTAAAAAACCCGGCGAGGTACTACTTCGACTCCACCACCGTCGACCGCGAGCCGTACATGGCGCCCGGCCTCGTCACGCCCGAAAAGGTGGCCAAGGGCAAGCTGCCCACGGATGTCTGGTGGCATACGATCGTCTCGCCCACCGGCAAGGAGAAAACCGGTTACCCCACCCAGAAACCGATCGGGATTCTGCGCCGCATCATTCAGGCGTCGAGCCGGGAAGGAGACTGGGTGCTTGATTTCTTCGCTGGCAGTGGCACGACCGGTGCGGTCGCGGCCGCGCTCGGCCGACGCTTCGTGCTCATCGATCAAAACCCCGAGGCGGTCGCCGTCATGCGGGCCCGCTTCGGGCCGGTGCCGGGCGTCGACTTTCTGGAAACTGGACTGCCCGAGGATCTTCTTCGGAGCCGGTCCCGTACTCGCGGCACTCGTTGAGGAAGCGGGCACCCCTGGGAACAGGTGCCGCCGTCCGTAACGGGTGCCGCGAGACCTCGTCGCGCGCGGCTCAGCTCGTGTGTGCCGCCAGAATGTGTGCCGCGTACATGCGCCCGCTGTCTTTCACCGTGCGCTCGAGTGTGTCGTAGTCCACTCGCACGATGCCGAAACGTTTTTCATAGCCGTACGACCACTCGAAGTTGTCGAGCAGCGACCACACGAAGTATCCGCGCACATCGGCGCCGGCCGCGACCGCCTCGCCCACCTTGGTGATGTGCGCCACGATGTAGTCGGTGCGTTGGGCGTCATGCACAGCGCCGTCGGTACTCACCGCGTCGTCGTAGGCTGCGCCATTCTCGGTCACATAGAGCGGTGGCAGCCGGTCGTACTCCTGGCTGAGCCGCACGAGCAGCAGGCGCAGCCCGTCGGGGTTGACCTCCCAGTCCATCGCGGTGCGCGGCAGCCCGCGGCTCGGAAAAGTGATGTACTCCGACCCGATCCACGGCGACGCGACCGGTCGGGTGGCGCCGCCGGCGTGGGAGTCGCTCGCCGCGGCATCCGCATGCCCACTCACGAGGTCATCGTGATAGTGATTGACGCCGAGAAAATCCAGCGGCGCGCCGATGATCGCCAGGTCGTCCGAGTGGATGACCTCGGCCAGCCCGAACGGCGCCAGGTCACGCAGGGTGTCTTCGGGGTAGGAGCCGCGCAAAAGCGGGTCGAGGAAGATGCGGTTCGCGAGCGAATCGAGGCGCCGGGCCGCCTCAACATCGACCGGGTCGGCGGCATCGCGCGGCACGGCATTGGTGAGATTGAGCGTGATCCCGAGGTGTTGGGCGCCGGCCGAACGCAGCGCGTTGACCGCGAGCCCGTGCGCGAGATGCTGGTGGTGAACGGCGGCGACCGCCGCCCGGCCATCCTGCCGGCCCGGAGCGTGCACGCCCGATCCGTAGCCGAGCAGCGAGGAGCAAAACGGTTCGTTGAAGGTGGTCCAGTGGGTGACCCGATCGCCGAGCGCAGAATAGACATCACTCGCATAGTCGACGAACCGGTAAGCGGTGTCGCGGTTGGCCCAGCCCCCCTTCTCTTCGAGCGCCTGCGGCAGGTCCCAGTGATACAGCGTGAGCCAGGGCAGAATGCCGGCGCCGAGCAACTCGTCGACCAGCCGGGAGTAGAAGTCCAGCCCCTGCCGGTTCAGGGCGCGGTCGCCCGGTCGCACCCGTGCCCAGCTGGTTGAGAACCGGTAGGAGTCGAGGCCGAGTGAGGCCATGAGCTGCACGTCCGCCGGCATCCGGTGGTAGTGATCCACGGCCGTGTCGAGGTCGTCGCCGCCCGCGATAGCGCCCGGAACCCGCGCGAACTCATCCCAGATCGAATCCTCCTTGCCGCCCTCGTGGCCGGCACCCTCGATCTGCGCGGCGGCCGTCGCCGACCCCCAGAGAAATCCGTGCGGCCAGGTGAACGGTGCGGGCTCGGTCTGCGACATAAAAACACGGTACCGTGCGGCAGCGCGTGCAGCCAGTATTTGGCGCTGATGTTGTTCGGCACCCGCCGGAGCGAATTCAGGACTCTGATATTCGTCGCCGCTAAGCTCGAACCATGCTGCAGAACAACGAACCCACCGAGGCGGATCAACGACGTCTCCGCCGCCGGTTTCTGATCGGCGTCATCATCGTCGGAGTGCTCGTCGCCCTCGCGGCGATCGCGCTCTACCTCAGCGCCGCCGTCAGCGTCTAAGCCGTCACAGGCAGGCTCCTAAACGAAGTGAGAACATTGTGCAGCTAACCCGGTGGCAGCGACTCGGCCTGACCACGGCAGTCGGAGCCGTGCTCGCGGTCGGCGCGACCGCGCTCGTCGTGCAGGCCCTCGAGGGCTCCGCCGACTCCGCCAAGACCGCGCAGACAACGGATGCCGTCGCCGCAACGGATGACCCGGCTCGCGTCACCCCTACCGCCTCCGCCGCCCCGGTCACGGTTGAACCGCCAGCGGAACCAGAGCCGGCCGTCAGCGCCCCCGTCAGCGCCCCCGTCAGCGCGCCCGTCAGCGCGCAACTGGACTACGTCGCGGCGCACTGGAAGCTGGAAAACTACAACTCCGCCGAGTGGGGCATTCTCGGCGAGAATGACTGCGTCAACTTTGCCAGCCAGGCCATGATCGCGCGCGGCTGGGTCATGGACAGCGTCTGGTCGAGTGCGAAGAACGGAAACGCCTACGACTCCTCAGCGGCGTGGCGCAGCTCCACCGCATTCATGGAATACATCGGGCAGACCGGCAGGGCCACGGCCCTGACCGATCAGCAGCGCGACCAGGTGAAGGTCGGCGACATCGCACAGTTCGACTGGGACAACACCGGCGACCGCGACCACACCGGCATTGTCACCAAGGTGGAGCGCGTGGGTGACACCATCTCGATCTTCTTCGCCGGGCACACCCTCGATTCCGATTTCCGCTCGGTCGACACGGCGATCACGGTGGACCACCCGGGGGCTACGGCGTACTACTGGAGCGTTCCCTAGGAACTCATTGTCGCGTGGGCCGCGTTGGGGACGGACCATCCGCTCCTCGGCTCAACCTTGAACTCGACATCCCGCGAATAACCCGTCCCCAGCGCTCCGTCTGCGGCGGGTGAGAGCTCTAGGCGATCGCGGTGTCGACGATGGCCTTGGCCTCGGCCTGCACGCGAGCCAGATGTTCGTCGCCGAGAAAGGACTCGGCGTAAATCTTATAGACGTCCTCGGTGCCGCTGGGCCGGGCCGCGAACCAGGCGTTCTCGGTGGTCACCTTGACGCCGCCGATCGCTGCCCCATTGCCGGGGGCAACGCTGAACGCGCCGGTGATCTTCTCGCCGGCAAGTTCGGTGGCTGTGATCATCGAGCCGTCGAGCTTGGCCAGTGCAGCCTTCTGCGCGGGCGTGGCCGCGGCATCCACTCGGGCATACGACGGAGCGCCGAAGTGCGCGGCTAGTTCCGCATAGCGCTGGCTGGGGGTCTTGCCGGTCACCGCGAGAATCTCGGAGGCGAGCAGGGCGAGCAGGATACCGTCCTTGTCGGTGGTCCAGACGGTGCCGTCGAAGCGCACGAAACTGGCGCCGGCGCTCTCTTCACCGCCGAAAGCGACGGACCCGTCGATGAGGCCGGGGACGAACCATTTGAAACCAACGGGCACCTCCCAGAGGTCGCGGCCGAGAAAGCCGGTCACCCGGTCGATCATCGTCGACGAGACGAGGGTCTTACCGACCGCGGCGTCGGGCTTCCAGCCTTCGCGGTGACTGTACAGGTAGTCGATGGCGACGGCCAGAAAGTGGTTCGGGTTCATGAGGCCGCCGTCGGGCGTGACGATGCCGTGCCGGTCGGCGTCGGCGTCGTTGCCGGTGAGGATGTCGTACTCATCCTTGTGGGCAACGACGGATGCCATTACCGAGGCGCTCGACGGATCCATGCGGATCTTCTCGTCCCAGTCCAGGGTCATGAACCTCCAGGTGGGGTCTACTTTCGGGTTGACCACGACGAGGTCGATTTCATAGCGGTCGCGGATGGCGCCCCAGTAGCCAACGCTCGCGCCGCCGAGCGGGTCGGCCCCGATGCGGATCCCGCTGGTGCGGATGGCCTGCATGTCGATGATGTTCTCGAGGTCGTTCACGTAGTTGCCGCGAAAATCATAGGTTTCAACGGCGCTCGGCTCGCTCCGTCGCACGCCGGCCAGGCCCCCGGCAATGAGGTCGTTGGCCCGGTTGGCAATCCACGAGGTGGCATCACTGTCGGCCGGACCGCCGTGCGGCGGGTTGTACTTGAAGCCACCGTCCATTGGCGGGTTGTGGCTCGGCGTGACGACGATGCCGTCGGCCAGGTCGCCGTGCCCGGCCCGGTTGTAAGCCAGAATTGCGTGGGACAGCGACGGGGTGGGCACGTAGTCATCGAACTCGTCGACGAGCACGCGCACGCCGTTGGCGACGAGCACCTCGAGGGCGGTCGTGTATGCCGGGCCGCTCAGGGCGTGCGGGTCGGTGCCGATGAAGAGCGGGCCCGTGATGCCCTGCCCGGCGCGGTACTCGACGATCGCCTGAGTCGTCGCACTGATGTGATCCTCATTGAACGCGGTGTTCAGCGAACTGCCGCGGTGCCCGGACGTGCCGAAGACGACGCGTTGGGCCGGCACCCGGACATCCGGTTTCAGGTCGTAATAGGCCTTGACCAGTTCATCAACGTCGATCAGGTCAGATTCCAGGGCTCGGGTGCCCGCACGTTCGCTCATGAGCACAGTCTGGCATCCCCAGTAGGCTGAGAGCCATGCCCGACGCGCCGAATCCGACCCCGACCCAGACTTACAGCTATCTCGGCCCGGCCGGTACCTTCACCGAAGCGGCGCTCGCCCAGGTGCCCGGCGCTCGCGGCCAGATCTGGCGTCCGGTCAACAATGTGGGTGAGGCCTTCGCCGATGTCGCGAGCGGCCGCAGCATGGCGGCAATGATCGCCATCGAGAACTCGGTCGACGGTGGTGTCACGGCCACGCAAGATGCCCTCGCAAGCGTGCCGAACCTGCGCATCATCGGCGAATACCTGGTACCGGTGAACTTCGTGCTCGTCGCCCGCCCCGGCACAACCCTGGACGATGTGCGCGTCGTCAACGCGCATCCGGTCGCCTACGGGCAGTGCCGCAACTGGCTCGAACGCACCCTGCCGAGCCACGGGCACATTCCCGCGTCGAGCAACGTCGCCGCCGCGTCTGCCCTGTTAGAAACTGATCAAGCGGATGCCGCGATCGCCCCGCCCGGTATCGACAAGCACCACGACCTCGTTGTTCTGGCGTCTGAAATCGGTGACAACCCGAACGCGGTGACCCGGTTCGTGCTTGTCGCCCGCACCGCCGAGCTCATGGCGCCGACCGGCGCCGACAAGACCAGCCTCATCATCGAGCTGCCGAGCGACCGCTCCGGCGCCCTGCTCGACATGCTCGAGCAGTTCGCCACCCGTGGCGTGAACCTCAGCCTGATTCAGTCCCGGCCGATCGGTGATTCCCTCGGCCGCTACCGCTTCGTCGTCGACGCCGACGGTCACATTCTTGACGAGCGCGTCGCCGACGCCCTGCTCGGACTGCGCCGTTTCAGCCCTAAAGTGATCTTTCTCGGCTCCTACCCGCGGGCGGACAAACGCCGAATCGAGTTCACCTCGCGCTACGACGATGGCATCTTCATCGAGGCGCGCGACTGGCTGCGCGGCCTGATCGCAGGGGAGCCCACCGAATGATCGAGCCGCGCTTTGACCCGGAGCACGATGCCCGTTATCAGCGTGGCTATGAGCCCGTTGCGGATGCCGCTGCGCCGGACTTATCGGCGTTTCTGTCGCCCGTCGCAGACAATCAGCCGGCAGACTTTGTTGGACCAACCGATGTCGGTTCGGTGCCCACACCCGACGCCGACGAGCCTCCCGACCAATTCGAGCCGCGTAATCCGTTCATCATTGCCCTGTGGATTATTGGGCCAGCCCTCATCATCGGCGGGCTGATCCTGCAGGTTCGCACGATTCTTGGCACGTATTTCAGCTCGGGCTTCGCGGGATCCTCGAGCGCCGAGGTGCCCATCGACATGGTGATGCAGCAGGTGATCTACACTCTCTCACCCGCACTTATCGCAACCGGCCTGGCCACTGTCGTCGGACTGCTGTTTTTCCACGCCCTGCGCTGGCGCTCCCGGTCGACCCGCCGATAAGGCGCGTGCGGGGTCGCAAAACGACCTGAACCGGCGGTGGAAGGTCGATTTACGACCCCTTCCCAACAGAAACGACACGCTACTCGGCCGGCACGCGCACGATGAGCGCGCCCGCGTCGGCGTGCAGCCTCACCTTGCGCACCAGACCGAACTCGTCGCCGTCGAGTTCGAAATCTTGGGGGTGCTCGAGCGCGATGCGAATGTCGGGCCCCCGCAGGGTCGTCATCACCCGTTCATTCGATGATTCAGTCGCCTGAATCATGCGGCGACCCACCGCTGAGCGGCGCAGCACCCCGTTCTCCCAGGTCACCCGCCGCCAGATGGTCAGCCAGCCGAGCACGCCCTTGGGCTGCAGCACGGCAATGTCGAGAATGCCGTCGTCGAGGCGCGCATCGGGCAGAAACTGCAGGTTGCCTGGCAGCAGCCCACAGTTGGCGACGAGAATGGCGCTCACCTGCGCCGGCCGGTCGACCCGCCCGGCAACGCTGTAACGGATGCGAAATGGCCGCGCTTTCGGCAGCGCCCGCGCCACCCCGTCGACGTAGGCGAGCCAGCCCACCTGCTTCTTGAGGTCGTCGCGTGTGTGGGCGATCATCTGCGCGTCGAGGCCGAGCCCGGCCATGACCAGAAAAACGTGTTCCTCCATCGCGCCGGCCTCGGTGGTCACGCTGGCGACGCCAAGGTCGATGGGCTTGTCGACACCGCTGAACGCGATCGATGTTGCGGTGTCAATGCTGCCGAGCGGCAGGAGCAGGTTGCGGGCGAGCAGGTTGCCGGTGCCCGAGGGCACGATGGCCATGGGCACTCCGGACTCGCGCAACGCCTCGGCTACGGCCCGCACCGTGCCGTCACCGCCGACCGAGAGCACCATGGCGGCGCCGGCATCGAGGGCCCGCTTGGTGGCTGACTGACCGACATCGTCGACGGACGTTTCAAACCATTGCGTCGCACCCCAGCCGGCGGCCCGCTCCGCTGCGGCCACGCTCGCCCGCAACCTGGCGAGGTCGACCTTGACCGGATTGTAGACGACGGCCGCGTGCTGGGCGAGGTTTTCGGAGGCGCTCACGAGGCTTACGCTACTGGGTTGCCCCCGCGATTGCCCGACGGCAGTCGCTTGTAGACTGGCCGGGTGATTGATCCGGTGCTGCTACGCGAAAACCCTGACCTCTTCAAGCGTTCGCAGGAGGCCCGTGGCGACTCCGTGGAAGCGGTGGATGCCGCACTGGCCGCAGATGCGGAACGGCGGTCGACGATCACCGCGTTCGAAGACCTGCGGGCTGCACAGAACCTGTTCGGCAAGCGCGTGGCTGCCGCGCCCGGCGCCGAGAAGAAAGCCCTCGTTGCCGAAGCGCAAAGCCTCGCCGTCGAGGTGAAAGCTGCCGGAGTCATCGCCGGCGAGGCAGATGCCCGCTTCACCGCGATCGTCAAGACCATCGCGAACCCGATCATCGACGGTGTTCCGTGCGGCGCCGAAGAAAACTTCGCGACCCTGCGCACCCACGGCGAGGCCCCGGTGTTCGACTTCGAGCCGCGCGACCACCTCGAACTCGGCGAACTGCTCGGTGCCATCGACATGGCGCGCGGCGCCAAGGTCTCCGGTACCCGCTTCTACTTCCTGAAGGGCATCGGTGCCCGCCTCGAGATCGCTCTCATGAACATGGCGCTGGACCGTGCGCTCGAAGCCGGCTTCGTGCCGCTCATCACCCCCACCCTGGTGCGCCCCGAAATCATGGACGGCACCGGTTTTCTCGGTGAACACAACGACGAGGTCTACTACCTGCCCGCCGATGACCTCTACCTCACCGGCACGAGCGAGGTCGCGCTCGCCGGGTACCACAAAGATGAGATCCTCGACCTGTCCGAGGAACCCCTGCGTTACGCCGGCTGGTCCACCTGCTACCGCCGTGAGGCTGGCTCGGGCGGAAAAGACACCCGCGGCATCATTCGCGTGCACCAGTTCAACAAGCTCGAAATGTTCACCTACGTGCTGCCCGAAAATGCCGATGCCGAGCACGAGCGCCTCGTAGCCCTGCAGGAAGGCATGCTGCAGTCGCTGGGCCTCAGCTACCGGGTGATCGATGTGGCCGCCGGCGACCTCGGGTCGAGCGCCGCCCGCAAGTTCGACATCGAGGCCTGGGTTCCCACCCAGAACGCCTACCGCGAGCTGACCAGCACGAGTAACTGCACCACCTATCAGGCGCGCCGGCTGGATATCCGCTATCGCACCGAATCGGGCAAAACCACGCCGGTCGCCACCCTGAACGGCACGCTAGCGACCACCCGCTGGATCGTGGCCATGCTCGAAACACACCAGCAAGCGGATGGGTCGGTGTTCGTTCCTGAGGCGCTGCGGCCGTACCTCGGCGGCCTCGAGGTGCTGACGCCGCTCCGCGTGAAGGGATCGAAATGACCACAGTGCTCACGACCACACCGTGGCTCGTCGCCCTCGACATCGACGGCACCACGATGCACGTAGACGGCTCGATCAGCCAGGCCGTGATCGACGAGGTCGCCCGCCTCGCCGCTGCTGGACACGAGGTCATGTTGGCCACCGGGCGTTCCGCGGCCGCTGCCCTGCCAGTGCTCGACCGACTCGGCATCTCACCGCGTTACGTGGTCTGCTCCAACGGTGCCATCACCATGCACCGTGACGCCTCCGCGCCCATGGGATACCGACGGGAATGGGTCGAAACCTTCGACCCGAGCAACGTGCTCACCTCGATTCGCGCGCACCTTGGCTCGGCCAGGTTCGCGGTCGAAGACGAGCACGGCTTCTACCGCTACACCGAGCCGATTCCCGATGCCACGATCGGTATGGACAGCGAACGAGTCGATTTCGATGAGCTCCTCAAACACCAGGCGACCCGGGTAGTTGTCATCTCGCCCGACCACGACATGGAGGATTTCCTCCACGTCGTCGAACGGATGGGGCTGAACGGGGTGAGCTACGCCATCGGGTGGACCGCCTGGCTCGACATCGCCCCCGATGGCGTCAACAAGGCAACGGCGATGGAGCGGGTGCGCGTGTCGCTTGGTGTTCCCCGCGACCGGGTCATGGCCGTCGGTGATGGTCGCAATGACATCGACATGCTGCAGTGGGCCGGTGAATTCGGTCGCGGTGTCGCCATGGGCGAGTCGCCCCACGACGTCCTCGCCGCCGGGTCGGAGATCACCGGCAATGTCTCAATCGACGGCCTCGCCACGGTACTGCGCACGCTCTGACCGGTATCCAGCCGGTTGTCAGGCCGCTCTGTCAGTGTGTGGGGTCTGTCATCGGCTAGAATCGGGCCAGTTCGCCCAATTCATCCCGCGCAGTATTTTGCACGGAAAATGGGCAACCGGGAGGGCTGTCCGAGCGGCCGATGGAGCCAGTCTTGAAAACTGGTGGGCAGAAATGTCTCGTGGGTTCGAATCCCACGCCCTCCGCAGCACGATTTCACGCTCCACCGCACGGCAGCTTCACTGAACCGAATAAGACCGGCGCACAACTATTGGCGCCGCAGGCCGATCAGGCCGACCACCCGATGAGAGGACATGAGTGAGCGACCAGCTTCGCCCCCGCCGGGCCGGCTCCAAGAACCTCAAAACCGTTGCGCGTCATGGCCGGCTCAAAAAGTCGAACGCTGCCGTGACCGTGGCGAAGTTCATTGCGGGCAGCGTGGCCGTCGTTCTGGTCAGCGGATTCTCCGTGGCCGCCATCGCGACCTACGACGTCGCCGTGAGCGTGCAGCCCGGCGTGCACCTCGCCAATGAGAGCGACGGCCCGGTCCCGTCGATCGGCGCCATAGACGGCGGCGTCAACATGCTCATCGTCGGAAGCGACAGTCGAGTCGGCCAGGACGCAGCGTTCGGCCCGAAGGACTCCACCGGCGACCTCAACGATGTGACGATGCTGCTGCACATCTCGGAAGACCACAGCAACGCCTCGGTCATCAGCTTCCCCCGTGACATGTTCGTCTCCATCCCCTCCTGCCCCAACCCCAAAGGCGGCTCGTTCAACGCGATGAGCAGCCAGAAGATCAACACCACGCTCAGCTACGGCGGGCTCGCCTGCACCGTGCTGACCGTTGAGAAGCTCACCGGACTCTCCATTCCATTTGCAGCCGAGGCGCAGTTCAGCGGCGTCATGTCCATGTCCTCCGCCGTCGGCGGCGTGCCGGTCTGTGTCGCGGAGCGCATCGAAGACGAATACACCGGAACCTTCCTCGACCCGGGCGAGCACCTGCTCGAGGGCTATGAGGCGTTGCAATTTCTGCGCACCCGCCACGGCCTCGGCGACGGCAGCGACCTGACCCGCATCAACAACCAGCAGTTGTTCATGTCGTCGCTCGTGCGCACGATCCAGAGCGCCGACACCCTCTCCGACCCGACCAAGGTATACGCCCTGGCCAAGGCAGTGACAGCCAACATGCGCCTATCTGAGAGCCTCAACAGCGTGACGACCCTCGCATCGATCGCCGTCGCGCTGAAGGACATCAATCTCAACCAGGTCGTATTCGCCCAGGTGCCCACCGGCAACGTGACGGGCGGTGTCAAAGCCATTCAGCCGGCATTCGACGACCTGTTCGCGGCGGTCGCTGCCGATGAACCGCTGACTCTGAGCGGAACAACCGGCCGTGGCACTGTCGCCGACCCGAATGCTCCGGTTGACGCCGCTCCCGTTCCGGCCGCGACCGACGTTCCGGTGGCTACCGAGGCGCCCGTGGCGACGGAGGCTCCCGGAGTTGTCCTGTCGGATTCGGTGACCGGTCAAACGGCCGGCGATTACACCTGCACGGCCGGTCGAACCCTGCGCGAGCAAGGGTAGCCGGGCGCCGGTATCCTTTTCTCCGGCCGTGGTTTTCATGGTCAGAGCGGATGCCCCCGGTACGGCTAAGATGGGGGAGTGTGTTTGCGCAAGCAGGCACCGAGGAGACGTCGCATAGTTCGGCTTAGTGCACCACCCTGCTAAGGTGGAGTACCCTTTACGGGGTACCGTGGGTTCAAATCCCACCGTCTCCGCAGCGAGGAGTTTACGTAATTCCGGCGTTTAGTTTACGAAATTCCTGCGGCAACAAAAAACCGGCGATCGCATCGCCGGTTTTCTGCGTTAAGGCGCCGATTTCGAGAGTGCTAGCCCCAAGAAACGCTGTGATCGGCGCGCGGTCGGCGGTTAAACACCGCTTCGCCCTTTTTTTGGCAGGGCGAAGCGACTTTTACTGCAGGTAACGGAATTGTTGACGACCGGGCGGCTAGCTGGGTGGTGGTGACGGCGCCGTGTCGGTGGGTGGCGTCGCCGCCGTGATTTCAGCGCTGGAATAGTACGTGCTCGCGAAGGACTTGTTCTTCGTGGTGAGGGGCACTCGGGCGAGCTCGCTCTGAATGAAAGTCAAAATCTTTCGGATGTTGGCTGAGACGAGTGCGAGTGTCACGGCCAGTGAGGCGAAGGTGTTGCCGCGGGCGCGCCGTTTCAGGGGGGAGGCGATGTCTTCGGTCGCGGAGTCCTTGATGAACGCGTTCTGGCTTTCGACGGTGTTGCGCAGTGCGTAGTAGCCCTTCCAGGTCGGGCTCTTGTGGGGGTAGGTCTGCCCGTACTTGAGGGCTTTGTCCTTGGCGGGGTCTTTTCCGGCGGGTATCACGATGGTCTTTTTGCGGATGGGCTCGATGAGTTCGCCGGTCTTGTGGTCAAAGGCTAAACCGTTTGATGTTCTTCTTCACCATTCACTCCTATGTGTTCTCGCCCATCGGGTCGATCCCGACGATTAATGCGACAGCGATAATACGTAGCCCTCAACCAAATGCATTGGCATTATTCGCACGCACGCACGCACGCACGCACGCACGCACGCTTGCGGCGAAGAGTATCCGTAAATCGAGCTTTCTGACAGTGGTGGTTGCCGACTTTGTCCGCTGCTTGCGTATGCCCGTTGCCGCTTCTCGCCGCACGGGGTCTTGCCCCCCGCTCCGTGTCGGCCCGCGGTATCTCTGTGTGACGTCGCTGTTTATCCGGATGTCGTCACCAGAATGCTCAGTGTTATCTCAGGGCGCGCCAGCGGCGGTAGGAGGTCGCTCGGAACATTCCGAGATCGCGCGCGACCTGCGCTGCTGTCTCTCCCCCTTCTATGAGGCGGCGGGCGTTGCGGATTCGGCTGTCGGTGATGATCCGAGGGCAACCTCCCAGACTCTTGCCGCGTCGCGGCACTTGGTGATCGATTCGATGACGCGTTCGCGCTTGATTTGATGTTCCATCTGCCCGAGTGTCGCCAATGCGGCACGCCGGCCGCATCTTGCCCACCCTCGACGGGTCAAACAATCGGTAGCGTTCAACGAAAGATGGTGTCGGCCGATCGTTGCGTGGCCTGGCTTTATTCGGAAGATGTGAGCGACTACGGCCGCCGGTTGTAGGAAAGTCCCAGACCAGACAACGACGCGCAGACGACGGGGAGTTCCGTTTAACTGACAGTGCTCGGTTGCGCCTGATTGGGATGTGCGAGTTGGCGCCGGTGCTGTGGCCGCCAGGTGGAGACGGGGGGCGAATGCGAGGAAAAGTTCTGCGAGGTCTCCTCCGTAGTACATGAGTCCTCCGGCCTGCCGGAACTCGGACGCGGTCGCGGGGACCTAAACGAACAGTCCGGCGTAGAGGAGTTGGGAGATGATCGCGTGGCTGGCGATCGCGACGCCCAATATCAGCAGCTCAGCGGGCACGGACGGTCGTCGGGGCGCGGGATCCGGGCCTGAGATGACCCAGGCGAACAGGTAGCCGGCCGCGAGGAAGTGCAGGTGCACGAGGTGGTGAAGGACAGGGGCGTTAGATGCGGCGCTGAAGAGAGGGGAGAAGTACAGCACGGCCAGACCGCCGAGATTGAGGGCCAATGTGGTGACGGGGTGGGCGATGAGGTGCATGGGCCGGGCTCGGAGAATGCGTCCGATGGTCTTGCCTTGACGTCGGGGTACGGATCAGAGCAGAAGGGTTATGGGTGCGCCAAGGACCAGCCCGATGGGCGCGTACATCCCGATGAGCAGGTCCTGGTACATGTGAGTAGGTAGCCCGCCGAGAGGAAATGGAGAGGTCTGCGGGGATAAGCCCAGGGCGAGGAGAGTGCAGCCGGTGAGGAAACTTGCGATCCGCCAGCTGCTCCACCCGCGTGGTTCCTTACCGCGGTTATGAGCGAGGAGAACGTATCCGAGCGCTACCGCGGCGATGAGGATCAGCGGAACCGCCGTCTCCAAGGCGGTGGCGGCGTGGCCGGCGTGAGCCTCGTGCGTGTCGGACATCACCTCAAGGAGTGCGTTCGATCATTGTGGTCGGTCAGATCGATGGGGCGCCCGGTACGCTGCAACAGCCATCCGCCGATTACGAGTAACGCGCCGAGGACAAGGAAGAGGATATCGGCCAGGGTTTGGAACTCCCCGCTGATCACGTGATGGACCCCCAGGATGTGGTGGTCCACGATGCCTTCCACCAGGTTAAATATTCCCCACCCGACCAGGATCCAGCTCCAGAGCACGCGTGAGGCCCAGACGCGGCCGCGGGATCCGGTGACGCGAGAGTAAAGCATTCCCAGCCCGATCAGTACCGCGAGCCAAGTGACCGTATGGAACAACCCGTCCCAAAGCGTGTTCATTTGCAGACCGGGGACCGTATCCGCCGGGTAGGACCCAATATCAATGTTCGCGGTCACGGCGCTGGTGAGCATGTGGTGCCACTGCAGGATCTGATGCAGCAGGATCCCATCGACGAATCCACCTAACCCGATACCGAGGATGGTGCCAGGTAGACCTATCCCGCGGGGCTGTGCGCGGGTTTCCGCCACATTCACGCCTGAAGCGTTGACCATCATGTCTCCATTCGGTTGATACAACACCAGAATGGCACCGCGCGGTGCGGTCGTCCAGTTCCCTGCTCACTTGGTAGTCGCCCTTGCGGGATTGAGGTCTCGCTCAGAGCTGACGTCCCTGAGCTTTCACGGCAGCCCGACGAGTGCTAGTCAGGAAGGAGACAGTGAGTAAGACGAGGGCGAAGAGACCTGCGGTGATGATTCCTAGGAAGTTTAGGTCAACGGTGAGAACGTATTCAAAGGGTGCCAGGATGTTGCTGTGCAGCTCGGCGGGCACGGACAACAGGCCTAGCCCGCAGATGACGAAGCCTCAATTCGCCGCTCACTTAAGGCGGACCGGTGGATTAAGGCTTAGCGCGTCCCCAAGTGGCTCCTGGAAAGCAGCGACCTATCGCCAGAGCGCGTCATCACTTGGCACGCGCGCGTCCCCCGATCGGGGTCAAGATGGTGACGAGCTTGGCACTAACAATGGCCTTCCGATTCCACCCGTTCGTCATGGCTTCAAGCTATATCCCGCGACCCCTGGGCCTAGTTCGAAGCCATCAAAGCCTCGCGTTTGGGCCTTCTTGTTGCGTGAGTTTCAGCGGGTTGCACCGGTGTGTGAGGTACGTGCCGTTCCACGTGCGTGGACGATCTACCCAGCCACGACTTATACCTCTAGGGGTACGGTGGAGATACGGATCAGTGAACGGAAGGAGCTCAACTCAGATGATGTGGGGTAACGGAAGTATGGGATGGTCCTGGGGGTTCGGACTGCTGGCCCTGGCAGGCGTCGCCGTGCTCATTTATGTCATTGTTCGGTTACTGTCGAACAAGTCCGGGAGCGATGGCACGCGATCCGCCCCGGGGCAAGCTGGTGCGGTCAGTGCCAGGCAGATTCTCGAGGAGCGTTTCGCTCGGGGGGAGCTCACTGCGGAGCAGTTCCGTGATCAGTTGCGTGTGCTCGAGGAGGGCCGGTAGTGCCCGATCTCAGTCGCCGGAGCGCCCTGGTCCTCGGCGGGGTGGGGATTGCAGGCACAGCTGTGGGTGGAACGGGTT